>CAKKRP010000092.1:5992-11715 GCA_919902765.1 Gammaproteobacteria bacterium | reverse complement strand
CCTGATCGCCTAGTATAACTCATACAGGCGTGTCTACTTTTTTCAGGATACCTCAGTAGGGCAAAGCACGACTGCATGGATGCAGGAGTTAGGGCGACGCAGGATGCTAAAGCCGAGGAGCAGTTGCCGAGGAGTGTGCGCTTTCCCGTGCGCGACAAAATATAGAGGGCTGATACCCTAAAACTTTCTACGCAGTGTGCAATAACAAACTCAGAACGTCCGCCTTAACCCTCATGATTCCAACGATAAGTTACTTTCAGTTTGTTCAGCCGGTCCCATCCCAAGTAACGATCAAATTGCAATCGCCCAACCACAATACCCGGCGATACACCCTCGCCCCTTGCGAAGTCCCTAATTCTGGCCTCCGTGAATTGACCGATCTCGCAAAATTTCCGATAATTTGCCGCAGCAATCAAAAAATCACGCGCAAAAGCATTGGCTTGCGCCTCTTCTTCTGGGTTTAGTCCATCTTCTCCCAGAATGTCGAGAAAGGTCAGCCGTTTGCCATGTTTGAGCAAATGCCCTGCCTCGTGAAAAAATGTAAACCACAACTTGTCATCCGTTTTGCCGCGAACGCTTAACATGATAAGCGCTTTTTGCGCACTCAGCCACCGTGTCGCCCCGCTCACCGGGCAGCCCTTGGGTGCGGGCGCCAACACCACCGCGACCCCCACGTGTGCACATCTCGTAACTAATTCCGGCAGGAATTTTTCAGGGTGAGGCTCAAGGGTAATCGCTCGTATTTCCCGCAAAGCCGCCTCAAATCGTTCGCGGCTGTATTCCCCGCAACGTAACTTTTCCGCCTCGCGCTCGCCTTGGCGTAACCATGCGGACACTGCCGCAGGGGTACGCATGAGTTTTTCGGCAGCACGGTAAGCCGCCACTGGTCGCTCGTATTGAGCGCGCCATGCCGCCACCGTGGCCACTCCGAAATAGCGCAAGCAAGCATAAACCTGCTGTGCCTTATCAGGCATTTTATCTACCCAGCCATATTTCAGCATATCTTTCAGAGGCAGTTCTTTTAACCAATCGGCCGCCTGTGCCAATGGGCCTATTGCCTCATGACGTAATAACTGTTCGCGATACTGGGTTTCCAAGCTCATCCAAAAGCGTGCGCTGCTACCCAGCACCCGTTCCAATTTCAATGCTGTATCTTCGGAAATAGGTGCTTTGCCCTGCAGTAGCATATGTACATGTTTTTTGGTGAAGCCAGTGCGCGTAGCCAAGTCAGTCTGGCTCCATCCGCGTTCTTCCAGTAAATCGGCAATCGAATCGCCGGGCGTGCAGAGCCAATCCGGCGCAAAATCCGCCAGTGACTCATACTTTTGTAGTGGCTGCTCAGCCATGGTAATCCCCTGCTTCAATAATAGTGATGTCATCTACCTGCGCCCAATCTATGGAGCCATCGGCCTTGGTAGGCGGCGGTTGTTGCGTCGCTATGAATATCAAACGGTAACCCCGATATAAATCCACCGCGAATTGTCCCGCCCGGTCGCGCTCCAACGGGTGTGGCCGCCCCGCCACCAGGTCGGTGACCACACTTGCGGCAAACAATTCGCTCAGGCGGCGCTGTAATTTTTTCGCTGACTCAGCCCCCAGTTTGCGTGTAGCCACTTTGGACTGTTTGCACAACTCGGCAATATCAGCATCAATAAATGAAATGTTCATTAGCATGGAGTATACCAGGTAGGTATATATAAAAAATACAGGCGGTGATACGAAGTAAACGACTCTTAGTCAGACAACAGATGCGTCAATGAGCTGAGGTGAGCGCGTGCGAAGCGCTACGGCCGCATCGCAAAGTCAGTTTAGGTAGGAAGATGCAGGGGTAACCCTAATGGTTGTCCTGTATTGGTAGGTGTGCTCGTATAGTGGGTAGGCACAAGGCCTACCCCGGCATAAAATTACCCAAACCGCTCAAACACCAAGCTGGCATTGGTGCCGCCAAAGCCGAAGCTGTTGGACATCACGCAATTGAGTGTGGCATCGCGGCGCTCACGCACAATGGGGAAGCCCACTGCCTCGGGGTCTAGGGTTTCGATGTGGGCGGAGGCGGCGAGGAAGCCCTCTTGCATCTGAATGATCGAGAAGATCGCCTCGTTGACACCCGCCGCGCCTAAGGCATGGCCGGTCAGGGATTTGGTGGAGTTGATCGCGGGCAGCTTCGCGCCGAACACCTCGCGCACGGCCTTTAATTCGGTCACATCGCCCGCCGGGGTGCTGGTGCCGTGGGCGTTGATGTAATCGACCGGGCGCTGGACGGTCGCCAAGGCCTGTTGCATACACCGCACCGCGCCTTCACCTGATGGGGCGACCATATCAAAACCATCGGAGGTCGCGCCGTAGCCGGTCAGTTCGGCGTAGATGCGTGCGCCACGGCGTTGCGCATGTTCCAATTCTTCCAATACCAACAACCCGCCGCCGCCGGAGATCACAAAACCGTCGCGGTTCGCGTCGTAGGCGCGTGCCGCCGTGCTGGCGCGGTCGTTATATTTGGAGGACATCGCGCCCATGGCATCGAATAGGATGCTGAGTGTCCAATGCAGTTCTTCACCGCCGCCCGCGAATACGATGTCTTGCTTGCCCATTTGGATCAGTTCACTGCCGTGGCCTATGCAGTGCGCGCTGGTCGAGCAGGCGGAGCTGATGGTGTAATTCACGCCCTTGATTTTGTACGAGGTCGCCAAACACGCCGAGGTGGTGCTGGACATGCAGCGCGGCACCAGCGTCGGGCCGACCTTGCGTGCGCCGCGTTGGCGTAGCGTATCCACGGCCGCCACCTGGTTGGAGGTCGAGGGACCGCCTGAACCCACTACCAAGCCATATCGCGGATTGGAGATTTCTTCTTCGGTCAACCCGGCATCGGCGATGGCTTGACGCATCGCAATATAGTTGTAGGCCGCGCCGTCGCCCATAAAGCGCCGCAAACGGCGATCCACCATCGCTTCAGTGTCGATCTTGACCGGCGCATGCACGTGCGACCGGAAGCCGAGCTCGGCATATTCCGGGGAAAATTCCAAACCCGAGCGACCCAGTTTGAGGGATTCCGTGACTTCGCGCACATCGTTGCCAATACTGCACACAATGCCTATGCCGGTCACAACTATGCGTCGTGGTGAACTGCTAACCATTAAAAACCTTCTTCAGTAGATATGAATAGACCCACTTTTAAATCGTTGGCCGCGTAAATTTCCTTGCCGTCCACCAACATGGCGGCATCGGCGATGCCCATGTAGAGCTTACGTTGAATGACGCGTTTTAAATTGATCTGATACGTCACAATTTTATTTTTAGGGGTTACTTGACCGGCAAATTTTACCTCGCCTGCGCCTAAGGCGCGACCACGACCTGGGCCGCCCAGCCAGCCGAGATAAAACCCTACCAACTGCCACATTGCATCGAGGCCCAAACAGCCCGGCATCACCGGGTCGCCTTCGAAATGACAACTAAAAAACCACAAATCGGGATTAATGTCCAGTTCTGCGACGATTTCGCCCTTGCCATAGGTGCCGCCGGTCTCATTGACGCGCGTGATGCGATCAAACATCAGCATGGGAGGGAGGGGTAATTGCGCGTTGCCAGGGCCAAACATTTCCCCATGTCCACACAGCAGCAGTTCTTCGCGCGAAAACGCATTACTTCGTTTGATGTCCATAGGCCTTGGGTCAGGTGTTGCCACCCCGCTGGGCGGCATTAAGTTAGCTAAAAACGTTCATTATAACATGCGTCGCCCAAGAGGCTAGGTGGGGCCGCGAGTTAAGTGCGCGGCGTGCTATTGATGGCGCGTCGAATCAGCCACGCGCGGTGGATATCCGGGTGGTGGGCGAAGTCCGGCGGCAACGTGCGGCGGCTAACGTCGTCTATCGCGCATTCGTCTAAGTGTGCGGCATCAAGCTTGAAGCGCTTGAAATTATTAGAAAAAATGATCAACCCATCGGGCGCCAGCAAGGTCATTGCGAGGTCTATCAAGGCCACGTGGTCGCGCTGCACGTCGAACACGTCGTCCAGGCGTTTGGAATTGGAGAAGGTCGGCGGATCGATAAAAATCAGGCCATACTGGCGCGCGCCACGCGTTTGCACCTGCTCTTCCAGCCACGCCATACAGTCGGCTTGAATAAAACGGTGATGCGGGCCGCGTATGTTATTGAGTTCGAGGTTGCGTTGCGCCCATTGTTGATAGGTCTTGGATAAATCCACCGTGGTGGTGCTGGCGGCCCCGCCCAATGCGGCGTATACGGTGGCGGTGCCGGTGTATCCGAATAGATTTAAAAAATGTCGATCATGCGCATGCTCTTGGATCAACGCGCGCGTCAAGCGATGATCTAAAAATATCCCGGTGTCGAGATAATCGCCGAAATTGACCCAAAACTTGCCAGGTCCCTCGGCGATTTCAAAGAATTGCTGCTCAGAGGCGTGTTTTTGATATTGATGGCTGCCTTTTTGGCGTTCGCGCGTCTTTAAATAGATATCGTTGAGCGGAATTTGGGTAATTTCCGGCAACGCTTTTAACGCCAACTGCAAACGCCGTTGCGCCTTCAACGGGTCGATGTGATTGGGCGCGCGGTATTCCTGTACGTGCAACCAACGCCCGCGCGGTCCTTGGTATAAATCTATCGCCAATGCGTAATCGGGCAGGTCGGCGTCGTACAAACGATAACAACTGATTCCGGCGCGGCGTGCCCATTTGCCGAGGTGTTGCATGTTTTTACGCAAGCGATTCGCGAAATCCTCGCCACCCGATAAGGCTGTGCCTGCCGGGGCCGGGTCGAATACGTAGACACGACATTCAATTGCGCCGTTGAACACCGTGTGTTCGGCGTTAGGGTTACGCCCGGTGAAGCTCGCGAGCTCCGGTTGCGAGGTGATCAAGGTCGTCGCCCAGCCCCCGCGATCTGCGGTCAGGCCGCCGATCTGGGCGTAGGCCGCGCGCAATTGGCTGGTCACGCCCAGGCGTTCGCCATAGGGCGGGTTGGTGGCGACCAGGCCGAAGGCGGGCAAGGTGAGTGGTAATGCGGTCGCCAGGTCGGCGTGTTCGATCTGGATGAACTCGCTTAAACCGGCGCGCGCGACATTGGCGCGTGCCGTCTCGACCATCGCCGCATCGCCATCACGCCCGTAGATCACCAGGCCAGGATTATTGATTTGGGCCAAGGCCTCGCGCTTTAACCCTTCCCACAACGCCGCAGCGTGGCCGCGCCAACCGAGAAAGCCGAAATAATCGCGGCCCAGGCCGGGGGCCATCTGCATCGCCATGCCCGCGCCTTCGATTAACAAAGTGCCTGCGCCGCACAACGGATCGACCAGGCCGCCGCCGTTTTGCGCGATGCGCGGCCAATCCGCCCACAGCAACAAGGCCGCCGCCAGATTTTCCTTCAACGGGGCCTCGCCTGCGGCCGTGCGATAGCCGCGTTCATGCAGGCTGATCCCGGCAAGATCGAGGCTGATCGCCGCCGTTCGACGATGGATATGCACATGAAAGCGCACACTGGGGCGTTGGATATCGACGCTGGGGCGTGCGCCGGTGGCATTGCGAAAGCGGTCTACGATGGCGTCTTTTAGTTTTAAAGCGGCATAGTGGTTATGCGTGATCGCCGCGTCTTGCAGCGTACAGTCCACCGCCAGCGTATCCTGCGCGGTCAAATGTTCTTCCCACGGGAATTCCAGGGCCTCGCGATAGAGCTGATCGGTGTCCGCCGCGCCGCAACGGGTCAGCGGCATATACA
>CAKKRP010000092.1:0-5982 GCA_919902765.1 Gammaproteobacteria bacterium | reverse complement strand
CGATTGGCCAGCCGCGACCACAGGCATACGCGGTAGGCCTCGGCCAAGCCGCCCTCAAATTGCACATGTGTCGGGCGCGTGCTCGCCACATGCAAACCCCAGGATTTGAGTTCGCGCGTGAGCAGGGTGGATAGGCCATAGGGTGTGGTGGCGGTCAGAAAGGCCATGGGGACATCGATTCAGAAAACCCGATTATACCGGATATTTTGTAATATTGCTGAAGGCATGCGTAAATCCATCTCAATTCCGGTAGGGATAGGTCGATATGTTGGTACCGCGCTGGTGAGCGTGTTCAACCCCGATACGGCAACCCATGCAAAACGTAATATTGCCCGATATTTTAGCGCGCATTGAGGCGCTCAATGCAATTGGGATTTCGTTGTCGGCTGAACGCGATATGCATCGCCTGCTAGAGCGCATCCTCTCCGGCGCCAAAGAAATCACGCGCGCCGATGGCGGCACCTTGTATCTCGCCGACGAGCAGCGGCGTTTGGTATTTGAAATTGTGCGCAATGATAGTCTGCGTATCGCGATGGGCGGCACCACCGGCCAGCGGCCGCCGTTCGAGCCCATCGTATTGCACGACGGCGCGGGCCAGGCCAATGAGCACAATGTCTGCGCCTACGCAGCGCTAAAAAACGAAACCATCAATATCCCGGATGTCTACAGCGCGCCGGGTTTTGATTTTTCCGGCACCTATGCCTTTGATAAAAAAACGGGTTATCGTTCGCAGTCCATTTTGACCGTGCCGATGCGCGATCATCAAAACGAATTGATCGGCGTGTTGCAATTGCTGAATGCGCACGGCGCTACGGGCGAAATCGTCGCCTTTGACGAACAAGATCAAGGCTTGGTGGAATCGCTGGCCTCGCAAGCCGCAGTGGCCTTGACCAATCATCGCTTGATCGGCGAACTGAAAAATCTGCTCGAAACATTTATCCAAGTTATCGCCGATGCCATCGACGAAAAATCACCCTATACAGGCGGGCATTGTCGGCGCGTGCCGGAATTGGCGATGGCGTTTGCCGAGGCGCTCAATGCTGAGAATAAAGGTCCGTTTGCGCAATGGGCATTAAACGAACAGCAGTTGTATGAGCTCAAGATCGCGGCCCTGTTGCATGATTGCGGAAAAATCACCACGCCTGTGCATGTGGTGGACAAGGCGACAAAATTGGAGACGATATTTGATCGCATTGAGCTGGTGAAGCTGCGTTTTGAAGTGTTGCGGCGCGACCTAGAAATCGCCGCTTTGCGCGCGCGCCTGGAGCGGTCTAAGTGCGCCGAGGTTGAGCAAGAATTGCGTATACCCATCAAAGAAATCGCCGAGGAAATCGCGTTTTTATGCAAGGCGAATATAGGCGGCGAATTTATGCGCGATGAAGATGTCGCTAAAGTAGAAAAAATCGCACAGCGCCGTTGGGCCAACGCCGATGGCGAAGTTCAGCCGGTATTGACCGCCGATGAGGCGCACAATCTCAGCATACGCAAAGGTACGCTAACGCAAAAAGAGCGCGAGGTCATTAATAATCACATCGTCATGACTTTGAAAATGTTGGAGCGCTTGCCGTTTCCAAAACACCTTAAAAACGTGTCTGAAATCGCGGGCGGGCACCATGAGCGCATGGACGGCAAAGGCTATCCACGCGGGTTGACGCGCGACCAAATGTCGGTACAGGCCCGTTTGATGGGCATAGTTGACATCTTCGAGGCCTTGACAGCGGCGGATCGACCCTATAAACCCCCGATGGGACTCACACAAGCGTTGACGATCCTGGGTAAAATGAAATTGGAAAATCATGTAGACCCCGATTTGTTTGATGTATTCATAGACCAAAAAGTATATTTAAGTTATGCACAAAAACATTTACAAGCCGAACAGCTCGATCTCGCCGATGTGAGTACCATTCCAGGCTATAATCGCTTAACATAGTCGCTCACTCATTCCCAAAAACTGTGGTTTCATGAACGTAATCCTTCAAGCAACCGGCTTGATCAAGCGCTATCCCGGCCTGACCGCCGTCGATGGCATCTCGCTGACCATTAGACCCGGCATTTGTTTCGGCCTATTAGGCCCCAACGGCGCGGGCAAGACCACCACCATCGAAATGTTGGAGGGCATCCACGCGCCCACGCAGGGGACGATTTTGTATAAAGGTGAGCCCTTGGGCGCGCGCTATCGTCAAGAGGTCGGCATCCAATTTCAACATACGGCCCTGCAAGAATTCCTCACCGTGCGCGAAACATTGACGATGTTCAGCAAACTCTATGAACGCACGGCCTCGGCGGCGGAATTAATCGAATTGTGCGCGCTAGGCGAATTTTTGGATCGTGACACGCGCAAACTTTCCGGCGGCCAGCGCCAGCGTTTGTTATTGGCCGTGGCCTTGATCAACGATCCTGAATTGGTGTTTTTAGACGAGCCCACCACCGGCCTAGACCCGCAGGCACGGCGTAATTTTTGGGATTTGGTCAGCTTGGTCAAATCGCGCGGCAAGACTGTGGTGTTGACCACGCACTATATGGAAGAGGCTTATGCGCTGTGTGATGAGATCGTCATCATGGACAAGGGCAAGATCATGGCGCAAGGCACGCCGGTGCAATTGTTGACCGAACATTTCGGCGATGTCGTTATCCAATTGCCCAAGACCGATGTCGGAACGCGCCTGGCGAACACGCCGTTGCAAGGCGTCGAAGGCGGCGATTTTATCGAGATCCAGACCCACGAGTTACACACGGCGTTGACCACGCTGATCGCGGCGGGCGTGTCGTTGGCGCAATTGCGCATCCGCGCTTGGACTTTGGAAGATTTATTTATCGCCTTGACCGGCAAAGGGCTGCGGGCCTGAGTATGAAAAAATTTTTGGCGGTGTTGCATGCGCGAAATATGGAGTTTTTACGTGATCGTTCCGCGCTGGGGTGGAATCTAGCGTTTCCGTTTTTATTGGTGTTTGGCCTGTGGTTTATGTTTTCCGGCGGTGCGCGCGATGTCTATAAAATCGGCATTATCGGCGGCAAGGCGGAACTGCAACAAATCAGCCCGACGCTGGCCGCGACGCGCTATGTCGAATTTATCGAATATAACGATGTGAATGCGCTGGTCAACAAGGTCAGTCATCATCAAATCGACTTAGCGCTGGATCTCGGCACGCCACGTCGTTATTGGGTGAACAATAATTCCGCCAACGGCTATCTCGCCGAGCGCATTCTATGGGCCAGCGCGCCGCAACAATATGTGCGCAACGCCGCCGACGGCGTGGAAATTCGCTACGTCGATTGGTTTTTGCCCGGCATCATGGGCATGAACATTATGTTCAGTTGTTTGTTCGGCGTGGGTTATGTGATCGTGCGCTATCGCAAAAACGGCTTTTTAAAACGCCTCAAGGCCACCCCGGTGTCGGCATTTCCGTTTTTATTGGCGCAATTGATTTCGCGTTTATTATTAGTGCTTTCCATCACCACGGTGGTGTTCATCGGCTGTAATTTGCTGATCCATTTTAACATGCAGGGCTCCTACGCGACGCTGTTTTTACTCACCGCGCTGGGTACCTTGTGCATGATTTCCATTGGATTGTTGATCGCGGCGAGATCATCTTCCGAAGAATTCGCCGGTGGCATCTTAAACACCGTCAGTTGGCCGATGATGTTGCTGTGCGGCGCGTGGTTTTCGCTGGAAGGCACACACCCTTGGGTGCAGGCCTTATCCAATATTTCCCCCCTCACCCACATGATCGCCGGTGCGCGCGCGGTGATGAACGAAGGCGCGGGCATCGTGGACATTTGGCCACACCTGGCGGTGTTGGGCGTCACTGGGGTGTTGTTTTTGGTCATCGGGGCGGCGATATTTAAGTGGGAGTGAGTCTGCTCTATGCCCTACACTGTTGGTGCTCGACACCGCTATGGGACGGAATGCAATTTGATAAGCTATTCAGCGAGAAATGTTGTACATGCAAAAAATAAAATTAACCCTCTCCCATCTCGAAAGCCTATTACTCCGCGCTTGCGACGACTTGCGCGGCAACATGGATGCCAGTGAATACAAGGAATACATCTTTGGCATGCTGTTCCTCAAGCGTGCGAGCGATTTATTCGATCAGCGCCGTGAGGAGTTGAAAAAAGAGTTCAAGACCAAAGGAATTAGCGAAGCGGTGATGCAGAAGTTGCTCGACCATCCCGATCAATACTCGGGCAAGTATTTTTACGTGCCTGATGAGGCACATTGGACCAAGGTCAAGCATCTGAAAGAGAACGTCGGTACCGGGCTGAACAAAGCGCTGGCGGCTATCGAAGACAGCAATATCGATGCCCTGCAAGATGTGAGGTGTACTGTCAATAGTGGACACGCCCAACTCAAACAACAGCCATTGATTTGTTAGTCCTGAATAATCCAGAGAGTGTTTTCTGTTACTTTGCACGAATCACTGATACACAAGGGCGCCGGCTGACTGCACTGCGGCGTGCTACTCAGTTCAAAGGCATACTTAAAAATCGTCTGATTCGGCTCATGACGGATGCGTTGAAAATTGTCGAAGACAAGATATTCAAGCTTGATACCGACTTTGATCTACTCATTGACACTCAGAATATACATATATTGCGGCCGAGCGGTTTCGAGTTTGCTGGTCAGTTACAAGAAGCGATCATGGCAGCCGTTCCGAGTAATGTGGCGGCAATTAAAACCGACCTGAATTTCGTCAATTTTGATGTCATCGAAAGCTACGCTGGTCAGCATCCCCGCGCAGCCCGATATCTCGCTTCAATACGTTCATTAGCTGAATCCAAGGACATTGATCGTGACCGTCTCGTTCTGCTTTGTAGCCACACCGGCGTTGAAACAGAAGAAGTTGACGGACAAATCACAGTTACTGAAAAACACGTGATGGGGTTTTTGGAGGTGCTAGACAGACGTCGCTATGAAATTGAACTGGTAGCAGATGCACCTGAGCAATACCGGGCCGCCAGCCGCAGTAAACTGGATGCTGAAGCCCCCTAACCTTAACCACTCCATATGAGAGCCGGTCTATCGTATGGTGGATTGTCCAATGGTATATTAAATATGTAGCAGTTCATCTATTCGTTGAATTCAGACTCTTACATCCTCTTGTAAAAATACACTTAAAGCGCTATAATTCAACTTAATTGTGAATTATAGCTTATAAGATATACATACATGGCAACGTTGACGGGCATAGGAAAACTGGATCGTGAGCGGCTGGCGGCTATCCTGCGCGGGACGAAGGGGACGGTTGTGGTTGCGCAGGCTGCGGCCATTCTTAGTGTTAGCCCGAGCGATGCCGCCAAGATGCTTTCCCGCTGGAACAAGAAGGGCTGGCTGTCGCGGGTAAAGCGTGGCCTTTATGTGCCGGTGCCCTTGGAAGCGAGCAGCGCTAATGTTTCCTTGGAAGACCCGTGGCAAATTGCTGCCAGCCTGTACTCGCCCTGTTACATCGGCGGCTGGAGTGCTGCCGAGCATTGGGATCTGACCGAGCAGTTGTTTCGAACTACGGTAGTGATGACGCAGCTCATGCCACGCGACCGGAACCCGGTCATCAAGGGGACGACATTTCTGCTCTGCTCCATCAATGAAAAGAAGATGTTTGGACTCAAGACAATCTGGCGTGGACAGGTAAAGGTGTCGGTATCCGATCCAACACGAACGATACTCGATATGTTGGCAGAACCCCGCTTGGGCGGGGGCATTCGTTCGGTGAATGACATGCTGTTGAACTATTTGCATTCAGAGGCCAAAAATCTCGATCTGCTGATTACCTATGCCGACCAGCTTGGTAATGGCGCGGTTTTCAAACGCTTGGGTTTTCTGCTTGAGCGACATGCACCGAATGAACATATTGCTGTCGAGCAATGTGCCCAGCGGTTAACCAAGGGCAATGCCCGTATTGATCCGAAACAGCCCGCAGAACGGCTGGTGTCGCGTAACCGTCCAATCTAGCCCGTTCTAGCGCTTAGATGGATTGTTTGCTAGCA
>CAKKRP010000091.1 GCA_919902765.1 Gammaproteobacteria bacterium | reverse complement strand
ATATCCACTGGTATACGTGAGGCAATGCCTACAAACAACTTATTAAGAGCACTTCTTTTTTCATCGCATACTGCTCTTCTTACCATGAGCGAATTTATATTCCGCAAACAATTCAGCAACACATCTTCATCGAATTGATTATTATCGCAGGCTGAAAATAACTTAAGAAGAAGTGGGTACGAAATCGTTGCCTCAAGGCGATATAACAGAGCCAATTCTTTCTGTATTTTGGTGTTAGTCTCTTTTCCGGGATTTAAGAATCGTACATAGTTAATTGAGGCTTTATTCATTTCCCCGATATGAAATTCCACATCATTTGCTGTTTTTAGTTCGCTAAAATTATGTTTTATTGATGAATATACTTTTGGTTTTTTTACGTTGGCACCATCTTTGATAGCGTAGTGCCATAAAAAATCCTCGAAAGCCTCTCCAAGCCTTGATTCCATTGGATGCCATATTTCTCTATATATGCGCTCTTGCTCCCCGCCTTCGCCAAGCGAGTATCGAAATCGCATCAAAATATAATTTCTAACAAGATCGCCTTGAGAAAGCGGCTCGCCTTTAAAGTTTAAGCTCTCGAAAATCAAGTATGGGTCGTCTGCTTCGCCAAGATTGATCATTACAACCTGAAGCAGCGACTTGACTATATCTAGAATTCTACCTGGATCAATTGGTTGTTCATTTTCATCTTTTTCTGCGATGGCTTTTTTAAAATACTCGTAGCAATTAATAATCAAATGCTTGCTTACATGGTTTTCGGGTCTTCGATTCACAATTGAAAGATATGCGGCGCGATCGCTTTGCGTAGGCAAAAGCTTTAAATGATCTTCTGAATTATCATAATGGCGATTAACTAGGTAATCTTGAATTTGATCTGATTTCCTTTCGTCACAGCTATCACGAAGAGCACAAAGCACAATTGCAATCGTGGTTAAACGTTGTTGCCCATCAATAACAAGATGCTTCGTCACACCGACCGGAACGGTCTTTGCTGGGATTGATACGACAGCCCCCATAAAGTGGGATGAAGCCAAATCCTCATCCTCGTAGTAGCTCATGATGTCATCCCACAACGACTGCCAATTCCGCTTATTCCATGTATAAGGCCGCTGGAAAAGAGGTATGATACTTTGTTTTTCACCATCAAAGTACTGAACAATTCTGACTGGATTCGCTTCCATTAGCTCGTCTCTTATGTTTTGTTACGGGTAAGGCCCAACGTTCAAACTCATGGACGCTACGCAGCTTAAGGCGTTGGGATCATAACGCGCGTAAGGCGTATTGACGTAAGGCGCGATAACCAACAGACATTACACGCCCTTGTATTATAGCTTTACACTACAACAAATTCCAAGGAATCGCCACAATATTATCCGATAACCAGCGCGGTTCTTCCACGGCGCAAATCACCGCACCTAACGCAATATTGCGTTGCGGATAGGCCTTGCGGAAGGCGTCGATGCCTGAACCGTGACGCCGGTTCGGGTTTGCGGTGAGTTTAATTTCGACCGGATACAACACGCCATCACGTTCTAAAATCAAATCGACTTCGGCACCGCCTGCGGCGCGCCAGTGATAAAACGCGGGACGGGTGTAAAAAGTACTGGCCTGCTTCAAAAGTTCGCACGCGACGGCGGTTTCAAATAACGCACCGTACAACGGGTGCCCGCCCAACGCCATGGGCGATGAAATCTGCGCGTGGTAACATGCTAAACCAGTATCGGCCAAATATCCTTTCGGTCGCGCAGATACACGTTTGGTTTGGTTGGCTGAAAACGCCGCTAACGCGAACCACTGAAAGGTATCCGTCATGATGTTCAACCAACGTCGCGCGGTCTGCGGCGTGACGCCGATTTCTCGACCGAGTTGGCTATAGTTGATTTCCTGTGCGGTCAACGCGCTCATGAGTTGGACAAACCGCCCGAATTCCTGCCAATCACCCACGCCGCCCGCTAATCTCGCATCGCGTTCCACGTAAGTACGATGGTAGCCGTTCCAGAAATCGGGGATGAGGTTGATGTCGATGTCGGTCGCGCGCGGCAGACTGCCTCGCCATAACCATTCCTGCAGCGCGCCGGGGTAACGCGGCGCTTGTTTGCCCCAAGTTAAAAACTCGCGCGGTGTATCCAACCAACGCTGGAGCCAACAATCTTGCGTATTGCTGATTTCCTGCAACGAGAAGCCAAAAAGATCGAGAAACGCCGCGCGTCCCGCAAGGCTCTCGGCCAATGATTTCATTACCTGCCATTGCTGTGAGCCAGTCAACAGAAATTGGCCGGGCCTCGCCCCGCTACGATCCACCGCGCGCTTAATGGCTGCGACGACTTCGGGCGCGTATTGAATTTCATCGAGGATGACCGGTGGCGGGTGATTTTTGAGGAACAGTTCGGGTTCGCGTCGTGCATCCTCCCGATCTAGGCTTGCATCGAATACCACATAATCGAGATTCGGAAAATGATGACGCAATAGCGTCGTTTTACCCACCTGCCGCGCGCCACTCACCACCACCACCGGAAACGCGGCATAAAGTTGTTTCAAGCGATGAGAAAGTAGGCGGTGACGATACATATCTGACATTTTAGTGACGCCATCATCAATATGCAAGGTATTTATGGGGTATGATCCTCGGAATTTCTAGCGATGAATTCACGTTTTTCTCACCGGGCCGGGGTGCTGCGCCACCATGACCATGGGAGATGACGTCATTAGTCATTGTTTTTGCTACACAAAAAATGAATTTGATAGATATAACAATTCAATGTCTAGCGTGAATCTGGCGTGAGTGATAAATTATGAAGCGGGCCGAAAGTGGGGTATTATTCCACCTCATAGGGCGTGTGTTCTATGTTTGCGCGTATCCGCGTCAAGCGAGGATGGGGGCGTCAATGGCGAAATTAGGACTAGAACCCGATATGCCAGTAGACATCTCGGATCTGGAAACAATGCGAAACCCATCCATCCCAGCCACGTCGGAAAAGGCCGGTAGAAATGATCGCTGTCCTTGCGGCAGCGGCAAGAAGTTCAAAAAGTGTTGGGGCACCGGCGGTTTGTAATCGGCGTTCACATCGAATCCCGCGCCGGTGCCGACCGGCCACGGAACAAAGGAGCTTAAAGTCTCTTGAAAATATTAGAGTATTCCAGCCTGGACACCACAGGCTTAAAACCGCAATACGACAAGGTGCGACGGTTTCTTGAGTCGGATGATTTCAAATCGGCGGAGGTGAAAAAGCTCGGCGAGACCGATTATTACCGTGTCAAGCTGGATTACGCCAATCGCTTGTTGCTGAAGTTTATGCGTTACCGTGACGAAACTTATGCGTTGGCGCTGGAGGTTATCGCCAACCACGCCTACAACAAGTCGCGATTTTTGCGCGGCGCGCGCATCGACGAAGACAAGGTCATAGACATCAGCGCAGGCGATCTGAAACAAGCGCCGCTCCCGGAATTGAAATACGTCAACGCCGCCGGGACGCGTTTTCATTTTCTCGACAAAGCGATCTCCTTCGATGACGCGCAAAACGCCATTTACCAATGGCCTCTTCCGCTGATCATCATCGGTTCCGCCGGCAGCGGCAAAACCGCACTCACGCTGGAAAAAATGAAACTCCTCCACGGCGATGTGCTATATGTCACACACTCGGATTTTCTCGCACAAAATTCACGCAATGTTTACTATAGCAATCACTTCGAAAATGAAAAACAAAATGTGGATTTTTTAAGTTTCCGCGACTACCTGGAGTCGATTCATGTACCTGCAGGCCGCGAAGTCGATTTTCCGCAGTTTCGCGGGTGGTACAACCGTCAACCGTTAAAATCGAAACTCGGCGATGCGCATCGCGTATTCGAAGAATTCAAAGGCGTGCTCACCGGCGCCGTGCAGGACAACGTCTATCTTGACCGCGCGGACTATCTGGCGTTGGGGGTCAGGCAATCGATTTTCCTCGCCGACGAACGCCCATTGACGTATGATTTGTTTGAAAAATACTTGGCGTGGCTCAAAGAATCCAACCTATACGACATCAATATCGCCGCGCACAATACGCTCGAATTATGCAAACCAAAATATGATTACGCGGTGATTGACGAGGTGCAAGACCTCACCAATATCCAGCTTGCGCTGATTATGCGCAGCCTGCACGCCACTCGCCAGTTTATGATGTGCGGCGACGCCAATCAAATCGTACACCCCAATTTCTTTTCGTGGTCCAAGATTAAATCGTGGTTTTACGGTGACGACGCCTTGCGTGGCGACCAACTGATACGCCTGCTGGTCAATAATTATCGTAACTCGTCCACCGTCACCGATATCGCCAACCGTTTGCTGCGCATTAAAATCGCGCGTTTCGGGTCGATAGATCAGGAAAGCAACTATTTGATCGAATCGCGTGCCGAACGGACGGGCGTGGTGGAATTGCTAAGCGCCAAAGACAACGTAATCAAGGAACTGAATGATAAAACCCGAAAATCGGCCCGTTTCGCTGTGCTCGTATTGCGCGACGATCACAAAGCCGAGGCGCAGCGCGTTTTTCACACTCCCCTGGTGTTTTCCGTGCAGGAGGCGAAAGGGCTGGAATATGACAATATCGTATTATTCAATATCGTCAGCGCCGAGAGGGAAAAATTCCAGGAAATCACCGGTGTCATTGACGCGCAAGACCTGCATGGCGATTTGACCTATGCGCGCGCGAAGGATAAATCCGACAAATCCATGGAGGCGTATAAATTTTATATTAACGCGTTTTATGTGGCGATCACCCGCGCGGTGGAAAATTTATATATCGTAGAGCGCGATACCCGCCACCCGATATTGAGTTTGTTGAATCTAAACAGTGCCAAGGAACAAATAGCGTTACAAGCGCAGAATTCCAGTCTGGATGAGTGGCAAAAAGAAGCGCGGAAATTGGAACTTCAAGGCAAACAGGAACAAGCCGACGCGATACGCGCCAATTTACTGCACACGGTGAAAGTGCCGTGGGAAGTCATCGACACTCCGGTGTTTTTAACGATGAAACAGAAAACCTTGGACGCACACCAATCCTTCGGAAAGAATCATCAGATTCTCGTTGAATACGCCAATTTTTACGATGATCCCTATCTGCATTGCAAACTGACCGGCAAGGTGGATCAATATTACAATCGACCGTCGGAAAAGAACTTGAACATAGGCTCGATCACTAAATACGTGCAAGCCTATGAACGCAAAAACTTTAAAGACGTGTTAGCGGAAAGCGAACGTTACGGCATCGACTTCCGCAATCGCTTCAATCATACGCCTTTGATGTTGGCCGCGCGCACCGGTAATCTGCCATTGATAAGCGCCCTGCTTGAACGGGGCGCGAATAAAGATGCCGTGGATAATTATGGACGTAGCGCCTTCCACATCGCCATCTGGCGCGCGATTCTCGATCAGGCCTACGCAAAAAACGTATTTCCTGCAGCATACCCGCTATTGGCGCCTGCACATACCGACGTGCAAGCCTTTGGAAAATTAATCCGAATCGATAACCGTATCGGCGAATTTTTCTTGCTGCATGCCATGATCGCACTGCTTAAAACCAGCATCAACCATATTGAAATACGCTTTAACTCCGGTTATTCCGCCGCCGTGCTGGAGCCTTTTTTGAACGCTATACCCGATGCGGTATTGCCGCCGGAACGCAAGTCGCGTCAATACATCACGTCACTCCTGTCGCGCAACGAGATAAATCGCGACTATCGTTATAACCGTTTTTTATTTAAAAGAATTGTGTACGGACATTATTTTTTTAATACGGATATCAAAATGCGCGTTGGCGATCAATGGTTGGATTTTAAAGACGCCCTCAATGTCAAATTAATGCGCGCGGTTCTACCCGCATTTGGCGCAAACGCGTTGGATTTCTTGGAGGATTCTGCGCGCGAACCGCATCCTGAGGTTGTAGTGGTGTAAGGCGCGACAACCCCAAGCGTTGCGCCGTACGCAAAACATGGTGATACTATTGAAATTTAGTTATCGCGCAGTATAAATGGAAGCCCATACGAAATTGCTGATGCGCTAGGCGGTTCGCCTCCCGCACGGCGGTCATACAAAAAACAAAAGGCCCTTACGGACCCTTTGTTGTTCCGATCTTGCGATCAGATTATTTCTTTTTCTTGCTGGCGGTCGCGGCAATCGCTTGATCCGCTTTTTGACCGGCTTGTTCAGCGGCGGCGCGCGCGGCGTTGGCGGCGGCGTTGGCTTGATTGGCGACGCGACCGGCTTCGTCGGCCACGCGTTGCGCCTGGGCAACGCTCTTTTGCAACTCGGCAACGGTCGCCTTTAAGGCTTCCACTTCTTTCGCTGCGCCACAACCACTCAAACCTATTACGACTGCCGCTACTGCGGCCAAACCAAGAATCTGTTTCATAACCTTCCACTCCGAAAAAAAAGATGACTTGTGACGACTCTGAATCGCCGCCAAAAATAACGGTTCGGCGGGCATATTATCACAAACGCGCACGCGACAACACCATACCCCGCGCTAAAAACGCCGCTGGGGCCGCACCTGTCGCGATATCCATACACAGATTGAAGTTTACAAGAACAAAACTGCGTGCGCTACGCGCCTACCACCTTAGGCGGCCTGCACTGGAATCTGGTTGCTCTTACGAACGATACGGTTTTTCTCATCCACATAGATGAGCGTGGGCTGGTAGCTCGCCATTTCTTTTTGGTCATACATGGCGAACGCCGCAATAATGATGATATCGCCGGGGTTCGCCTTATGCGCGGCCGCGCCATTGATGGAGATCACGCCCGAACCCGGTTCGGCACAAATCGCATAGGTCACAAAACGCTCACCGTTCGTCACATTGTAGATATGGATTTGCTCATACTCACGTATACCGCTGGCCTCCAACAATACGCTGTCGATGGCACACGAACCCTCGTAGTGTAATTCGGCATGCGTGACGCGCACCCGGTGTAGTTTGGCCTTTAGCATGTGATTATGCATAACTCACCTACGATATCAAAGGTTACAGTTATTTAAGTATATCATGTTCATTTCGACGCCGCCCCTGGCACGACCCTCAAATTGTCGATCAACCGCGTTTGATCCAGCCATGCGGCGATCAAGATGACCAGTTCTTCCACCTCGTTTTGGCGTGGCTGGCCCAGATCCGAGACCCGCCGTATCGCTACATAATCGGGGCGGAAACCGCTTGATTTCAAGTCCTCGGTTGCGCGCGCCTGCATATCCGCATAATCGCGCGCGCCGCCTGCGAGCCGCTGCGCAAGCCGGGTCAAGGTCTGATACAATATACCCGCCTGTTGGCGCTGGGCCGCATCCAAATAGCCATTGCGCGAGCTCAAGGCCAAACCATGCGGCTCACGCACGGTCGGTATCCCAACGATATCGACCGCAAACGCCAAGTCCTCAACCATGCGCCGAATGATAAAAAGCTGTTGAAAATCCTTTTCTCCGAAAATCGCCACCGTTGGCTGCACGATATTGAACAATCGCGCCACAACGGTGGCAACACCCCGGAATAGCGCGGGTCGAAAGGCACCACACAGGTCGTTAGAAATTCCGGGCACCTCGACGCGCGTGGTGGCCTCCAACGGGCGCGGATACATCACCTGCACACTCGGCAGAAACAATACGTCTACCCCGGCGGCGCGCAAGGCCTCGGCATCGGCCTGTTCGGTGCGCGGATAGCGCTGGAAGTCTTCCTGCGGACCAAATTGCAGTGGATTAACAAAGATGCTGACCACCACCCGTTCCGCCGCTGCGCGTGCGTGACGCACCAAATCGAGATGCCCGGCGTGCAGGTTGCCCATGGTCGGCACGCAGGCAACACGTTCGCCCTGCGCGCGCCAGGCGTCGCGCACGCGCCGAACGTCAGCGATGTCTATACAGGTTTGCATCGTTCAACTAAAACTATGTTCGCTATCGGGGAACTGGCCGCTAATCACTGCCTCGACATAGGCGCGCACCGCCTCAGCAATCCCAGTTCGCCCATGCAAAAAATCTTGCGAAAATTTCGGCCGTTTACCCGGTGTGATGCCCAACATATCGTACAACACCAAGACTTGCGCATCGCAGTGCGGTCCCGCGCCTATACCGATAGTCGGGATGTGCAAACTTTGCGTTATACGTTGCGCCAAGGCCGTCGGCACGCACTCCAACAAAACCATGTCCGCGCCTGCACGCTCCATCGCCAAGGCATCGGACAGTATCGCCTCTGCCGCGTCTGGCTCACGACCTTGTACACGGTATCCGCCTAATTTATGCACGGATTGCGGCAATAATCCCAAATGGGCGCACACCGGTATGCCTAGTGCGGCCAATTTTTCGACGGTTTCCAACATTACCCAACCGCCTTCCAGCTTGACCATATGCGCACCGCCTTCGGCCATTAAGCGCCCTGCATTTGCAATCGCCGTGGCGGGGTCGCGATAGCTTAAAAACGGCATATCCGCCATCACCAGCGCGTTTTTACGCCCGCGCGCCACCATGCGCGTGTGATACACCATATCGTCCATACTCACCGGCACGGTGCTGTCGTGACCTTGCACGACCATGCCCAAGGAGTCTCCGACCAACAATACATCGACCCCGTTTTGATCTAAAATCGCCGCGAAACTCGCGTCATAACAGGTCAAACAGGTGAATTTTTTGCCATCCATTTTGCGTTGGCGCAACGTATTCAGTGTAATCATGGTTGCTGTAGACATCTAAAAACCCGCCGGAATAGGATTAAAATAGTGACGACCGCTTTTGATGCGCATAATGTGCTCAAGCAATAATTGATAATCTTGCTCATTATCGACTAAATTGATTTCCGCTGTATTCACCACCAACAGCGGCGCTGCATCGAAATAGTAGAAGAATTGCGTGTAGGCATCTACTACACGCTGCAAATAAGAGGCATTGATTTGCTGCTCGTAGTCTATGCCGCGACGATTGATGCGTTCCAACAATACCGGCAACGGGGCTTGCAAAGACACCACTAAATCTGGGCGCGGCGCATCTATAGCCAAGGACTGATATACCGTTTCGTAGAGGCGATATTCGTCGTCGTCCAAGGTTAAACGCGCGAATAAGCGATCTTTATCCAATAAAAAATCGGCGATACGTACACGCTGGAATAAATCGTCTTGCCGCCATTTTTGCAACTGACGCGCGCGTTGCAATAAAAAATACAATTGCACGGGCAAGGCCGAGGTGTTTGGATCACGATAAAATTTTTCTAAAAACGGATTTTCTGCGGCGCGTTCGAGCATGGGCTCGCAGCCGAATGTCTGCGCCAAACGCCGCGCCAAGGTGGTTTTACCTACCCCGATCGGACCTTCAACGACTATCAAGCGCGACGTGGACATCAATCCTCCACCGCTTCCATGCCCTGCGCCGAACATTGCGCGATCAAGGCATCCAAACGCCCCAGGCCCGGCACCGCAAAGGCGTCCCCAACCAATTCGCGCAATGGGTAAAGCACGAAATTCCGTGCCGCGATACCGGCATGCGGGATGGTCAGATTCGGCAAATTTATCATCGCATCCCCATATAACAAGATATCCAGGTCTAAGGTGCGTGCGCCCCAGCGCTGTTCACGCACCCGCCCATGCGCGGTCTCGATGCGGTGTAACTGCCCCAGCAAATCCTCGACGGCCAAGGCGGTTTCAAGGTGCGCAACGGCATTAATATAATCGTTTTGCGGAAGATTGCCCAAGGGTTTGCTGCGCACCAGCCGCGATATTTGGAGTATGCGGGTGTCCGGCAAGGCCTCCAGCGCGCGCAATGCAGCCCGCACCCAGGCCCTGCTATCGCCCACATTGCTACCCAACCCTATGAAACAGCTTACCGTCATAACACTATAATGCATGCACCACACAACACCCGGCGCACCTGACTATCCGCGCATACGCGCGCAACACTACGCGCAACCGTCACGCTACGTTCGCCCCAGGTGGGCGCGGACGCCCCCGCCCGCGCCGCCGACGGCGTGGACGTTGACCGGGCGTTGGCTCTGCATCCTCAGCGTCTTCGACCGCAATTTCGCCGGATTTGATACGCGCGTGCTCGTCACTCGCTTGATATTCGGTCCACCAGCGCGCCGTTTCCGCATCGACTTCACCCGCTTCGGAGCGCAATAACATGAAATCATACGCGGCGCGAAAACGCGGGTGTGCGGACAAACGCGCCGGGCGTTTGCCGTTGCGCTGCATGAAGCGGTCTTGCAAACTCCAAATCTCTTGCATCGGAATCGCAAATCGCTTGGGCACCGACACCCGGTCTACCACCTCACGTATGCACTCGGCGGCCGCTTGTTGTAATGCGGGAACCGCTGACACACCATGACCGATCAGCGACTCCTTGCGCCGCAGCACGGCCGGCCATATTAATGCCGCAAATAAAAACGCGGGCGTGACCGGTTTCATTTCGACGATGCGCGCATCCGTGTTACGCAAGGCATTGGCGACCAACACGTTCGGAAAGCCCTGCGATTCATTCGCCAGCGCGGCCTCGGTGGCGGGAAATAACTGCCCGAATAGCCCATAATGACGCAATAATTCAAAACTCTTGAGCGCGTCGCCCGCCAAAAACAGCTTCAACACTTCTTCAAACAAACGCGCGGGCGGCACCGCCTCTAATAAATGACCCAATTCGATGAGCGACCTTTCGCAATCGGCCTCAATGCGAAACCCTAGTTTGGCCGCAAAACGCACCGCGCGTAACATGCGCACCGGATCTTCGCGATAACGCTGATCGGGGTCGCCGATCAAACGCAACACCCCGGCCTTGAGATCGGCAAGGCCATCGACATAATCGACCACCGAAAAATCGGCGATATTGTAATACAAGGCGTTGACGGTAAAATCGCGCCGCCACACGTCCTCTTCCATAGTGCCATAGATATTGTCGCGCAAAATCATCCCGTCTTGGGTGACGCGATCAGCGTTATCTGCACCCGCCGATTGGCCCCTAAATGTCGCCACTTCGACGACCTCGGAACCAAACTGCACATGCGCCAAGACAAAACGCCGCCCGATCAAGCGCGCGTTGCGAAATTGCTCCTTGACCTGCGCAGGCAGGGCGTCGGTGACAATATCGAAATCCTTGGGCTCGCGCCCCAATAATAGATCGCGCACGCCCCCTCCCACCAAATAGGCCTGGAAACCGGCGTCGTGCAAGCGGTACAAGACCCGCAGGGCGTTTTTGCTGATGTTGGAACGCGAAATGGCGTGCTCCGCACGCGGTATGACAATAGGGTTACTCAGACGGCTGCCCCATATAGTGTTTCCATTAAGAAGGTGACTTTGTGATCAAGCATGTTTATAATTTTACACGGAAATGCCATGCACCAACAGACCCGCTCCCTTCGTCTAGAGGCCTAGGACATCGCCCTCTCACGGCGAGAACAGGGGTTCGAACCCCCTAGGGAGCGCCATTAATCGCTTTAATATCATAGCCCTACACGATCTCATTAGCCACATAAAGGTAGCTTGCGAGGCGATTCGGGGATTCAATAATTACACCGCATCCTAAAATTAAGTTTTAGCCGCCCGTTGGGCACCCTCGTCCATCCAGCGCCTTGACCACATTTCACGCCCAGTTAAACATGCCTGGAATCAACAATATTTAGTGAGCAAAATTGGGAGGCGCAGAGCACTCACATCATATTGATTTTTTAAATAAAAACCAGTGCGACGCGGTGCAAGGGTTTGGCTATTCGCCGCCCATTACATTCGACAAATTAGTTCGATACTCCCTTGTTCAATAGCGCTATTCCGCGCCTTTTACCCATGGTATGGCGACGTTAATCCTCTTCAGAAGCGCCCCATTATGTCGCTATTGAGTCATACGACAGTGCTTCATTTCTATGTCTTAGCGTGGGATGGATAGCCTAATCATTTATGTTAAAAAAAATCGCTATATCTCAGTTAGAGGTGGGGATGTATGTCCATGACTTAGACTGTGGCTGGATGGTGCATCCATTTTTGTCCTCAAGTTTCAAAGTCGCCAATCATGGAATTATAGAAAAAATCGTCGCGGCCGGGATCAAAAAACTGGTGATTGACACCGCTAAGGGCAACGATGTTAGCGACGCACCTACGCTTGCAGAGGTCGATCGGCAACTAGAGCAAAAAAAGCGGGACATCGCCAACAGCGGCGACGCTCGACCGGAAAAAAAGACAGACATGGCCAATGAGCTGGGCACCGCCAAAAAAATCTTACAGGATTCCCAGTCCGTGTTGCACAATATTCTGGCCCAAGCACGCGCCGATGACATACCGCGCCTTGATGACGCGAGTGTTTTAGTCGAACGGATCGCCGATTCTCTCGCCCGCAATCCGGATGCGTTGTTGAGCATCAGCCGTATCAAACAAAAAGACCAGTATTTATTCCAACATTCCGTGGCATCCGGCGTTATCATGGGCGCGTTTGCGCGGGCAATGCAACTCCCCGTCGATACCATCCGCGATCTTGTAATGGGTGGTTTATTACACGACATTGGTAAAACGCAAGTGCCATTAAATTTGTTGCAAAAACCCGCCAAATTGACCGCCGATGAATTCGCGATAGTGGCCGAACACGTGGCGTTCGGCAGGCAGATCCTGCTTGAATTGAACGATATCCCCAAGTGCGTGATCGATATCGCATCGCACCACCATGAACGCTGGGACGGTACCGGATATCCGAATAGCCTCAAGGAAAATCAGATCCCTTTAGAAGGACGCATGGCCGCCATCGTCGATGTCTACGATGCGCTCACCGCCAATCGCCCCTACAAATCCGCCGCCGAACCTGCGGTCGCGCTTAAAAAAATACTCGAATGGAGCGATCATCATTTCGACAAACAATTGGCCCAACAATTTATTCGGGCCATGGGCATATATCCGGTCGCTTCATTGATACAGCTCGACAACGGATTGGTCGGCGTCGTCATCGAACAATCCGCCAAACTGTTGCGTCCGTGGGTGCGCATTTTCTATGACATCAACAAGAAACGCTATGTACAACCGCATGCCGTCGATCTATCCGCCGTCGGGACGCGCTACACAGACCATAAAGTGATCGGCGCGGTTACACCAGCGGAATATCGCTTGAATCCATACGATTTTCTATAAACCACCGCTAAAGAACCTCTAGTTATCTTTATCGGAATCTATTTTCTGCACATAATCGCGCGCCTGCGCGACACCTCGCGCTACGGCTTTGACAAACCATAGCTGCGCCTCGGCGGGATCTTTTTTTACGCCTTTACCATGCATCAAAAGTAACGCCAAATTATATTGCGCATTCCCATATTCGGCCGCTGCCGCGCGCCTATACCATTGCGCCGCGATTAAATAATTCTGCGCTATACCCCAACCGTTTTCATAGCTGGCCCCTAAATTATTTTGGGCGACTACGTGACCTTGTTCGGCGGCGCGCGCCAGCCATAACAATGCGGCCTGTTGATCGGCCGGCACACCTATACCTTGTTGATATATCCAACCCAAATTGGCCTGCGCCTGCGCATGACCTTGCTCGGCGAGGGGTCGCCATAGGGCAATGGCCTGAGGATAATCGCGCGAAAAATACGCCAACAAGCCTTGCTGATATTGCGGATTGGCGTCAGAGGCCGTCGATCCCAGCCCGCGAGAAACAATCGGTGTTTCGAGGTCTATCGCGGTGGCGCCGGGTTGATCGTCCGTGGGCACAGAACGCAAAAAAAGCCCTTCGCGCATCAACGCTTGGCGCGTTTCCTTACTCACCGGTTCCGCCGCCAAGGCCGGCCGGCATACCAGCAACAAATGCACGATGATCAAAATATAGGTAGGCACACGCTTAATCCAACACTATGTTATAGCTATTTTACATCCAAAAGCCGGAGAAATTTTGCGCATCTTGCCGATTGGTACAGATTGCGGGATTAACTATCTTGATTGCGCCGCCGCAATTCTTCGCGTTGCAATGTGCGTAAGTGTTTGATTAGTTGTTTTTTTTCGGTGTCGTCTAGGTACGGAAATTCCACGCGCAACTTATAGGGCAATTTTGCATTGGCGCGTGCATCTCTATCGACTGCAATCACCCGCGCATAGGTTTCTAAAATCACGCCGGAAATTTTGCTGGTCACGCGGACATGCAAGTAACTTTGCGCACCGATGGCCGCCTTGCAACTGAAGGCCATGCCTCCTTCGCTTAAATTCGCTGCGGTGGTAATGCTTTCCATTTTGATGCCGTCATCGCCCAGCGCCCCCGCAACATGCACATTGCTCGCTAATAAATCGATTTTTTTATTCAGCGCCTCTAGGTATTGGGCGATATGCGGTTCATCGCGGCGAATTTCGCCGAGGATGGGGGCGAGGTGCCGATTTATATTGGAAAACTGCTCTATCATTGCCGTACGCGGCGGACGCGGTGCGCCCTGATCTATCCCCTGGCGCACCAATTCGTCGGCGCTGACCTGCCGGTATTCTAAAATTACCGTGTCGTCTACGCGATAAAAACTACGCCGTTCTTTTCCTTCGGTCATGACCTAGGCTGACTCCATCCAACACTTTTGTCCGTGCGCGCGGCAATTTCACCGGTTAAATTGAATGTCGGCACACTGGCGCAATTCTGTAATTTTAACCGGCTGAGTAAAATCAGAGTTAATTCGCCGCCACCAGCCCTAAATCCTGCATTTTTCCGCTATAAACCACCGCCACCTTGCCTTCCGGGGTAGGCTGACCCAAGAACTTCAACGAATTCGCTAACGGGCTATCGACGCCATCGCGCGCCGCCATCACACCGTTAAATTGATATTGTCCATTGGTTTTAATGGCGAGTTGTCCGTTGAGTTCCAACACTCCACCGCCATCGGCGACTACAGCTTTAATGCCCTCGTCGGTGGTCTCGAAACGCGCCGAAATATCCCCAAAATTCAAGCGCTGCGGAAACTGTACGCCCGCGCCAAACCAGGTTAACGTGCCTTCCGCACGCGCTATGGTTTGGTTGGATAAGGCGAGTTTTTTGAGATTCGCGCGAAATTCCCCGCTGACAGGAAAGGCCGGTAACTTCAATGCGGTCAATAATTCATTGGCGGGCACACGCGCCTCGGCTTGCGCGAAATAAATCTGGCCGGTGAAGGTTTTTCCGACCACCGCCTTAGCGCGGCTTTGATTATTGTTGAGCGAAATATCCGCTTCAAAACGCCCTATCAACAACGCCCACGGATGCAAATTCCAAACGAAGTTTTGAATAATTTGATTTGGCGTTTCCACAGGCCCCGCTTGTCCGCCCCACAAACTGCCTTCGATATTAAAAATTTTTACCGGCTTTGCAGGGTTGGCCCACAGACTTTTGGTCGTGTTGTAAACCAATGCCGCTGGAATTTCAACCAGCAAAAAAACGGCGAACACCACACCGCCTAAAATGGCATACGGTTTCCAAGCCTTGTTCATCGTCCACCCTCCAAGACTAAGCGCGCCGTCACCCGCCCAGGCGCATTTTCTTTGTCTATGGAGGCGGTGTCTATGCGTATACGATTCTCCGTTTGGATACGCTCCAACCACGCCACCAGGTCGTCAAAGGCCGCTTGTTCCAACCACACGCGGACGCGATTTTCGCCCTCCGGTTCGACGCGTTTGAGCGCGTCAGCGAGTTTATTCATACGCGCCGTGCGATCCGCGACACTCAGCAAGGACTCACCGGTCACACCGCCGCGCGCGCCGCCACCCAATTGTTTAACCTCGGCGGCGGACTGGCGCATCCAATTCAATAAATTTTGCTGCTCTTTCACCGCTTGCGCGGTTTCATCGCGATAGCCCACGATGGGATACCACACGCTGACATAAAACAACATGATGGCCGCGATCGCTCCGCCCCACAGCACTAATATGCGTTCGCGCGGGGCCAATTGTTGGTAAAAATTACGCACGGTCTCTTTAATTTGATCAAACATTTTATTTACTCTTGATGACTAATCGACTCTCGACCTTGTTGTCTTTATTGGTCGCGGCTTGGATTTCCACATTCATACCTTTGCCTTCGCTCAAACGCTTTTTAAGCTGGTCTAACACCTGCAAACTGGGGGCATCGAGTTCCACCTCCAACACGCCGGGACGAAACCGCAACGCCCGGAAATTGATGCCGCCCGCTTGTTGAAAATCCGGTGTAATATCGGTCAACATGCTCAAAAACCCCGGCCCTTGCGCACCACCGCCGCGCATTTCCAGTAGTTTGCGTTCCATTTGAGTACGCACGCTGACGATTTTTTTAACATCCGGGAAGGTTTCTTTAAACACGGTTTCCACTTGCGCCGCGACCACATCCACCTGTTTGCCGTAACGCCAGGCTTCTATCAATGCGCCCACCAGATAAAACGCCATCCAAATGCCGAAAAACGCCGCCGGCATGCGCCACGGACGTAAAATGCGCTGCCATTGTTCGCGTTTGCTAAAATCGCCCTGCAATAAATTGATCGCCAATTTAAATTCATGTCCGGCCGTCGCCAGCCAGTTGAGCAAGCCGCCGTGACAAGACTCTTGTTTAATATCGATATCCGGCATCGACAAGATCGGAGGCGGGGTCGCCGTGTCACCCCGGCAATCCACGACGCGCATATGCGCAGGCTTATCTTCTTTGGTTTCGCGCAACACCAATTCCAACACGGCGGCATCATTGGCGGCGTCTACGCCGAAACCGACATTTTTATCGGTGCGAATTAACGATTGATCAGCCTCGCGCAACCACGCCCATTCATGTTCTTTACACGGCAAAATCATCGCGTCGGGCATAATGACGTCCGCCTGTAGGCCTGCGTCCGCCAGATATTGCTGCCAATAGCGCATACGCGCGCGATCCACCACCGCCACCGTCACCGTGCCGTCGGCGGCGCGTTCCCCGACGGCAAAATGCAAATCTTCGATGTCTTTCGCCAATTGCTCTTCCAACATATAGGGTATGGCCTTGAGCATTTTTTGACGGCTTTGCGTCGGCAGCTTGGTGCGCGTGACCCACACCTCGGTGGCGGGCACCAACACCACGACTTGACAGCCCATGGCCTGCGCCGCCGCCTCGCGCAAGGTGCCCAGATTGACAATGGAGGGCTCGGCTTGCGCCTCTTCCAAACGCAACCAGCGCACTTGTGGTTCGCCTTGTAAATTGGGCGTAGTTTTTAGACGTATAATGAGTTGTCGATGCATAATTAAAACATCCCCGGGGTGCCTTGCGAACGTGCGATGACGACGGTGCTTGCGCAATTGGCCGCGCACATAATTAAACTGCTCAACTGCGTATTCGATTGCCCGACTGCGGAATTGGCCGAGACCATAAAATAATTGGTTTTAATATCGAAAAGTTGCGCCTCTACCAATTTATTGGCAGCCGTTGTAACGTCATTCGCGTTTAGTGAATTAAATAGCGACAATTGTTGGAACGCCGCTTTATCGGTCACATCTTGCACCGGCTTCGCCTTGCGGTCCGTTAAAAATGTTTGCACATTGGCGACGGCAGCAGGCGCATAGGTGTCCAAAATAACCGTTAACACATCGGCCGATACACTGTTGATATTCAATTTTGTTCCGCTTTCCGGCAAGGCTGTCACCCAATGAAAGATTTCCATACGCTGCTTCATTAAATCAGGATCTTTATCTTTAAACCCTTTCACCAATAACAACTCGCTGGCGCTCGCCATGCGGCGATTCGGTGGACGATAGGCGGGTTGCATACCCAAATATTCGCCATCTTCCGCACCACCGGGAAAGGTGACATCGCTGTCTTTGTCGATCCAATCCAAAGCCGCGCCAGCGACCTCTAAAGGCATGCCTACTTTTCCAAAAATTTTGATCAGCAATGTAAATTGTTTTTCATCCTTGACGCCGTTGTCATTCACGATATTATTGATGTTAAACAAGCCTTCCATATCGTCCACATGAAAGGCCACCACACCGCCTTCCACCGGAAACGGCGAGGAGGCATTCAGCATTTCCAAATCTTTGGGGTCGGTATATTTTTTGTTTTGCTCATAGGTCTGCACCAGCTTGGTCAACGCCGATTCCACCCCCAAGGCGTAAAGATATCCCTGATCGGTTTCTAAAATATTCGCGGTGCGGCGGATATCGAAATGCTGACGCACGACTAAATCGACCGCCACGATCGTCACCAACGAGACTATCAACAAGGCCGTCAGCAAGGCGACGCCGCGCTGCGCGACGCCGCCCGCCATACAAGTTTTATAATTTCTATTTACCTTGCAACTCGTCATTTACAATTGCCCGGGGAATTTAAAGCCATTATTGACTCCTCCACCCGACGTTCCGGGCGCTGCTTGACTGTCCTTCGCAGGCCGCCCATATTCCCCCGAAGGCACGCGAAACACGCGCCGTATCTTGCCCACCTCGGCGATTTCCAACGTCAACTCCACCGCCATCGGCAATTTCGTCAAGGCCTTTTGCGGGGTGTTTTGGATATCTTGCGGTGGCCAATAATACATCCACTGCATGCCTTGATCATTCAAATAACGTATGTCAAATTTTTTGACTTTTTCTAATAACACATTCTCCATCGGCTGGCTGTCCGGGGCTTGATCCAACACCCGCCACGCCAGGCGCGAGAGTTTTTCATCCTGCAATTTATATGCGATGCGTTGCAGGGTGCCGGTGCCCATGGCCATGCCCGCGCGCGAGCCGGTGCGCGTCAATTCTAACACCGTTGTGCCCTGGCCCCCAGCACGAAACGCCGGAATCGAGCTGCCGTAACTGTCGCGAATATCACGCCCCAGGGTCTCTTCGATATCGCGGCCTAAATATAAAAACGCCATTTGCATCTGGCCCAATCGATCGGCCTGGGCCTCGGCATGGTTGCGCGTCTCCAACACATTGCGCAAGGCGCTATAGGCCATGGTCGATAAGATCGCGAAGATCGTCATCGCAATGAGCAGTTCAAGCAGGGTAAACCCGCCTTGTTTTGGGTTGAACGCGGATGTCGCCATGTGCGTATTAGTTATACACCCGCATCACCGCCCAGTGGCGGCTAATTTATCGTTTTTTGCCACTAGACCGATCATTTTGACCATCGCATCCTTGGCATTGCGATCACGGCGCACCTCGATTTGGATTTGTTTGACATCGGGATACGACTTGTCTAAATCCGTCGCCGTGGTCTTCCAGTACCACTCTTGGCCCGCCATTTGTTCCGACCCGGTATCGGAACCCGACAATGAGAGCCCCAACACCTGGATCTCGGCCAAGCGGTTCATCGCCACCCAATTGGCAAAAGTTTTGTCGCGTATATAGGCGAGATTAGACACGGTTTGGCCGACGCTGCGGATGATGGCACCCAACGCAATCGCCAACACCGCCAGCGCGACCAGCACCTCGATCAGCGTAAACCCGCGCGTTTTATACGCCGCGTTCGGGGGCTTGATAGTCGATTTTGCCATTGATGCCGCCTAAAATTTTATACGTGGCCCCGAAATCTTGGCGTATTTCCAGCGCAAAGGGGATACGTTCTCCACTCGAAAAGAAATAGATGACGGGTTTATTTTCTATAGGCGATTTTTTCTTTTTTTTGTCTGTCACGTCTATGTCGTCCAACGCACTGTCTTGTGCGCCTTTCTTATCTTCTTTGTTCTCTTTTGGGAATACGATAGGCGTACCGTTGATCTCGCCCCCCAATAACATATCTTTAGGCAATTGACGCGGCCGAAACACGCCGTCTTCCGCGTCTAACGGGATGAAATTATGGTCTTTGACGCTCCATTCATAAAACCGGTAACCGTCCTGCGCGACGGTCAATACATAATCGGTAGACCGCAGCACCGCCTCTTCAGACCCCATGCGCAACAATGCGGTCAGGCGCTTGGCCTCTTCTTCTAACGCGCGGTCTTTGCTCTTGCCTATCGCGATCACTGCAAAACTGGTCATGATGCTGATAATCAGCATCACGACCAGCACTTCAATCAGCGTAAACCCAGGCGTGCGCTTAACGGGTGTTACTCGAGATTCCAATTACCGATATCCGCTTTGATGCCATCGCCGCCTTCATGACCGTCGGCACCATAACTGAACACATCGACAGCGCTGTGCGTACCGGGGTTTAGATATTGATACGGGTTACCCCAAGGATCTTTGGGTAAATGGTCGATATAACCGCCTTCCTTCCAATTGCGCGGTTCGGGGCTGCCGCTGGGTTTCTTGGCTAAGGCGTCCAGGCCTTGGTCGGTGCTGGGATAGTTGAAATTGTCGAGCTTGTACAGGCTCAAGGAGCTTTCCAGGGTGCGTATGTCTTGTTTGGCCTTGGTCACCCGTGCGACATCGGGACGGTCCATCACACGCGGCACGATCACGGCGGCGAGTATCCCCAGAATGACCAATACCACCATGACTTCAATCAAGGTAAAACCTGTCATGCGTTGTTGCGCTCGATTCATTAGTTGCTGTCCTTCAATGCGTTATGTCCGGCGTATGTGTCTTCGACCCCTAGACGCAAGAAGCGTTCCGCGCCCAGTATTATCACCACGGGTAATAATACCAGAAATCGGGTGTTTCTAAATGGTTACGATTTTACCAAAAAAATGGGCAACCTAAGTTGCCCATATCTCTCTTCGTCGATCACCCCTACTACAAACTATTGACGCTGCGCGTCAGCGGCGCTCCGGTGCTAATACACCGCGCTGGCGCACGGTTACGATCTGTTGATCGGCGGTCAACGCGGCCATCACCTGAGCGAATTGCGCGGCGCTGGTGAGATGGCGTATCAAAATTAAATGCCCGTTCACCCCCGCAGGGTGTACGTACGCCAACGGCGCGCCCACACGTACGGCTAGATTTTCGATAAATTCAGGCGCGTTCGGGTCCGCCACGCCTTCGGTAAACTGCACCACGACATGCGCACTCAATGTACGCGTGGATTCGGCATTAGAAAAAACGCTGACCAGCGCTAATAGCAGCGCTAACAACCATGGCCGTGGGCGTAATCCTGTCAACTGCGTTGTCACCTGCGCTGCACCTCCATACCCTGTCGCCAGGTAGCGACATTAATCAGTGCGTCTGTTCACACTATCGGCTGATTTGGGGCACTGGCTCACTATAAAATACGGATGGGCGTCACAGTCTGATCGAAAATACTCACTTAAAAACTCATCGAATGCGCCGTAAGGGGCCGCGAGGCACTATTTAACCAATTGATTCATATCAAGAATTGGCAGCATAATCGAAAATACGATGAGGGTCACGATGCCGCCCATGACCAGCAGCATCAAGGGCTCGAACACGCTGGTCATGGCGGTCAACGCGGTCTCGATTTCCTGCTCCTGGGCGATGGCCGCGCGCTCCAGCAATTCCTCTAATTTGCCACTGGATTCGCCGCTGGCGATCAGATGGATGGTCATGGGGGGGAAATAACCGCTATGCTCAAGCGCGGTGTTAATAGGCGTACCTTCGCGCACGCGTCTGGCGGCCTCGACCACGGCCTCGCGCATCGGGATATTACCCATCACCTGCGCGCTGATACGCATCCCCTCCAAGACCGGTACGCCGCTGGCCGTCAGGATGCTAAAGGTGCGCGCAAAACGCGCCGTGTTAGTGCCGCGCACAAAGCGGCCGACCAGTGGCAGGCGCGTCCATTGCGCATGCATGCGCCTGCGAAAGGCCTCTTTTTTCATCGCATAGTTAAACGACATCACGCCACCGGCCACCGCCAGCACGATGAGTATTCCATAACTCGCGACGATGTTGGAAAGGCCGATCATCATGCGCGTCAGTAACGGCAGTTTTTGACCCAGGTGATCGAACACCTGCACGACTTGCGGCACCACATAGGCCAACATAAACGTCACGATGGCCGTCGCGACTATCGTTAAAATGATGGGATAGACTAACGCCACCAGCATTTTTTGTTGCAGTTGTTGACGCCGCTCGGTGTAATCGGCAAGGCGTTCGAGCACCACCTCGAGATGGCCGGAGTGTTCGCCCGCCTCGACGGTGGTGCGATAGAGTTCAGAAAATATATAAGGAAAATCATTCAACGCGGTGGCCATGGAATGCCCTTCCAACACGCGCGAACGTACCGCCATGGTCATGCTGCGTAAACGCGGCTTTTCAGTTTGTTGCGACACCGCGCGCAGGGCCTCTTCCACCGGCATGCCGGAACGCACCAAGGTCGCCAATTGGCGTGTAATCAAGGCCAGGTCGCCGGAACTGACGCCACGTCGCACCATAAAGCCGGTGCTGGCGCGCTGCTCGCGCTGGCGCACTTCTTCTACACTCAGCGGCGCCCAACCTTTGTCGCGCAAGAGTTGACGAATTTGCCGTGGCGTATCGCCTTCCAACACGCCTTTGTGTTGGCGGCCCGTGGTATCGAGGGCGGTGTATTCGAAGGCTGGCATCGGGGATGATTAATTTTCGCGCGTCACGCGCACGATTTCTTCGAGCGTGGTTTCGCCCGCCAAAACCTTGCGTATACCGTCTTGACGTATGCCGGGCGAATGTTTGCGCGCATGGGTCTCCATCACGTGCTCACTGGCCCCTTCATGCACCATGTCGCGCAACACATCGTCCATTTCAACGACTTCGTAGATACCGCTGCGGCCGCGATAGCCTTGGAAATTACACGCCTTGCAACCCTGCGCCGTGTAGATGATGGGCGGTTTGCTGTGCGCGGGTACACCCAATAATGCGCTGTCGGCCGCAGACGCTGGCACGGGTTTTTTGCAATCCGGGCACAACACGCGCACTAGGCGCTGCGCCACTACGCCCACCAGCGTGGAGGATAATAGGAAGGGTTCTACCCCCATGTCGCGCAAGCGCGTGACCGCGCCGACGGCGGTATTAGTGTGCAACGTAGACAACACCAAGTGACCGGTTAAGCTCGCCTGCACGGCGATTTCCGCCGTTTCGAGATCGCGAATTTCACCGACCATCACGACATCCGGATCTTGCCGTAAAATAGCGCGCAGACCACGCGCAAAGGTCATATCGACCTTTAGATTGACGTTGGTTTGCCCCACGCCATCCATAAAATATTCGATCGGGTCTTCGACGGTCAGAATATTGCGTTTGCGATCATTCAAACGTGTCAGCGCCGCATATAAAGTCGTCGTCTTACCGGAACCGGTCGGTCCGGTGACGAGGATGATGCCGTGCGGATGCTGCACCATGCGATTCATAATTTCAAACGAGACGCGTTCCATACCCAGTTGTTCGAGATCCAAGCGCCCGGCCTGTTTGTCGAGCAAACGCAACACCACACGCTCGCCGTGGCCGGAGGGCATCGTGGAAACACGTACATCGACCGCACGGCCCGCAATACGCAATGATATGCGTCCATCCTGCGGCAAGCGTTTTTCGGCGATATCGAGTTTGGCCATGACCTTGATGCGCGACACGATCAGCGGCGCCAAGGCGCGTTTTTGTTCCAACACCTCGCGCAATACGCCATCGACGCGCAAGCGCACGACGAGGCGATTTTCAAACGGTTCGATATGGATATCCGAGGCGTTTTCTTTAATGGCCTCGGTGAGTAAGGCATTGATCAAACGTATGATGGGCGCATCGTCTTGCGTTTCTAACAGATCTTCCGGTTCGGCAAGCTGTTGGGCGACGCTGAAAAGGTCTAATTCTTCACCTAAATCGTCGGCCACTTGCATGGCCTGGTTGGAGTTGGTCTCGTAGGTTTGTTGCAAAATTTGATTGAACGCCGCGCCATCGAGTAATGCGATACGCATAGGGATGGCCGCAAAACGCCGCACTTCCAACAAGCTCGCACTACTTACGTCGGGGCCGCAAAAGGCCACCAGGCCCGCTACGCTGTCCGATGCCAACACCACCTGATGGCGCTTGGCGTAGGCATAATTGAGACGCGGCAAGGTCTGCGCCACTTCTGCGTTAAGCGTAGGCGGCACATCGGCGGTCGGTAGGGCTGCGGCATTGTCAGGCAATGTCGATTCCATAAGCGGTTCAGACGCGAACAAGGCAGCGGTCGCGGGGGACGAATAGACGGATGTCAGTAATTTACTCATCCCCAATCTCGCTTATGGTGCAGAAGGTATGCCGAGGTCTTCAGGCTTGCTGGGTTTGGCCTCGGGCTTCGCTGGTGCCGCGTCAGCGCCTTTATCACCCGGTTTAGGCGATGATTTGGCGCGATCGCCACGTAGCGTATCGAGTTGTTCCAAGATCGGCGTGTCGTTACGGAAGAACCAACGACCCTTGCGTTGCTCCTCGTCCTGACGATCACGCATAAAATTGTATTTCTCGCGCGTCACGCGGTCGCTGCCCATTTCGTCGCGCAAGATCGCGGGGCGCAAAAAGACCATCAGATTGCTTTTATCTTTAGCGTCGCGTTTATAACGGAACAAATAACCGATTAATGGAATATCGCCCAAAATAGGCACTTTGGCATAGGTCTCATTGTTTTCATCGGTAATCAAACCGCCTAACACCACGACATCGCTATCATCGACGATGACTGCGGTTTTTATAGTCCGTTGACTGGTCACGAGGTTGGCCGTCCCCGCGTCGCCCGATGAAATGCCGTCGATGGTCGCTTCCAAGTCTATTTTGATGGACTTGCCCTCGCTAATTTGCGGCTTCACCTTCAAACGTATACCGACTTGCTTAGATTTGAAGGTCGTGAAAGGGTTAGAAATTGAACCGCCCGCGCCGGCGGTCACGGTGTAACTGCCGCTAGGGATGTTGACCTCCTTACCGACAAAAATTTCCGCTTCATGGTTGTCCATGGTCAAAATATTGGGCGTAGACAATACGTTTACCGACCCGTCTTTGGACATTGCATTGATCATAGCAATGAAGTTAAACCCGGTCTCGGCCAGCCGCCCTACGCCCAAGGTCAAGCCATTGCCCAAAATCGCACCGGCACCTTGCGCTGCGGTGGCCGGGTTGCTACCCGCCACCGCAGCAGCGGACCCAATGGCCGACATGCGCCCGAAATTTTGTATCGTCAACGGGGCATTGGTGCCCGGCGTCCTATCCACGGCGCCCCATTCCACGCCCATTTCGTTGACCTTGGAATTCGACACCTCGGCAATGATGGCCTCCACCAACACCTGGGCGCGGCGTACATCCAATTGTTTGATCACCGCCTCTAGCGAGCGAAAAATATCCGGTTGCGCGGTAATCACCAAGGCATTGGTCGACTCATCCGCTTGGATCATGAACGCCTCACCGGCGCGCGCCGCGCCACCGCCTTGCGGAAGGGCCTTGGTCTTGTCTTGCGCCTCGCTCTTACCCACGCCGGTCAATACCGGGACCAGATCCTTGGCCTGCGCAAAACGCAAATAAATCACGTGGGTATCGCCCGACGTGCCGCTACGCGTGTCCAAATAGCCGATGATGGTTTTAATTTGCAGCCGATCGGCCTTATCGCCACCCAATAAAATGCTATTGGTACGTTCGTCCGCCACCAAGGTGGTGCCGGCTTGCTGGGGGTCTTTCTTTTGCTGTTGCTGCAAGGTGGTCAGCGTGCGCACCACGTCTGAGGCCGAGGCGAATTTAAGCGGTATGACCTCGATTTCGCCACCACTGGGTTGATCTATGCGTTCGATTAATTTGACCAGCCGTTGAATATTGCTGGCATGATCCGAAATGATCAGCGTATTGGTCTGGGTATGCGCCGCCATATGGCCTTGCGGGGGTACCAGGGGGCGAATGATAGGCACTAACTGCGCCGCAGAAATGTGTTTGATATCTAACACCTGCGTCACGATGTCTTCGCCGCTGCCGTCTATCGCCAGACTTTGATGTTTGGCATCGGCATCCGGGATGATCTTGACCACTTGTCCGACCTGTACGGCGGCGTAACCGTGGACTTCTAACACGGTCAAAAAGACTTGATAAAGCGCCGATTCATCCAGCGGTTTGGATGAGATCAGGGTGATTTTGCCTTTGACGCGCGGATCGACGATGAAATTCTTGCCGGTGATTTCTGATACCGTGGAGATCACGGCGCTGATGTCCGCGCCTTTCATATTGAGGGTCACGGTCTTGGCCGCCGCAGCGCCCGCAAACAAGCTTCCCAACATGATCAACCCTGCGCCCAAAAAGCCGCCACACTTCATTTTGTGCCCTCTATTGCTCGCCGCCATGTCAACCCTATTTTTTGTTTCAGACCTACAACCGCCTACCCAATCCGGCGGGGAGAACATTACCACAAATCGCGCAAGGCGGATAGCTCGATATGTATAAACTATAGAGCAACTCATTGAAATAACAATGAAACATGCTGCTGAAACGAAGCCCGGAAAACCCGGGCGGCAGGCGCGTTGTGCGACGCTAGTTAACCGGCACGACCAGCGATTGGACTGCGCCGTTGCGCAGCACCTGCACCGCGACCTCGCTGGCATTGGCCAGATCGCGCATCACTTCTAAGCCTTTAATGGGATTATCCAAAGGCACGCCGTTCACCGAGGTCACCACATCGCCCGGCCGCAAGCCCACCCTATCCATGATTTGCTTATCCCGCCCGGGAAATACCCGATAACCCACTAAACGCCCGCCGCCATCTCGATACGGTTCGGCGCGCAACACGTCCATCACGCTTTGCGGATCATTCAATAAGGCGGTGCGATATTCGCGTAAACTGGCGGCCACTTCGGGGGTGACGTAGACGCGATTGCCGTTCATGCCCATAGGGCTGGGGGGCGCGCGATTGATGCCCCCCGTGGAGATGTCGCCTTCTGCGCCATCTCTAGGCAAACGCAGGGTCTCGTAGCGGCCATTGCGCAATAATACAACTCGATCCGGCATAATCTCATGTACCGTCGCCCCACCAGGCACGTTAGCACCCACGCCGTATGTCTCCTCGCCGCCGCCCTGGTCGCCGATGATGGCCCACGCGCTGTTTTTGCTGGTTGATGCGAACACCCCCAGCAAGGTCAAGCGCAATTGCGTCTCCGGGGCGGTATAGGGCGCTAACAATTGGTCCGCTGGCGGGGCCATGGTCGCCTGACCGAAGATATGCAAACCGGCCAAACTACGACTGCCCCCGGCCGGGGCCTGATTGACGGTCACCTGCGACAATACCGGCGCCGCACGCGGCGGACCTTGCTCCTGGGGCAGGGGGATAGCCAACCATGTCAATTTGGCAAGATAAGACGCCAAGGCGATCACCAATACGACATTAACCACTGGCGGCAAGCGCTGGTGGTAACGCGACCATGCCATGCGCAGGATTTCTAATACGCGCTTATTAATCTGCACCCAATCGATTTGTTTTACGGTGCCTGGTAAACCTGCCACGCGGGTATCCTCAGCCTATTAGCTGTGTGTGATGCGAAAGTATCGCGTATCATACTTAAAAATCGGTACAACATACAGTATTACAGTATTAAAGGGCGTTATTTAGATTGCGACGCGTTAGGATATTTATGACCCCGGACTCGGTGAACGGTTCCCGTCAGGACTATGTACCTTCCTGCACGATCAATTGATACGTACCATAACGACCCGTGCCTGGCGCGCGCGGCTGGGTGGTGCTGACGCGTACATAATATTCACCATCTGCAAGCGGCTGAAACAGCGTAATGGACGATGCAAAACCGATCGCGTCGTTAACACGTAAAGAGGTATACACCCGGTCATTGTCGTTATACCTGAGGCGATTTCTATGGCTATCGAATAGTTCTAAAAAGGTGTCTGCGCCATTGCTGAGATTTTTCGTATCCACCCGGTAGACTTTACCGACAACCGCCGAGAACCGTATCACGTCGCTGTCGGAAGCGTTGTCATCACGATACAACGTATGCCGTTCTGCGAGACACTGCGCGCCTGCCGGGCACACCGCGACCGTGCGCACCGCGCTGGAGGGAAAAGTTTCATCGGTGCCCGGCTCCAAGCCGTCTTGCCGATAATATATTTCCCGTTCGCTCAATATCGCTTGCATGTAGCGCAGGGTCGCAAAATCGGGCGAGCGTTGGCCACGCCAACCGTCCCAGAACGCTTCCAGGTCGGTGGATTCGGCGCTCGTGAAATATACCGCCAACACCGGCCACATGACGGCCATACCTTCGCGGCGCATAAATTCGTTGAGCACCTTGGCCACCGCGATTTCATTTGAAGAATAAACAAATTGGCCGCCGGGCTGTGCGATGTCTAAGAGTGCGGTAAATTTAAGCGCACCAAAATAATTTTTGATATCGACATACCATGTCACGCCTATCGTGTCATCCACCGACAAGCGCGCCTCGGCACCGTTGTTTTGCGCGTCCAACAACCCTGTCTTCACCGCCACCGGGAAGAAATCCCCCCACCCTTCGCTAAACGCCAAACGTAAATCCAGCGTATGGTCGGAGAAGGTGTGATCCCCGCCGGGCGAATCGTCGCGCGCATACACGTCCATTAAGAAATGCGCAAATTCGTGCCATAACACGTCGTCGTCAAATTCATCGTTGTCACCATGCGGCATGGGTCCAATGGGTTGCGCATCTTCTTGTAACACATATATCCCGCCCCCTTGCGGCGGGCATCCGCCGTTGCCGGGGCAATAAAACGTCCCCTCGTCCCCTAGCGCCCAATACGCATTTAGCGCCGGCAACGCGCGCGTTTCAAAGCTACGCGCAAACAATGCGCCGACGGTTAGCACATCTAAAATATTAAACGCGCCGTCTGCGGGGTTGTCCAACGGGATATCGATATCCGCGACCAGGCCCGCGCGTGGAGCCTGTAAACCGGTCTTCGCGACCGCATACACCTCGCCTGATCCCACACGATTACGCACACTGAGCCCTAAGCCCACGGTCTCGTCAGTGGCGGCTAACACGCGGAGACGAAAACTCAAACCGATAGGCACGTTAATGCGATAATGTCCTTGCCCGTCGCTGGCGGTTCGCGCCAATAGGCGCTGATCATCGCTATATGCTTCTATCAATGCGTAACGCACGCTTCTTAGCGCGGTACCGCTGTAACCATTCGCGCCGTATAAACGATCTGTGTAACGCACATTCCCGGTGACGGTGGTGACATCCGCCACCGTCACCGGCACAGTTGCAGACAATCCGTCCGCCTCTACGGACAAGACTGTTTGCCCTAACGCGGCGGCGGTCAACACGCCATTGCTCGTAATATTCGCAATCGCGCGATCCCCCAGGCTCCAACGCGGCGTAAGAGTGAGCTTGTGTGGCGCGCCATCAGACGCGCGCACGACGACATTTACGCTTAGGCTTTCTTGTACACGCAGCACGATAGGATTCGGCGACACAATCAATTGCGGCTGTGGTGGTGGCACTAGTGGAGGTGACTCACCGGCACCGCCACATCCGGCCGCGAGTGTAACCTGGATAAATATCCAGGCCCACCAAGCTCTCATTGCAATCCCCGGACGCACCGACTATTGCAACGGAAATTCAACGACATTATTGGCTTTCGCGCCGGGCGCACGCATGACGCCCGCCGCCGGTTTGCGATTTTCAGGCATGGGAACACCCGTATCCAACGATTGATGCACGGCAAACCGCGACGTTCCGCTCTTAACCGACGCGGCAGCGTGGACACGCTGATGACCTGCATTCGGAATGCGTATCCGCACGGTCAAGGTTTGCGTCGTCTGCGCACCCGCCGGCCCCGACCAATGGGGTATGCCCGACACCAGCACGATAGGTGCGGGCACTGAGATATCTAACTCTAATTGATCTGCCTCTAGGTGTGGCGTGGCGCTCAGGGTTAAATCGACCACGGCGCCCGGCAGGGGCGGCGCAGAGGTTGTCAAACCCAGCGTGATGGGTGCCATCGGTTTGGCGGCCCACGCCGGGCTAACCACGCTTACGCCGGCAACCAACATCCCTACGGCTATCCTACTCTTTAGCATACCTACTCCTACAAAATATTCATTGTTGCCCGCGATATTACCTAACGAGGATTAACCTTAGATTTCCCTAGCGATTTTGCACCCAGGGCTACACACCCAGGGGGGCTATTGCTCGGTCACCGTCAGGGTATACGTACCATAACGCCCGGTTGATGGATAGGCTTGGGGATCTAATGTATGCGAGACCTCCAAGGTATACACCCCATTGCCGGGCGCGCTAAACACAATCTTGGAAGCTAATGACGTGCCATCATTAAAATATCGCATTTCGCCGCACATGTTATCCATCCGATAGTGGGTATTGTTGTAATCATCGTTTTCCGCAACCACAGAACCATTGGTGTCGCGCAGACGCAAATAGGTATCCGTGCCATTGCGTAAATTACTGGTCACCAGCGTATAAGTCTTGCCTGCCGCGACCGCAATATCCATTTTATCTATGTCAGCGGCGGCGTTGTTATATAAATAGTGCACTTCGGGCGTATTGAACGCGAGCGTGCGTGTCGCCGAGGCATCGTCCGGCTCATAAGCGTCGTCTTGATAATAGATTTGCCTATCATTCAAGATCGTGTTCAATGTAGAGATATCTAACGCGCTCGGATTGGTCGCGCGCCAGCCGTCCCACAAGGACTCAAGATTGACGTATCCCGGCGCGCCGGTCATTTGCTGAGTAAACACCTGCCATAAATTCTGCATGCTCAGGGTCACGGACGCGCGCCACAAGACGCGCGCCACCGCGAGCTCATTGGATGCGTAAATATATTGCGTGGCGTTGAACGCGCCTAAATCAAAATACACGGCGACCGCATTGCCCGAGGTGTCTATATATGCCGAGAGCGGTGTCGCGGCGGTCTGCGACAACACATTGGGCGTAGCGCTCGACGCCAACCAAGTTTTGACTGCGGCCGGGAAAAAATCCCCCCAGCCTTCGCTCCATGCTAAACGCAAATCTTGATCGTTGGAGCTCAAATAATGACAACCGCCGGGTGAATCGTCGCGCGAAAATTGACTGGCCGCGAAGTGGCCGAATTCATGCCATAAAACGTCGTCATCGAATTCGTCGGTGTCACCTTGGCTGTATACATAAATGCCCGCGCCCCGATCGCAGAGGCCGTAATAATAATAATTACAAAAATAGGTGCCATAGGTACTGCTCGCCTGCCAATAGCCGGTGAGCTTGGCCGGATAACGCCCCTCCAATGCGTAAATAAATTGCGCCCCGTCGGTAAATACGTCCAGGATATTAAATGCCCCCGCCGCACCGCCCGCAATGGAAATATCCATCGCGAGGGGACTCGTCGTTAGATCCGCGATATCTAACACGGCCGCATAACGCGCACCGGAATTAGTGTGTACGCTTAACGCGAGGCCTGTTGTGACATCGGTATCCGCATATACGCGTAGCTTGTATACCGCCAGCGTAGGCTGCGGATCAAATACTACCGCGCCCGTCGCGTCGGTCGCTGTCGTTTGCACGATTGTGCCGGTCGCATCGATGAGTTCAATCAGTGCAAAACGTACCGGCTTATACTGGGTAAGCCCAGTGAACCCGCTGCCGCTATATTGCTTATCTTGATAGCGCACCACCGCGCTGAGGGCGCTGACGTGTGTATTCACTGTGATTTTGGCGCTGCCCTGCAGGTTGCCGGAGACCGCCGTAATGGCGACCACGCCTTCGGTGACGGCGGTCACAACGCCCGTATTATCCACTCTTGCAACATTGCTATCGGAACTTTGCCACAGTGTGGTTTGCCCGGCCGCGCCGTCGTCCCCCATGATCGTCGCTTGTAGCGCAACCGTCGCGCCCAATTGAGTGAGCAATTTACTGGAAGGAGAAACTTGTAAACGCGCGGTAGCGGCTTCATTGGTGCTGCAACCAGTGGCGCCCGCTATCATTATCCCCAATATTAACAATAAGGTATGCGCGCCAATTCTAAAACGCTCACGACTATTTTCGCAACCAAACGCCACCGGCAACTCCCGCAGAGGTGATGACTATGCATCGGCCTGGCGCGGGTAATTTTGGAGGGAAACCTTATAATTAACAATTTATAACATATGGTTATTAGGCGGAATAACCACACAACTAGGCGCTCAACGGCACCATCAGCAATGCCGACTGGGCGTTGGCGCGCAATCCGGCGATTACGTCATTAAACGACTCGGGCTGCGCGATGCCTGTCCCTTGCCCATAGTGTATGCCTAACTCTATCAGGGTGTTGCGGACACGATCGTTTTCTACATATTCGGCGACGGTCTTAATGCCCATTATTTTGGCGATCTGCCCGACCGATTTGACCAACTCATAATCCGTCTGATCGCGGAAGATGTTGCGCACGAATATGCCGTCGATCTTGATGTAATCCACCGGCAAATTTTTCAGATATTCAAACGAACTGGTGCCGCGACCGAAATCGTCGAGCGCAAAACGTACCCCCAATTTGCGCAATGAGGTCATCAGATTCATGGCCTGCGATATATTGGTAACTGCGGTGGATTCGGTGATTTCAAAACAAATTTTTTCGGGCGGTACATTGCCGCTGCGCAATGTGCGTATCAAAAACGCGGCAAACGACCGCTCGCATATCGACTGACCGGACAGATTGATATTAAAACAACTGACCTGCGCGAATTCTTGCTCGCTCAGCGTACTCAATTGCGAGAACGCATGCTCAACCACCCAACGGTCTATCGCCGGCATCATTTCGTAGCGCTCGGCGGCCGGCAAAAACGCCATCGGATACACCAATCGGCCGTCATCGTCGATCATGCGCAACAATAACTCGTAACCCGCAGACCCTTGCGTGTAATCGGCCAAGGGTTTGATCGGTTCCGCATATAAACAGAACCTATTATTCTCCAATGCCCTATTCACACGCTGCATCCAATGCACACGCGACTGATGCAGCACCAACGAACGATCGTCCGACTTGAACGTATGCACGATGTTACGCCCGCGCTCTTTGGCCGCCACACAGGCGAAGTCACCCGCCCGCAACACGTCGTAAACACCGCCGCAATCCGCCCCGATGGGTGCGATGCCTATGCTGATCGTCATACTGATATTTTTGTCGTTCCACATGAAGTTGCTGTAATGCACGGCCGCGCGTATCTCCTCGGCCACCAGCTCCGCGCGTTGTTCCGAACAGCCGACCAGCAACACCCCGAACTCGTCGCTGCCCAAGCGCGCGATTAAATCGGTTTCCTGCGTGCGCCCGGACAGCACAGCGGCGATTTGCCGCAAAATTACATCGCCCGCCGGGCGGCCCATCGTGTCATTGATACGCTTAAACCAATCGATATCGATATGCAGATAGGCGTGCATCAACATGCCGCCGCGCGCGCCTTCCAACGCCAGCAACAATTGATTTTCAAACTCGCTACGGTTCAATACGCCGGTCAATAGGTCATGCCGCGCCTGGAAGTTCAACTCGAACCCAAGAGCGCGCATTTCGGTGACATCGCGCAATAGGATGACCGCACCCAATACCGACCCGGAGGGATCGCGCATAGGCGATACCGTATATTCAATAATTTTTTCACTATTGTCGATGCAGCGATAGCCGATGCCACTGGTATTGATGACCGCCTCACCGTCGCAACACACCGCGACACAGGCATCCAACAAAGGATTTTGGCCGTCTTGCGGCTGCGTCGCGCCGCCTAAAACTTCACCTGCGAGACGCCCGCGCGCCTCGCCTTCGCGCCAACCGCACAACCGTTCGGCGACCGGGTTTACAAAATCTACGCGTCCCTCGGCCGTCACCACCAACACGCCTTCGACCATAGAATCGAGCGTGACCTGGGCCTTTTCTTTTTCGGTATACAACGCCACACGCGCTTGTCGCGTGCAGCGTATCACCCACGCGCCGATCGCCGCGCCTGAGATAGTCACCATGAATGCCAACACAATACTGAATAGTCGCGTTTGTTGATAAACATCGGTCGCGCTTTCGGTCGTAATTATGGAAGAACGTATTTGTAAAGCGTAGATTCGCTGCAGCGAATTCAGCACATTGCTTTGCGCCGCCACCATCTTCGCGAGCACGGCATTGCGCGTAGGCGTCGAATGTTTCTGAGCCAATAGCCGCATCGCTTCCGCTTGATAAAAATTCGCTTGTTGCGTCGCGGCATACTGCTCTTCTAATAGAGCTTGTTCCTCCGGACTCAATTGCATTGCCAATAGCGCACTGCGCGCTACCGAAAATTCCTCGTCGAATTGCATATATTGCCGCGACAATTCATCGCGCCGGCTCGCGCTGTTATCCAACGCCATTTGATAGACGCGTACCGCGCTTTCACGCGATGCATTGTGCATGCGCGTCGCCAGCGCGATCTTGGCCATGTGATCTTGCACCACCGCCTCGAGGCTACGCTGGTTAGCCGCCATGGCCATGATCGCCGCCACGATGGTGAGTATCATCAAGCCTAAGACTGCACTAAAACCAACTATGATCCCAACTTGAGACCTATCGTTTGACATAAGCCGCCCTTGCGAACCCTAATTCGCTACACGATGGCCCTCCCTGACAGGGCGCGGCCGGAACATCCGACCATTGGTATATCAACTGTACATTGTTGGCGTATGAGGACATATCTCATACTCACTTGGAGGGATATGTCAAATTGCGAGTTATTAGGAATATCCTACATTAAAGTAGAAAAATATCGTGTTGTCCAGGAAAACAGTCAACTATTATTCGGTTTACTTCGCCTGGAGAGTGGAGCGGTTATTCCACACGCTTCAATAATACCTTGGCAAGGCGTTCATGAGCGCGCAATAAGGTTTCTTCGGTGTCTTTCCAGCCTATACAGGCATCGGTGACCGACACGCCGTATTTGAGATTGGCGCGCCCCGCAGAAATGGGCTGGTTACCTGCGTATAAATGGCTTTCCAGCATCAACCCGGCCAACGAGCGGTTGCCGACCTCCAGTTGAGCAACGCAATTTTCGACGACTTGCGGCTGCAAGGCGGGATTTTTATTGGAATTTCCATGACTACAATCGACGACGATATTGGGTGCCAAACGCGCCGTGATCAGCGCCTGCTCGCATTGTGTGACGCTCGCCGCATCGTAATTCGTGCGCCCACCGCCACCGCGCAACACGATATGCCCATGGGCGTTACCGCGCGTCCTAAACACCGCGCACTGCCCTGCCTGGTTGATCCCCAAGAAATGGTGCGGGCGCGACACCGAGTGCAACGCATTGATCGCAACTTCCAAGCCACCGTCGGTGCCGTTTTTAAATCCCACCGGCGTGGATAGGCCACTGGCCATTTCACGATGCGTTTGGGATTCGGTCGTGCGCGCGCCGATCGCGGTCCAAGTGATTAAATCGCCGATATATTGTGGCGTAATCGGGTCCAACGCCTCGGTCGCCGTGGGCAAGCCCTGCTCGGCCAACTGCAATAAGAGTTGGCGCGCCAACGACAAGCCTTTTTGAATATGAAAGGAATCATCCATATCGGGGTCGTTGATTAAGCCCTTCCAACCCACAGTGGTGCGCGGCTTTTCAAAATAAACCCGCATGACCAGAAAAAGCGTCTCCGACACCTGCTGCGCGAGTGTTTTTAGGCGACTCGCGTATTCAAACGCCGCCTCAGGATCGTGTATGGAACATGGGCCGACCACGACAAACAAGCGCGGGTCCCGGCGATCAAGGATATTACGCACGGCCTGCCGCCCCGCCAATACGGTTTGCTCCGCTTGCGCGGACAGCGGAGATTGGCGCTTGATCTGTTCCGGAGTGGGCAACAGTTCTTGCGATAATACATTGATATTATTAACTAATTCGTCACCCATGCAGTGCCTCTCTGAAGCTCGGCCGGGGCCGCGATGCAACGGCCTGGCAAAGAGGGTTATTATGCCTGGAAATCACGTTATTGGGTATGGGCTAAGGGCGGCGGCGATAGCCGACGATTTCTAAAATAAGCCCGGAGAGGCTGTCAAAACGTATGAACCTAAACACCACTGCGGACATCGTGGTTTCACGCACCTCGCGGACTTCTACTAAATGCGGCAAAAACATCACCGCGACCGCCGCGCGCACGATGGCGGACAATAAAAACACCCATAATAAGGGACTGAACCAACGCAGTTCATAGCCACCCAACGCCACCGCTGCGGGTAACACTGTGGCGAGCAAGCCGCCTAACATAGCACCCAAGAAAACCGCGATATTGCTCATCATATTGTGCATCGCAAGATAGGTGACACGTTTCGGCGCGGGCACTAAATCATAAAGAAAATTGGCGGCGCTGAGATTAAACCCGGCCCACGCCACGCCGCTCAAAATTTGCAGACTTAACAAATAATAAAATTCTTGCGATACCAACCAGAGCAACGGCAAAAACGGCACTAATGCACCGGTCAGCATTAATATCACGCGGTTACCATATTCATCGCCGATCTTGCCCCAGGTATTTAAACACAAAAACTGCACCACTACCGATGCGGCGGTCATCACCATAAATTGCAAATACGTAAAATGTAAATCGCGCAACATATACACCGTAAAAAATGGCGATGCAATATTTACCGCGAACATCATTAAGGCGAAATAGGCGGAAAAACGCGGCGCGTGCGCGCCAGTTATGCGCTGCAACCAATCTTGCGAGGACGGCATTTCCAACGCCGCCACTTTGCCGGGCGGATCATACATGCGCGAGAGATGAAACGTCGAGACCGTACGCGCCGCCGCCGCGACCAAAAATAACACTGCGTAGCCCACATATGTATTGCCTTGACCGGCAAAATAATGCAGCACCGATCCGGCCGCGACGATGGCCAGAAAGCTGGTAATACTCGCCAAGCGCGTACGCATGGCGAAAAAACGCCCGCGTCGGTCCTCGGGCACTAAATCGCCCATCATACTGCTCCACTGCGGCGCGATTAAATTGCCGGCGGCGTAATAAATTATTACGCAGACCAATAATAAATCGACGCTCCAACGCGGAAATAATAACGGGAGCAACAACATCGGGGCCCACACAACAATTTGCGCGTAAGCCCCGCCCAAGATGATACTTTGACGACGATGGGTGCGTCGCCCCAACCAAGCGGAGGCGAGTTGCGCGATGGAGCCGATCAACGGCGGCAGCGACGCAAGTAAGGCGATTTGCGATGTCGATGCCTTCAGAAAAATAGCAAATGCGGAAAAATAGGTCTCGCCGGCGCCCGACATCACGGAATACGCCACGCCATCTTTTACGGAATGACGCAGGGTTCTATCTACGACCGGATCTTGACTCAGCGGCTCTGACATACCACATCTATAATTGGAATGTTATCCGTTTATATATCTGCCGAAAGCGCCGGCTACTTGAACGGTGGAAACGCTCATTTAGAGTTGAATCATTGCATTTTCAATGAGATAAAATAAATCCGAATAATAATTAAGCCAAGATACAACGGTTGCGCCCTTGTTGCTTGGCCTTATATAAGGCCTTATCCGCGCGCGCGAACACCCCGGTCGGCTGATCGTGGCCGTGGAATTCCGCGACCCCACAGGAAATCGTGATTTTGACCTTCACGTCACGATACATAAAATGCGAGGCCTCGACTACCCCGCGCATTTTTTCCGCTACAAGCAATGCGTCGCGCGCCGTCGCCCCCGGCATGACTAACACGAACTCTTCGCCTCCGTAACGCGCGATAAAATCCGTCTCGCGGATCTTACCGGCAAGCAATTGCGCGATACTTTTGAGCGCATTGTCACCGGCCAGATGGCCGTAGTTGTCGTTGATTTGTTTGAAATGGTCGATGTCCCACACCACCAACGTCAACGGCGTATTAAACCGTCGCCAACGCGCATGCTCTAAGGCCATCCGCTCATCATAAGCCAAACGATTGGGCAACCCGGTCAGCGCATCGACCAGGGCTTCGACACGCGCTTTAACCACACGTTCGCGCAATTCATCGGCCTCGGCCTCGACATGCGCCAGCCGTTCATTGAGGGTTTTAATTTGTGCATCAGCACCGTGGTTGCGCTGATCTTCGCCGCGTCGAAATTCTTCCAGGTGACGTTGTATTTCCGACATGCGCTCGCTTATCAACGTCCTGAGGGCTTGGATATCTCCCACTTGTTGCATACCGCTGGCGATACCATGCACGTGTTCCTGCACCTTGCGCCCGAAGGCCAAACTTTCTTCGCGCGATACCTGTCGCGCTTGCAGATCGTTGCGAAAAAAGCCGTCCAAATCCGCCAAGCGTTCGGTAATCAAGCGTAAAAAGCTTTCCGTATCGAGGCGTTCCTGGTTGATTTTGGCGCGTATTTCGGCCGCAATATCCGAAACTTCGATCATGATGCCCGACCACACGCCCGACTGCACGCCCTCATCGACGCGTTGGCGTAAACGCCCTAAGCGTTCCGCCAGCTCGCCGGGTAAACTGACGCGCTCTAACAATTGGTATAGCATTTCCGAAACGAGCAAGGCGCAAATGCGCGTAGAATCCATATCGCCGCCCTGCGACACGGGGTTTTCATTGCGCTGCACGACGCGATCCGCGACACTGCTAACGTATTTAGCCAATTTGGCGACATCCACTTGGTCGCGCACTACCTCCCGCACTTGGCCTAATATTTTATTGAGCTCGGCGTCTTCGCTGGCGGCTGCGTGCGTCAAGCGCTGCACGGCCTTTTTTAGCACATCGCGTTCATTGTCCCACGCCTTAACCTCGCGTTCATGCCGGTCAAGCGCTTCCAGATATTTTTGCTTCCATGCTTCGTTAGAAGTGGGCGGGGTATCAGCGGCCATGCTCGCTACTCGAGGCGTTCCAATATAAATTTAATCGGCAACCCACGTTAATTTCTTTACCCCAAACGAAACCGCTCCTACAATAACCCAATGCAACACGCTTTTTTGACCTTGTTATGGGTGGTCGGCAGCTACGCCGCGCAGACATGGGCCGAGCCCGCTAATACGATAGCGCAGATTATGGCCGGGAAATCCGCGCCACCCGGGGTCGTTTTTGAGGTTGCGACCGCTCAAAACGCGGCCTTGGAACGCCTATTACCGGCCTTGCAGCGTGATATCCAGACATTACGCACGCGTTTTCCGGCGCTGCCTATCGTGGTGGTCAGCCATGGCGATGAACAATTCAGCCTGACCACGGCCCAGGCCCCGCAATTCGGCGCAATGCAGGCGCGTATCCATGCGTTGATTGCGAATCAGCAGGTAAAAGTGCAGGTATGCGGTAACTACGCGCGCATGAATGGCGTGGACAAATCGCAATTTCCGGCGGCTGTAGAGGTGGTAGAACAAGGCCCGGAGGCCGTACGCGAATACATCGCACGCGGTTTTCGCCATGTGCGTGTGCGCTAACCCTCGTCCGCCCGATGCTTGGCGTAACTGCGCTGAAAAATCGCCTCCAAGTCTGCAATGACCTCGGCTTTGGAACGCCCTTGCAAGGTGTGTTGCGCGATCAACATCGACGTTTGATCCAATAGTTTGCTTTTATCCAACATCGGATAACTCGCCGCTAAACGCTTAAGCGCGCCTATCACACTCTCATCCGGACTGGCCGCGATTAATTGGGGTTGGGCGTCTATGTGTGTGCTGACGGGGACGGTGCGCGCATGCAGAAACTCTGCAAAACTCAATAGCGTCGCGCGGTCTTGCGCGCTTAACTCATCAAACACGTGTAATAGTTTGCGTTTAATTTTCACGACAGCGCTGGTTCGGAAACACCGCGCCCTGGCCTAGCCACCGGCCGTCGGGTGATCTAAGCAATATTGACGCGCGAATTGCAGCAATTCATCCATCGCGCGCTGACGAAATTTATGTTTTTGATGCACAAATGAAAACGGCCGTTCGATGGGCGGATCCAATTCAACCGCCACCAGGGTGGATAATTTGAGTTCCTTTATGATCGTGGCGCGCGATAATACCGAAATGCCTATACCCGCCTCCACCGCGCCCTTGATCGCCTCCGGGCTACCCAGTTCCATTATAATATCAAGTTCCGACGGATGGATCGCGGCGGCTTCTAAATATTCGTTGATCACCTCACGCGTGCCAGAGCCTTCTTCCCGCGAGATAAAGGGATATTCCAACAAAGTTCTAGGCCCGACTTTCCCGACCTTGGCCAGCACATGTTTGGGCGAGACGATGGCGACTAGTTGATCCAGACGACACAGTTCGACGGCCAGATTTTTATTCGTCACGTGCGCCTCCACTACACCGAGGTCTATGATGTTATTTTCCACCATATGCACGATGCCGTCGGTATTGGAAACCTTTAGGCGTACGCTGACATCGGGATATTTCGCCTTAAAATCACCCAACAAGGCGGGCAACATATATTCGGCGATGGTCGTGCTCGCGCCGACCATTAACACGCCGCTGACCTCTCCGGTCAGTTCGCGTACCGCATTGTCGAGTTCGCTATAGAGTTCAAAGATGCGGGTTGAAAAGTCATACACGCGACGCCCGGCATCGGTCAGGCTGATTCGATTGTGAGTGCGGTCAAAGAGGCGGGTATTGAAATGTTCTTCGAGCTGGCGTACTTGGAAGGTCACTGCAGGTTGGGTCATGTGCAGCGATTCCGCCGCCTTAGTGAAACTCAATAATTTCGCCACTGTATAAAATACTTGCAGACGCCGATCCGCCATAATTTTACCCTTCAATCCAGCTTATAGTATTGATAATAACAACTTATCCCCACATTGCAAGAGCGTATCATGAAAAACATTATTAATCACTAGGCCTTTTGGGATGTGGTGAAACCTATGCCAGTGTGCTCGATGGGGGAAGTGGGGCTTGCACTACTACGCGAGGAATGGCCCTGGCTGCAAGAGGCGCGGCGCGCAATATCCCGCGCAAAATCCGCAATAATAAGGGTCGCGTCGCGCAGCGATTACCTGTACAATTGCGTCCCTTTTACCGTAGTAGCCGTCAATGATCGCCACCGCCAATATCACCATGCAATTCGGCCCCAAGCCGCTGTTCGAGAACGTCTCCGTTAAATTCGGCAATGGCAACCGCTATGGCTTGATCGGTGCCAATGGTTGCGGCAAATCGACCTTTATGAAGATTTTAACCGGCGACTTGGCCCCCTCCTCCGGCCAAGTGATGCTGGATACACATGCGCGGTTGGGCAAACTGCGCCAAGACCAATTCGCCTACGAAACGTTGCGCGTTTTGGATGTGGTGATCATGGGCCACACCGAGTTGTGGCGCGTTAAGGCCGCGCGTGATCGCATTTATTCCTTGCCTGAGATGAGCGAGGCCGATGGCATCGCCGCCGCTGAATTGGAAATGCATTTTGCCGAATTGGATGGCTATACCGCCGAGGCGCGCGCGGGCGATTTATTATTGGGCTTGGGCATCCCGCTAACACAACATGAAGGCCCCATGAGCGCGGTCGCCCCGGGATGGAAATTGCGCGTCTTATTGGCGCAGGCCTTGTTTTCCAATCCCGATGTGTTGCTGCTCGACGAACCGACCAACCACTTGGATATCAACACAATACGCTGGCTGGAAGGCGTCTTAAATGCGCGCACCAGCACCATGGTCATCATCTCCCATGATCGTCACTTTTTAAACAGTGTATGTACGCACATGGCCGACTTGGATTACCGCGAATTACGCCTATTTCCCGGTAATTACGACGATTACATGCTGGCCTCGACGCAGGCCCGCGAACGCCTGCTGAGCGATAATGCGAAGAAAAAAGTCCAGATCGCCGAACTGCAATCCTTCGTCAGCCGTTTTTCGGCGAATGCCTCCAAGGCCAAACAAGCGACCTCACGCGCGCGCCAAATCGATAAAATCGAGCTGGCGGAAGTGAAACCCTCCAGCCGCGTCAGCCCGTATATTATTTTCGAGCAAAATAAAAAACTGCACCGTCAAGCGGTCACCCTCGTCAATGCCAGCAAAGCGTATGACGATAAGGCGTTATTTAAAAATCTCAACCTCCAAATTGAGGCTGGCGAACGCATTGCCATCATCGGACCCAATGGCATAGGCAAAACCACGTTGCTACGTTCATTGGTCGGCGATTTACGCTTAGACAGCGGTGAAGTCAAATGGGCGGATGCCGCCGAAATCGGCTATTTTGCGCAAGAACACACGGCCGATTTCGCCGAAAACTCCACCGTCTACGACTGGATGGCGCAATGGACCAAAGGCGGCGAGCAAACTATCCGCGCCGCCCTCGGCCGCATGCTGTTTTCCAACGACGATATACGCAAGCCGGTGAAGGTGTTATCGGGCGGCGAACAAGGCCGGATGTTGTTCGGCAAACTGACCTTGCAGCGCCCCAATGTGCTGTTGATGGATGAACCCACCAATCATTTGGATATGGAATCCATAGAAGCGTTAAACCTGGCACTGGAAAACTATCCCGGCACGCTGATTTTTGTCAGTCACGACCGCGAATTCGTGTCGTCTTTGGCCACCCGTATCATCGAAATCGATACCACGGGCAGCACCGATTTTTCCGGTACTTACGACGAATATTTGCGCTCCAAGGGCGTGTTCTAGGCAGCTTTGCCGCGCCTCACGCAGCGGTGCCCATGTAAGTGCCGCAATTTAAGTTCCAATACAGAAACACGGACTACGCTAGACGCTACGATTTTTGCTAGGCAAAGCGTTGTGGCGGGCTCCTACATTGAATTTCACCCGCTATACTAAACCAAGTATCGTGGAGGACACCACCGCAGTGAGCACACCCTTATTTGATACGCTGTTGCGCCTGATGATAGACGCAGACGCCTCGGACTTATTTCTAAGCTCTGGACGCACGCCCGCTATGCGCATCAAGGGCCGGGTGCGCAGTTTTGCCGAACCGCTATTAACACCCGACATCCTCCAGCAAATCAGCGCAACCGTCTTAAATGACACCCAACAAGCGCTATTCGTGCGACATCTTGAGGCGAACGTCGCCTATAACCTCCCGCAAACCGGGCGCTTTCGCGTCAATCTGTTTCGCCAAAAACGCGAAATAGGTATGGTCGTGCGCGCGGTACCACGGGCGATTTTAGATTTAGACGCGCTGGGCATGCCGCCCATACTAAAAGAAATCGCCATGCTCAAACGCGGCTTGGTGTTGTTGATCGGCCCCGCCGGGGCGGGCAAATCCACCACCATGGCCTCGCTGGTAAATTATCGCAATATTCATGATGCGGCACACATCGTTACCATCGAAGACCCTATTGAATATGAGATCCCGCATCATCAATCCATTATCAATCAACGCGAAGTCAGCATCGACACCCATTCCTATCAAGAAGCCCTGGAGAATGTGTTGCGGCAATCGCCGGATGTCTTGGTCTTAGGCGAAATCCGTTCCCGCGATGTCTTAGAACAAGCCCTGTTGTTTGCCGATACAGGCCACCTCTGCCTGGCCACCATGCATGCCAACAATGCCACGCAAGTCTTTGAGCGCATTATCAATTTCTTCCCAGCCGAGCGTCGGGACCAAATCCTATTAGGGCTCTCTTTGAATATGCGCGCGGTGCTGTCGCAACGCCTGATCCCGACCCTGGCGGGTGAACTGGTCGCGGCAACCGAATTATTGTTGCAGACTCCACGCGTCGCCGACCTGATCCGCAAAGGTGAATTCGGCGAACTCAACGACGCCATCGAAAGGGGCGTTACCGTGGGGATGCAAACCCTGGATCAGTCCTTGTACAATCTGCTCGACCTACAACTGATATCGCAACAAACGGCGTTGGAATATGCCGAATCGTTTCGCAATATGCGCCTGCGCATGCGCCTGAATACCACCCCCGCCGTCAGCAGCGTGTAGATTTTTGTCCTTGCGGCAGTCGCCTCGGGGAGGGTCTTACATATACAATACACATGCTCGACATACGCGGCGCGCGGCACCAGTCTGGACGACGAGATGCCTAGTACGTAAACTAAGGCACAGCAAACACGTGAGGATTATATGGTTTTTCCGTTAGTGGTGGATGCCCACACCCTAGAGGCGCACCTCGACCACCCAAATTTGCGCATTATTGATTTAACCAGTCCGGCAAACTATCAAGAAAGCCACCTACCAGGTGCCGTATTCCTTGACTATGCGTTGATTGTGCAACATCGCCCGCCAGTAATGGGATTGATGCCTGACCTGGCCCATTTGGAACGCCTGTTCAGCCAACTCGGCATAGGGCCGGACACCCATGTCATCGCCTATGACAATGAAGGGGGCGGCAAGGCCGCTCGTTTATTGTGGACGCTAGACGCCACCGGCCACACGCGTTATTCCTTGCTCAATGGCGGCCTACACACCTGGCTCGCCGAACAACGCCGACTCGAACAACACGTACCCAAAGTAGCCCCCGTGCATTATCGCGCCCACTGGCATCTGGAAGTCATCGCCGACCGCGCCTTTATCCAAAAAAACTTACACAACCCCGAAGTCACATTTGTCGATACCCGCACCCCTGACGAATTTCACGGCCGCCAAGTGCGCGCGGCGCGCGGTGGACACATCCCTGGCGCGGTCAATATCGAATGGACCGAGGCGATGAATCGCGCCAAACATCTACAATTAAAACCCGCGCTCGATCTCACCCGCATATACACCGCGCAAGGCGTTACGCTGGAAAAAGACGTGGTGCTGTATTGCCATAGCCACCACCGCTCGGCGTTCAGCTTTATCGTGCTCAAAAGTCTAGGCTATCAGCGCGTGCGGGGTTACCCTGGCGCGTGGTCGGACTGGGGCAATCAAAGCGATACGCCCGTCGTCGTATGAGCGATACCGTTGTCATTCCCGTTGGGCGAGCTACGACCACGGCCCCACATACGCCCATGATGCAGCAATATTTGCGCATCAAAGCGGAGTTTCCGCACACGCTGATGTTTTATCGCATGGGCGATTTTTACGAATTGTTTTTCGACGATGCGCGACGCGTCGCGCGCATGCTCGATATCACACTGACCTCGCGCGGCGAATCGGCGGGGCAACCCATAGCGATGGCGGGCGTACCCGTACACGCGGTGGAGGCCTACCTCGCCAAACTCGTCAAACTCGGCGAGTCGGTCGCAATTTGTGAACAAATCGGGGACCCGGCAACCTCAAAAGGGCCGGTAGAACGCAAAGTCGTGCGGGTCATCACGCCCGGTACGCTGACCGACGAAGGCTTGCTTGAAGAACGCCAAGACAATCTCATCGTCGCCGTCAGCGCGCGCGCCGGCCATTTTGGCATCGCGCATCTGGAACTCTCCGCAGGTCGCTTTTGCGTCTTGGAGGTCACTGGAATTGAACCCCTGCTAAGCGAATTGGAGCGTTTAAATCCGGCGGAATTATTGGTTAGCGAAGATTTTCAACACCCACATAAGGATTTGCTTGCGACCCGCCGTGGGGTACGCGCGATGGCCCCGTGGTTCTTTGAATACGATTCCGCACAACGCCTGCTCACCACCCAATTCGGTACGCGCGATTTATCCGGCTTTGGTGTACAAGATTTGCCGTTGGCCATCGGTGCGGCAGGCGCGCTGATGCAATATGTCAATGACACCCAACGCTGCGTGCTGCCGCATGTACGCGCGCTACGCACTGAACGCCGCGAAGAGAGTTTGATACTCGATGCCGCCACGCGACGCAATCTCGAATTGGTCACCAATCTCGGCGGCGGCAGTGCACACACATTGGCGGCCGTCATAGATCGCACCGCGACCGCGATGGGCGCACGCTTATTGCGCCGCTGGCTGGCCCGCCCGTTGCGCGATGTGCAAATCTTGCAGCACCGCCAAGCCGCCCTCACGCGCTTGCTGCAAGACCGCCATTATCAAGAATTACGCACCACGCTGCAGGGCATCGGCGATGTAGAACGCGTACTGGCACGCATCGCACTGCGTACGGCACGCCCACGCGATCTGGTCGCATTGCGCGAAACATTGGCCCGCCTACCCCTCGTACAACTGCAAATTCCGCGTGACGCCGCGTTGTTGGCGGCACTGTCCGAGGCGCTTTCCGAACACCCGCAAACCTTGGATTTGCTGGTGCGCGCGCTGGTCGAACAGCCCCCTGTCGTCGTGCGCGACGGCGGCGTCATCGCCCCTGGATACGACGCCGAACTCGACGAATTGCTCACCTTGAGCGCCGACACCGGGGCATTTTTAACTGCACTGGAGCTGCGTGAACGCGAACGCACCGGCATTCCCAATCTCAAGGTAGGTTATAACCGGGTACATGGATTTTATATCGAAATCACCAACAGCCATGGGGCCAAGACCCCGGCCGATTATATTCGACGCCAAACGCTCAAGGGCGCTGAGCGCTACATCACGCCGGAACTAAAGCGTTATGAAGACCAGGCGCTCAGCGCACGCGAGCGCGCCTTGGCGCGCGAAAAACACCTGTATGAAGCGTTGATCGAACGCCTGGTCGCGGTCCTTCCAGCGTTGCAACAAAGCGTCGCGGCGCTCGCCGAACTCGACGTGTTAAATAATTTAGCGGAACGCGCGGCGGCGCTGGACTGGGTGGCTCCGGAATTAGTCGCGACGCCCGGCATTAACATCACCGGCGGCCGCCACCCGGTGATCGAGCACGTGTCCAGCGAACCGTTCGTACCTAACTCGTTATTGCTCCACCCGCAGCGCCGCATGCTCCTCATAACCGGCCCGAACATGGGCGGAAAATCGACCTATATGCGCCAAACGGCGCTGATCGTGCTGCTGGCCTATTTAGGTAGTTACGTGCCCGCGCAAGCCGCTGTCATTGGCCCGATTGATCGCATTTTTACGCGCATAGGCGCCGCCGACGATTTGGCCGGAGGGCGTTCGACCTTCATGGTGGAAATGACCGAAACCGCCAATATATTACACAGCGCCACGGCCCTCAGCCTGGTGTTAATGGACGAAATCGGGCGCGGCACCAGTACATTCGATGGTTTAGCGCTGGCCTGGGCATGCGCGGAACATCTCGCCGAACATGTCCAGGCGTACACCCTGTTCGCTACGCATTATTTTGAACTCACCGTGTTACCCAGCTTGATTTCAACAGTGGCCAATGCACATTTGGGTGCGCGCGAACATCAACAAAAAATTGTATTTTTGCACCACGTTAAGGAGGGGCCGGCGAACCGCAGCTATGGCCTGCATGTTGCCGCGTTGGCGGGCGTACCTGCGCAGGTGATACAACGCGCGCGCGAACGCCTAAGTGAACTGGAAGCGGCCAATCGCCAAACACAACTCTCGCCGCAAGCGGAATTGCCGCTCTTTGCGCCCCCCACCGTTGCCGCGCCGGACACCGCGCTACGCGAGGCGATAGCGCAGCTAGACCCCGATCAGCTCACGCCACGCGAGGCCTTAGAGAGTTTGTATCGCCTGAAGATGTTGGCACAAGACTAACCCCTTGCAGAATCGCTGCGGGGGCTTATTCCCCACCCGTGACCATGCGGGGGCCATCGAGCTCTTCCCGACTTCGGCGAATTTTCCCCTTGATCGGCCTAGAGCGCCCGGATTTACTGGGGGCGTTTAAAAAGTTGATTTGTAGTGCCTAGTTAAAAATATATGTTG
>CAKKRP010000090.1 GCA_919902765.1 Gammaproteobacteria bacterium | reverse complement strand
GTAATAATGCGCTTTGTAGGCCGGTGAGGAGGTGGTTTGCGCCGAAGTCGGGAAATTTAAAGGGAGTGCGACACGCGACTGGTTTTTCGCCGGGGCCGGCGTGTTGTTTGGCGGTGTATTGCTCGGCTTGCTGAGTGCGAAAATACGTTTCCGGCGGCGCTCGGAATGGGTTTGATGTGAAGGGATAAAATACAAGGGCGCGTATCGACGCGCCCTTGTTGTTGGTGCTGGATGTGCCGTGCGCTACTTCAACTTGGCAATTTCCTTGGCTGCGATCGAGGCGGGCAACGGAATGAAGCCGTCTTTCACCACCACTTGCTGACCGATCTTAGACATCACCATGGCGATGAATTCGCGTTCTAGCGGGGCCAGGGGCTTGTTGGGGGCCTTGTTGACATAGATGTAAAGGAAGCGTGACAGCGGATATTTGCCGCTGATGGCGTTTTCCGCCGTCGCCGCGACGAAGGCTTCACCTTCGGACTTGGCCAAGGGCAGCGTTTTGACGCCCGCCGTGACATATCCGATACCCGAATAACCGACGCTGTTTTTGGAGGCGGTGATCGACTGCACCACCGAGGCGGAACCCGGTTGCTCGTTCACATTGGTGCGGAAATCACCTTTGCATAAGGCGTGTTCCTTGAAATAACCGTAGGTGCCGGACACCGAATTGCGCCCGAACAATTGTATGGTTTGATTTTCCCAACTGCCGGTCAGACCCAGTTGTCCCCAACGCGTGACATCCAGCGGGTGACCGCATTTACGGGTGACTGAAAAAATGGCATCGACCTGCGCCATGGTCAGGCCTTTGATCGGGTTATCCTTGTGCGCAAACACCGCCAAGGCGTCGATCGCCACGCGCACCGCCGTGGGTTTGTAGCCGTATTTTTTTTCAAAATCGGCGAGTTCTTTTTCCTTCATGTCGCGGCTCATAGGGCCGAAGTTGGAAGTGCCTTCCGTGAGCGCGGGCGGGGCGGTGGACGAACCCGCCGCTTGGATTTGAATATTCACGTTGGGGTATAGACGTTTGAATTCTTCGCCCCATAAGGTCATCAGGTTCGCCAAGGTGTCGGAGCCGACGCTGGAGATGTTCCCGGAAACGCCGGAGGCTACGTGATAGTCTTGCAGCTTAGCATCTACTTTAATATCAGCCCCGGCGACGCCGGACAGCAGCGCCACGGCGGGCATGGTCCATACAATTGTCTTACGCATATTGACATACTCCACTGGGGTTAAACGACTCACGGGCGGGGTCGACACCGTGTTATAGACGCACATTATCAATTTGTCACGTGTCCGTCATATGACGTGAATATGACAATTTTATGACGACTGCTGGTCTATTTAAGCGCGTCTGGTCAGCGGAAACACGCAACGAAATTCACTGCCCTGTCCCGGTGTGCTGTCGATTTCCAAGTGTCCGCCATGGCGCATTAATATATGTTTGACGATGGCCAACCCCAGCCCAGTGCCGCCACTGGCGCGCGACCGGCTATCGTCGATGCGATAAAAGCGTTCGGTTAAGCGCGGGAGGTGGTGTGACGGGATGCCTATCCCAGTGTCGTGTACGCTGAAGACGAGGCCTTGCGCGGAGGCCCGCCATACCAATGTTATATGACCGCCCGGCGGGGTGTATTGCACGGCGTTAAAGGCCAAATTGGCGAAGGCACTGTAAAGTTCCTTGGCGTTGCCCAGCATCCGTGTCGCGTCGTCGGCTGCCAGTTCGATGCGATGTTGGCGGTCGCCGCTGAGCATGCGCGCCTCGTCGGCGATGGTGGTGAGTAAGGTCGCGACCTGCACCGCCTCGTTGTGGGCCGTCGTGCCGGTGCTTTCCAGACGCGACAATAATAATAAATCCTCGACCAGCCGCTGCATACGCGCCGCTTGTTGTTGCATGGTGATGAAGGCCTGGCGTTGGGCGGGCGGCAAATTGTCGGCCTCGGCGATGGATTCCAGGTATCCGCCGATGACCGTCAACGGGGTACGCAATTCGTGCGAAACATTGGCTACAAAGTCACGGCGCATACGCTCTAACGCATGCAGTCGCGAAATATCGCGCACGATCAATAAACGCAAATCGTCACCATAAGGCACGATACGCATGGACAATTGGATGTCTTCGTTGGTCGGTGCGGGCAATTCCAACGGGTTGTCATAATCCTGAGATTTGAGGTATTCGATAAATTGCGGTTGCCGCCACAAGTTGTCGATACGCTGTCCTTGGTCAACGCCGGCACGCAGGCCCAGCAAGGTTTGCGCGGCCTTGTTAAACCAGTCGATCCGGCCGTCGTGGGCCAGCACTACGGTGGCGTCCGGCATGGCCGTGGTGCTGGCCCGAAAACGTTCGACGATGGCCGCAAAACGGCGGCGGCGCTCGCGATGGCGCTTTTTCATGCGCGCAATATCTAAAAACACCTCGCCCCACAAGCCGCGCGCCTCGGGTTCTTCGCCTGAGGCTTGGCGATCCATCCAATTGGCGAGACGAATTAATTGGCGTATATGCCATGTCAAATACAGCGCCAATCCCAACACCAAAAATAATGTCGTATGGCCGAACAACCAGCCGATAAAGGCTAGTGCGGCCAAGATCAAGCCCATGAGGGTGATTTCGGATACCCAGCGATCTTCCAATTGTCAGGCCTCGCAACGGTCGGCGGTGAGGGTGCATATAAACCGCGTGGGGGATTCTGGGTATTGTAGGTGTGATCGATGCGCGCGCGAGGACTTATAAATGCGTGGAAAACCGATAGCCGGTGCCGCGCACTGTTTGTATATAGACATCGCATTGGTGCATCGCCAGTGCCTTACGCAAGCGGCGTATATGCACATCCACCGTGCGCTCTTCGACGTAGACATCCCCGCCCCACACGCGGTCAAGTAGCTGGGCGCGATTATAAACCCGTTCGGCATGCGTCATAAAGAAATACAGTAAACGGTATTCGGTCGGACCCAGCGCGATCTCCGCGCCAGCGCCGGTGACGCGATGGCTGCGCGGGTCTAAGCGCAACTGCCCACCCTCTAGCACTTGATCGCCGTCCGTGCCGCTACGCCGTAATACGGCCTTGACGCGTGCCAGCAACTCGCGGGGCGAGAAGGGTTTGGTGATATAGTCGTCTACCCCCAGGTCAAGGCCGCGTATCTTGTCTTCTTCCTCGGCGCGCGCGGTCAGCATAATGATGGGGATATCCTGTGTATTGGCATCTTTTTTCAGCCGCCGTACATATTCCGGCCCGGAGACCTCGGGGAGCATCCAGTCCAGTAAAATCAAATCGGGATAGCGGTGGGCGAGGTGGGCGTCGGCCTCACGCACCGAGGCCGCCTCCAAGGTTTGATACCCCGCTTGCTGCAGCGCGAAGCTGAGCATTTCGCGCACGGCAGGTTCGTCATCTACGATCAGCAAATTTGGGGTCGTCATGGTTGCTTGAGTCCTAAGTGTCGGCTGCGCGACCATTACACATAAAAATTGTGACGCCGATGTTACAATATTGAAACTACTTCGTTGTCTGGAACCCTAGTGTATGCCAAATCCGTTGCCAGATCGCTATGCGGTGATGGGCAATCCCATCGCGCATAGTAAATCGCCGCGTATCCACCGCTTGTTTGCGGATCAGACTGCGCAACACCTCCAGTACGACGCCATCCTCGTGCCGGTAGACGGTTTGGCGCAGGCGATTGCGGGCTTTGCCCAGCAAAGTGGAAAGGGGCTCAATATTACTGTGCCATTTAAGGAACAGGCGTGGGCCTTGGCCACGCAGCGTAGCCCGCGCGCGCAACGTGCGCGGGCCGTCAACACGCTAAAATTCAATGGTGCAAACCTGCTGTTCGGCGACAATACCGATGGCGTGGGCCTGGTGCGTGATCTCGCCCAAAACCACGGGATTGCATTGGCCGGCCAACGTGTGCTCATTTTAGGGGCGGGCGGGGCGGTGCGCGGCGTCTTAGCCCCATTGTTAGAGATAGGCCTGCGTGAGCTCACCATCGCCAATCGCACCGCTGCCAAGGCGCAGGCCTTGGCGCAGGATTTCGCGGATATGGGTGTGGTGCAGGGTGGGGGGTTCGAGGCCTTGCACGGTGCGTATGATGTGGTGATTAACGGCACCGCCGCCAGCTTGCAAGGCGAAATTCCACCGCTCCCGCTACAGTGCGTGGCGGGAGCGGTGAGTTACGACATGATGTACGGTACCCAACCGACGGTCTTTTTGCATTGGGCCGGGCAACACGGCGCGGCACAGGCCATTGATGGTTTGGGCATGTTGGTCGAGCAGGCCGCAGAGAGCTTTTTTGTGTGGCGTGGCATACGCCCTAGCACCGCCCCCGTGATTGAAATACTGCGTCGAGAACTGTCTAGTGCTCAAAAACTTTAAACTCACCATCCCACGAATAGTGTGCATATTATTTGCAACGCTTTTCCGCATTGTTAAACATCGACATTGAGACTTAATACCGGGACTGCGCACCTAAATAGGTCACAGTTGCCGACGTAATTCAAATGGCTTACTACTATCTAATTACCGGAACTGCGCACCTAATATAGGTCACAGTTGCCGCGCAATATTTAATTGGATTGCGTGGCCATCGGCTAGTTTTCGCCAAATAAGAGGCAATTTGGCGAATTTTGGGGGCAGATTGCGGGGGGATGTGTAAAGAGCGGCAATTTATAGACGCTAACCCTGGTGTGGTCCTGTTAGGAATTTCATGCTCGCGCCCTTGGGCGCGTGACTTGACTGGGCTGGGGTTTTCGACAGTGGGCCGAACTTCGATGGCCTCAAAGAGGTGCAAAGTGAAACCGATGATGAAACGAATTGCCGTAGGCACGTTAAGCGTTGCCATGATGATGAGCGGGCCAGTGGCCTATGCCGCTAACCCGGTGACCGCCAATATGGTGTTGACGGGCACGATCGTGTTGACCGCGACCGTGGCTGCGGCCAGCGGCGCGGGTGGCGCGGGTGGTGCCGGTGTGTCCAACTTCAATATTCCAGTGAGCGCTGGTGCGCCCGCGAGCATTGCCGCATTGTTTACCGTTACTTATAGCGCCAACGGTAGTACCGGTAACACTGTAAAACTCCAATCCACCGCTGGTACCGCGAGCAACTTGGTGAATGGCGTGAACTTGGTTCCTTACACCCTGACCTGCGCCGCGTGTTCGGTGGCGGGTGCCACGGCATTGAGCGGTGTGGCCCCCGGTACGCTCTTTGACACGGTAGTGACACCGGTGTCTGCTAAGGTGTTGTCGTTCCAATTCAATTTCACCGCCGGTACTGATTTATTACCCGCAGGTGCGTACACAGACACCATCGTAGTCACTGTCACCGCCGCCTAGTCTCACGGGTGATCGCCTGTCTGACCTCTAACGTCTGGGGTCAGACAGGTTTTATTTGAGGTACAAAAAAATAGGAGGGTAGGCATGACCATTAACCATAGGGCGCGACGTTCCTGGCAGGCCGTTATGGCCTTCGCAATAGCGTTGTGCAGCCCCTACGCATGGGCGCTGAAGGTGGGGCCGATGACGGGGGAATGGGTGCTGTCGGCGACAGATCACTATGAGTTGACAGTGGTCAATGACAAAGAAACCACCGCCCCGATAAAAATAACTGCGCTGTCTAGGACGCAGGACGCCAATGGCATAGAAGTGCGTACGCCGAGCGATGATTTAGTCATATTCCCAGGTCAATTCTTGGTAAAGCCCAATGAACAACGCGTAGTGCGTATTTCACTGAAGAAGAAGCTGCGCCCTCAGATAGAGCTCGCCTATCGCATTATCGCCGAGGAGATCGCCACCAAAGATGTCGCCCTCAAGGGATCAGGGGTACGTTTCGTCACGCGCTTCGTCACCGCCATGTATATTGTGCCTGAACGTCCCCAGCCACAAATAGAATTTATCTCGGCCAGGCGCGAATCAGAGGGTTTTTCGTTCACACTCAAAAATACCGGAAATATTCATCACTTGTTATCTAGGCCCATATTAAAATTTACGCAGCACAGCGTCGTGCAGATCCTCGATAATCCCGAGGAGCTCAAGCCCATTCCGCTCACCAATCTTTTGCCGGGCACCACGCACACCGTCGCCTGGCGGTGGCCGGGCACTGCGCTACGCCCCTTGCTAGACCTGTCGCGCGACTATCGAGTGGATATGAGTTGGGATTGTCCGCATTGCAAGAAAGATCGCGCCAGCTTAGACATCAAAGTGGAATAGTTACGCGCGCGTCATGACCAGCGGTCAAGTCAAGGGGATGATGTTAGCGCTCGGCTTTTTGAGGATAGTAGACGTGAGTGCAGAAACCGCCCAACCGGTGCCCGAAGCTAAAGCCTTGCCCACGCCGCAGGCGTTGCCGCTGCCCAAGCCTATTGCAGACATAAGTCGCCCTGCGTTGTCTGCTGGCGATGGTTTGCCAGCGTCACCGGCCGAACCAGGCACCGCAGGATCGAACACCCGGCCGACGTCCTTACCCAGCTTTCGTACCTATGTTGCCCCGGATAGCCAAGTGCCCACGCAAGCGTCCCCTGTTGCGGATATACAGGAGACGACTTTGACGCTCACCATCGACGACTCCCCGGCCGAAGATATTGCGGTGCAAACCAATACCGCATTGACACGGATATTTTTTGATACGCAGGCATTGCTGGCGCGGTTAGCGCGCGCGATGTTGCGCGATAAATTTATCCGGCATATACACAGGGAACTCAAGGGGCGGCGGTGGGTTGACGTAGACGAATTGCGGAAGATAGGGTTTACAGTTACAGTACACACCGGCAATTTTTCGGCGCTATTGTTGTCGCCTCCGGCACACAAAAAAACCAAAAAATGGAAGATTAATCAACGCCTAGGCAAAGAACAAGCGATAGATTTGTGGCCAGCGCCGACCAGTGCGTCGTTGAGCGCGTACTGGGATCGGATCGCAGCGGACCAAGTGATCGCTAGAGAAGCCGTGCTCTTGGAAGGCCGCGTGGTACGCAATAATTGGGTGTTGGAAAATGATCAAACCTATAATGTATTGTTAAAACAAAATACGCGCCGCGCGACCACGTTGACCGCCGATTTTCCGCGCGAATATGTGCGATTTAGCGCCGGAGATATTGCCTATCGAACGGTGGGTTTGATGGGTAATGCGCCATTGCTCGGCGCGACGTTGGGCACTTATCTCAATATGCAACCTAACCTCATTTATAACCCAATCATCCACCAGACGATCTTCCTGGAAAGCGCGGCGAATGTGAAGATTTATTTGAATAATGCGCTTTATCAACAGTTTTCGTTGCCGGGCGGGTATTATGATTTATTAGATTTTCCGCTTACCAATGGCATTAGCAATGTGATGATCGAAATCACCGATAGCGGCGGTCACACACGTACCTACGCGTATCAAGGTCTGAACGATATGCGTGTGTTGTCGCAGGGTATACGCGATTTTGGCATCACTGCGGGCGTACCGCGCGCGCGAAGGATTGGTGGCGAACCTATTTACTATAAAGAAAATCCGCTCGTTTCAGGATTTTTGCGTCAGGGCTATACGCCGAATGTGACCCTGGGACTAATGGGCGAGGGTAGTAAAGATTATCTTGCGCTAGGTGGCTCCGCGACGTTGCTGAGTTATGTCGGCACGGTGGAGTTTGACGCGGCGCTGGGCGCCGAGGCGCATGCAATTACGGCCAGAGATTATGCACTATCCGCCGACTATGTGCTGGCCCACCCGACCACGGCGTTCAGCGTGTCGTTGCGGTACAGTAGCGAACATTATCGCAGTTTGGGACAAAGCCCATATACCCCGCAATACAAGTACAACGTCGCCGGATCGTATAGCATGCCCTATGTCCTTGGCATACGACCCTTGCTGCGTCTGCGCTATAGTGAACGATGGGATGGTCAGCGCGACGACTCGCTGACTTTGCGTGTGGATAAAAGAATTACCGGCACGGTGGCCGTAGGCTTGGAAGCCTATACTCATACCACCTTGGCGTCGCCCGCGCGCCAGCAGGGTGTCAGCGTCGATTTTACTTGGACGCCGTGGCGATACATGAGCAGTCGTGCCGGTTACGCAAGTGCTATTAACGAAAAACAGTTATCGGTCAGTTCGAGTACGGGCACCGAGGTCGGGGCCTCTGCCACAGGTACGGCGGCGGAATCGGATTTGTCACGCTCGCTCGCGGCCAACGCGCAGATTTACACCCGTGCTCTCGAATATTCCTATAGCGGGACGGAGACACAGGTGTTGCCGGCGCATACGTTGTCTAGGTTTGAGCGTCAGGCCTTGAGCAGAGGCATCGCCTATGCGGGGGGGACATTTGCGTGGGGGCGGGCGCTCAATAAGACGTCGTTTGTGATCGTGGATAATGTAGACAACGCCGGTGATCAAACCATCCTCGTAGGTCGCGGCACGTCCGGCGATAAATATGTCGGGATGAGCGGCTATTCGTCGCAATTGTTTTCTAATCTCGGTGCGTATAGCGTGACGCCTATTTTTGCAAAAGTGAAAGATGACCAGGCGGGATACCGGTTGGACCGGTTTTCCACTAATGTCTATTCAACCTATCTTAGCGGGGCGCGATTGGTGCTCAAGGGTGACGTGTCGGTGTATGGCGCAGGTGTGTTGCAAGACGCCAACGGCGCGCCGTTGGGATTGTTGATGGCGTATGCGGTGCGCGAATCTGACGGCTATAGGGTGGATTTTTTTACGGATGAAACAGGCCTATTCCAGATTGAAGGACTGCGTACCGGACGTTTTCATATAGTGGTAGAGAATTTGGAAGGCACGGCGGTGTTCGACATCGCCCCGACCAAGGCGCAAGCCGTCGAGCTGGGGGCCATTACGTATTCGGTAAATTAGCGGAGTTTTATTGTCCGTCCATTATGAAGGAGATCCATATGTTACTGCTTAGGACGCTGAAATATAGTGGCGTGCTGCTGACAAGTGCGTTGTTTTGCCCGGCGGCAAACGCCGTTATCGCGGTGAATGTTGCGCTTTCAGGTGTTGTTGGGTTCTCGATTGTTCCGGGCGTAGACGTGGTGCGACAGACCGTGGCCACCGCCACCCTAGATGCCTCCGGGCAGGCGTCATATGATGTCAGCCTAACGGACAATACCGGCGGCATTTTGGACAATGGCCTGGGCAACAGCTTTGGCTACAGCATCAGCTACAATAACCAGGCGGAAGTGACGCTCTCGGCGGTGCCCACGGTCGTTGAGAACGTGGTCGGTGCCGCGCCAGTGGTGGCTGCGGCGCGTAGCATAGCCGTCACCGTGGCGGGCGCGTCGGTCGTTGGCCTGCCCGCAGGGGCCTACTCGGCGACCATTACCGTCACTATTACAGGCTACTAAGTCCAGGTAGGTACCGTTTCAAGCATCGCGCACCCCTGCCGCTAATACCGGTAGAGGGAAACATAGAAGCGTGATGCCATGACACATCTACAGGGTTCATCATTTGGCGACTTTCGCTGCATGTTATTGCTGGCGATGCTTGCCAGTGCCTGTACCCCGGTCGCGCCGGTCGTGACGGTGCGCGGCGATGCCCCCGCGTCTGACAAGGTACAAACGACGCTGCCTGAAGGCGGCTTAAAGCGCGATCAAATGCGTCTACTGGGTGCAGAGCCGACTGGGCCGCCGTTGCTAGAGAGAGGCAATATGCAAGCAAAAGGGCGCAACCAAACCATGCCCGCCACGCTACACTACACCAGCAACCCAGACGAATGTCCTGCTGGCATGACGGTGGGATATGGCGATGAGCGCTTTCATGGAGTGGATCGTCAGACATTTAGCAGCACCGGCTACGGTGCCCCGCCGCCTAATTACTATAGCCCGCAACAAAAACGCTTATTGGCTATGCGCGCCGCGCAATTAGACGCCCTGCGCAATCTTACCGAACAAATCTATGGCATGCATGTCACGACGACGACCACGGTGGGCGATATGGTGGTGGTGAATGACCGGGCGCGCGTGATGATAGACCGTTACATAAAAGGGGCGCAGGTGGTGATGGGCAATCCGCTCGCCGACGGTACATATGAAATGACCATGCAGCTCACCGTGGTACAACCGGTGCTGCAAGCCTTACGCGCCGAGGCGATACGCCCGCGTTGCGTGTCTATTGAAACACTCGTCAATACCGGGCAACGGTAAACTCTATGTTAGGTTAAAACCCAATCCCGAGACTCAGGGTGGCGGTTGGGATAAACGCCGCTGCATTGCCAACGGGCGACGGGATAATAATAATCGGAAACTCTACCCGTACATCGACATTCTCCGTCAGCGATTTGCCCGCGCCTATGGTGAGCAACGCCCCAAACGCCGTGCCGTCTTTGCTATGTTTACTCCCGCCCCCGCAACAGGGCGTGCCCAACGAGGTATCGGTCGGGCTGGATTCTTCCCAAACCATGCTGATCGCCGCTGCACCCACGCCGTATACCCAATAAGTCGATTGTTGCTTGGGCGCGTAATCGCTAAGCCAGTTAATCCGCACGGCAAAGACTTTTAGGTCGGTGGTTTCGGTGTATTGGTGGAATTCCTGTGAGGTATAGGTCGATTTGGCGATAAATAAGTCGGGTCCAAACTCCATCGTTTGCAATCCCGACGATTTTAAAAAACGCAACCCCGCGCCATAACCCAAACCGAGAGAGACATCGGTGCCGACGGCGGCGCGTAAGCTCATTTGGCTGTCGGCACGCGCCGCGCCATAGCCTGGGGCGAGGACGCCAAAGATCAACGCAATTGATGTATAAATATATGAAATTGATGATTTTTTCATATTGCCTCCAGTGGCGTTGGAAGATCAATGTGGAGTGCGACCCAGATGTTTACTATAGCATTTTAACGGCGCGATGTGCCCTACAGCGACTCTTGTATGAAACCCAGATGCGACAGAACCGCCGGGTTCGTGGGCACAGAAAAAAAAGCCCCGGGGAACCCCCCGGGGCTTTGTACGTTGAGGTGTATCGAGAGTAAAGCCTTAGCGTTGCGCGCCTCGCAGTGGCTGTACTTCGCTGTTGCCGAACTCGGCTGCAGGCAGTGTGGTGGGCGCTCCGGTAGCTTTGTCCTTGAGCGTGATGCGATTCAATACCGGGTTGACTGCTGCGCCACCCAGGGACTGCAAGTAGTTTACGACTACTTCTGTACCGTCCATCGGGCTACCGTCAGCTTCCTTCAACACGGTGATGTTAGAGGGTACGCCGTTAGTGGCAACGCAGCCTGGAACGTCAATGGTGTTGAGCTTGCAAGGGTCAGCCGAGTACCAATAGGACGCGTAACTGTAGGTCTGATTGGTCACACCGTCCGCTTTCTTGAACGCGAGCGGGGCGCCGTTCACCATAATGTTAGACGCACGGCCATTGCTGAGCGCGAATGGAGCGACGCCGGTAGGCGCTGCATACGGATCCAAGTCCATGGTCACGCCGCTGAAGTTGAATAGCCAGCCGCCCGTCCATTTTGATACGTCAGGATTCAACGAGCCATCGGCCGCGTTTTCGATCTGGTTCTTGATCGCCTGACCTGGTAACTTGCCGCTGCCGATTTGCGCGCCGATCGGCATAAAGTGAAACAGGTCTTCATACGTAATCGCGCCGACATCTACATGTGTACCATAGCGGAAACCACGGATTGCGCCAATTTCCGCGCCGCTCATCGCCTTGAACGCGTCGGTCAGGAAATCGTGTGACGATCCTTCGATTGCGCCCGGCATGTTTTCGTGCGAGAAGTTGGAGCGATGTAACGGAATCGCTGTCGTACCCACCACGGAATCGATAGGACGCTTCAATTTACTGCCGTTAAACGGGTTTACATTCGTGGCGTAGTCCGGTCCCGTGAAGTTCGCTCGAATCGCAGCGATTTTGGCCGCCACGTTCTTGTTTTCTTTGATCTTGTCGTCCACGCGGATGGATTTGACGTGCCAGCTATGCAACTCGCCATTCTTCACTTCAATCTTGAGTCGGCTCATCATGGTGCCGTCTTGACCTTCCTCAAGAATCACGGTTTTAGCACCGGTGAGCGTATTCACCGCCACCACTGGGTCGCTGGTTTCTTCATGCATGTCGGAGGAAAGAATGACGTTGATTCCGGGTATTTTCTCCGCTAAACGGATGTTGTTCGCTAAGCCCATTTCAGAAGCCAAGATGACGATCTGAACGCCTTCAACGTCACGCAGGTGAGCAACTTGGGCCGCCACTTCGGAGTCCACGCCGCCGACGGTTTGGGTAACCACACCCGTCACCGCATTCGTCACGAACACATCGTCACCGTTTTTGAGGAAGCACAGACCCTTGGTCACGGACGAACCGACAACCTGGGGTCCGCGGTCTGTGGTTAAGCCAAGAATACCGACCTTCACATTATCGACCATCTTGATTTTAAAGGGTGCGACTGGGCGCGGGCCGTTACGGTTGGTGCAAGTGCCGGCACCCGTGGTGGTGAAAACGTTGGCCGCAACAGTGCCCCAATTGGTGTTGGCATTGCCAGTGCCGAAGAGGCCTATAAAGCGCTGGGTTCCATATACGAATTCCCAATTGCCAGGCGCGAAAGCATCCATGGCGAATTCCGGCATATTAAGTACATCAATCATCGCTTGGCCGCGTGTGTACAAGACTTCGGCGCCACCTTGAATGGTGTCACCCGTGTGTACATAAAGCGCGTTGGGTTCGTCGTCGCGAATTCTTTTTAGCATTGTTGCGATGCGCGCTAACCCGCCTTCTTTGCGGCCGGCAGAATCGCTTCGTACATTGGCGCGTGGAATCAGATGTCCATGAAAATCGCCCGTATGCACAATGGTGATTTCACTTTCGTCCGCGAATACCGATGGTGCTGATAGGGTGCCCAGCACGGCCATCATTGCAGCAAGCAAAGGCTGGTGCAGATATGGAGATTTGACTAATCGCATATTAACCTCTCTGGTGGTTGACGTTTTGCGTTTATACACAGCCCCACAAACCTCAGACGGTATTGGATGCCGATCTAAATTTTTTGAGGGATATGTCATGCACGCAAGAAAATAAACGGCGACCTAACGTATTGTTGTAGTAGGTAAATATCCAACAATACGAGTGTTCCCTTGGTTGTTGTTACTAACCAACTGGTCATCCCATTACGTTATTTCCGTGATAGGTTATCGACTTTTTCATGCTAAAATTAATGTTAATTAGTCGCGTACCTTTTGAAAATGCCAAACGGTTAGCGCTTTTAAACCGGGGCATTCCTTTGCCCAGGTTCTATGTAGAAATTTATAAGGGAATCCTACTCCTATTGATGATACGGTACACTCAACTCATGCACCGCATCGATAAACACCCGCGCATGTTCGGGATCGACGTGTTGGTGTATGCCGTGGCCCAGATTAAACACATGTCCCGTGCCTGGACCGTAGCCCTCTAAGATTGCAGCGACTTCTTGACGGATACGCGTTGGGGAGGCGTATAACACGCACGGGTCCATATTGCCTTGCAACGCAACGGCATGACCGACGCGCGAACGCGCCTCGCCTATGTCTTGCGTCCAGTCGATGCCTAGCGCATCACACCCGGTAGCGGCCATGCCTTCCAACCAGGCACCGCCGCCCTTGGTGAACAGAATCACCGGTACGCGGCGACCCGCGTGTTCACGCGGCAAATTCTTCACGATTTGCGCCATATAGCGCAACGAGAATTCTTTGTAATCACGTGGCGTGAGCACACCGCCCCAGGTGTCGAAGATCATTACCGCCTGCGCACCGGCGGCGATTTGCGCGCGCAGATATTCGGTGACAGAACGCGCGGTGACTTCCAACAATTGGTGCATCAAGGCGGGCTGGTCGTACAGCATGCCCTTGACCTTGGCATATTCTTTACTGCCACAGCCTTCGACCATGTAGGTTGCGAGTGTCCACGGGCTGCCGGAAAAGCCGATCAATGGCACACGTCCATTCAGTTCGCGGCGTATCGTACGCACCGCGTCCATCACGTAACGCAACTCGCCCTCGGGATCGGGTACGCCCAGTTTTTTGACATCGGCGGCGGTTTGCACCGGGTGTGCAAAACGTGGCCCTTCACCGGCACCGAAGGTCAAACCCAAGCCCATCGCATCGGGGATGGTCAAAATGTCGGAAAATAAAATCGCCGCGTCCAACGGATAACGTTCCAGCGGTTGCAAGGTCACTTCGCAGGCGAGTTCGGGATTTTTACACAGGCTCATGAAATCACCGGCCTTTTCCCGCGTGGCGCGATATTCCGGCAAATAACGCCCGGCCTGGCGCATCATCCACACCGGCGTGCGGTCTACGGGTTCACGTAATAATGCGCGTAAAAATCGGTCGTTTTTTAAATTCATTGATCTCACCCCATATTTAATTGCGCAAATTCCAATGTCGGGTGGGTTAGCGTTGTTTGCGTAACCCACCAAACGTGCGTAGCACACGAACCTTTTTTAAACTTCCAAATAATCCAATATCCCCTGCGCCGCCTCGCGGCCTTCGTACACCGCCGTCACCACCAAATCCGACCCGCGCACCATGTCGCCGCCCGCGAAGATTTTTGGATTCGCGGATTGATGTTTGAATGTCTGACGCGCGGGTGCGATCACACGACCCGCCGCGTCGGTCTTGATGCTAAAATCGCTAAACCATGGCGACGGACTAGGGCGAAAACCGAACGCGATAATCACCGCGTCGGCGGGGATGATCTCTTCCGAACCGGGTGCGACCTCGGGCTTCCGGCGACCGCGCGCGTCGGGCGCGCCCAACTGCGTGGTGACAACCTTCACTCCCTCAACCTTGTTTTTACCAACGATCTCCACGGGCTGGCGGTTCCATAAAAATTCCACGCCTTCTTCCTTTGCATTCGCCACTTCTTTACGCGAGCCGGGCATATTGGCCTCGTCGCGGCGATAGGCGCAGGTCACCGAGGCCGCGCCTTGGCGTATCGAGGTGCGATTGCAATCCATGGCGGTGTCGCCGCCGCCCAGCACGACGACATTTTTGCCTTGCATGCTGACGTAGGGCAGCGGCGATTTTAGATTCAAACAATGGCGCACGTTGGAGATCAAAAACGGCAGCGCCTCGACTACGCCGGGCAGATTTTCTCCGGGGAATTCGCCCTGCATGAATTTGTAGGTGCCCATGCCCAAAAACACTGCGTCGAATTCGGCGAGCAGTGACTGCATGCTCACGTCTTTGCCGATTTCGGTGTGGAGGCGGAATTCCACACCCATACCTTCGAATATCTCGCGGCGACGACGCACCACGGATTTTTCCAGCTTGAATTCAGGGATGCCGAACATCAACAGTCCGCCGATTTCTTCGTAGCGGTCGAACACGACGGGCTGTACGCCGTTGCGCACCAGCACGTCGGCGCACGCCAGACCCGCAGGCCCTGCGCCGACCACAGCGACGCGCTTGCCGGTCGGTTTGACCGCCGACATGTCGGGACGCCAGCCTTGGGCGAAGGCGGTGTCGCTGATGTAGCGCTCGATGCCGCCGATGGTGACGGCGCCGAAGCCATCGTTCAACGTGCAGGCACCTTCACACAAGCGGTCTTGCGGGCACACACGACCGCAGATTTCCGGCAGCGAGTTGGTGCGGTGTGACAATTCCGCCGCCTCGAATAAATTGCCCTCATCGACCAGCTTCAGCCAGTTGGGGATGTAGTTGTGAACCGGGCATTTCCACTCGCAATAGGGATTGCCGCAGGACAGGCAGCGCCCGGCTTGGTTCGCGGCGTTGTCACCGTCGAATTGTCCGTATATTTCGCCGAATTCCTTGATACGCACTTTCGCCGGTTTTTTTTGCGGATCTTTGCGTTGGGTTTGTAAAAACTGAAACGGATTCGCCATGTCTATTACTCGTCTTACGCCGCATTCAAAAGTTGATCGAGCAGGGTGCGCAACTCAGAGGCCATCGGCTTCACCAACCAAAATTTACCGATTTGATCGGTGAAATGATCGAGCAAACATTGGCCGCGCGCACTGCCGGTTTCACGTACAAATTCCTCGATGCGCGAGCGCAAATAATTGCGATGCGCCTCGGTCGCCTCGGTGCTGATGCGATGGATGTCGATCAATTCGTGGTTGTAGCTGTCCACAAACGTGTTGTGTTCGTCATAGACATAGGCGAAGCCGCCGGTCATGCCTGCACCGAAATTCACGCCCGTCGCGCCCAACACCACGACGATGCCGCCGGTCATGTATTCACAACCGTGGTCGCCCATGCCCTCGACGATGGCGTAGGCGCCGGAATTGCGCACCGCAAAGCGTTCACCCGCCATGCCTGCGGCGAATAACTTGCCGCCGGTCGCGCCGTACAAGCAGGTGTTGCCGATGATGGTGGTCTCGTGGCTCACAAAAGCACTGTTTTTCGGCGGATATACGACGATCTTGCCGCCCGCCATGCCCTTGCCGACGTAGTCATTCGCGTCGCCTTCGAGATATAAATGCACGCCGCCTGCATTCCACACGCCCAGGCTTTGGCCCGCGCTGCCGGTCAAGCGCAACGTGATCGGCACGTCTTCCATGCCTAAATTGCCGTGTAATTTGGCGACCTGGCCGGACAGACGCGCACCGATGGAGCGATGCACATTGCGCACGTGATAACGGAATTCACCGCCACGCTTGCCCTCAATCGCCGCTAAAGTATCGCGCAACATCTGCTCGGCCAACGCGCCCTTATCGAAAGGCGCGTTATGCGGCTGCACACAGTAGTGCGGTTTTTCTTTCGCAACTCCGGCGTCGGACAACAGCGGGCGCAGATCCAAACGCTGTTGTTTGCTGGTGCTGCCGGTGATGCGTTCCAATAAATCATTGCGACCGATTAATTCGGTGAAACGACGCAGGCCGAGGCTCGCCATCAACTCGCGTACTTCTTGCGCGATGAAACGGAAATAATTCATCACCTTTTCAACATCGCCTTTGTAGTGATCCATGCGCAGCACTTTATTTTGCGTGGCGACGCCGGTGGCGCAATTATTCAAGTGACAAATGCGCAGATATTTGCAACCCATTGCGACCATCGGGCCGGTGCCGAAACCAAAGCTCTCCGCACCCAGGATGGCGGCCTTCACCACGTCCAGGCCGGTCTTCAGGCCGCCGTCTGTCTGTAAACGTACTTTATCGCGCAAGTCATTGGCGCGTAGCGTTTGATGCGTCTCGGTGAGACCCAGCTCCCACGGGCTGCCCGCGTAATGTACCGACGTCAGCGGGCTTGCACCGGTGCCGCCGTCGTGACCGGCGATGGTGATCAAATCGGCGTAGGCCTTGGCGACACCGGCGGCGATGGTGCCGACGCCCGCCTCGGCGACGAGTTTGACCGACACCAATGCCTGCGGATTGATTTGTTTTAAATCGAAAATCAATTGCGCCAAATCTTCAATCGAATAAATATCGTGATG
>CAKKRP010000089.1 GCA_919902765.1 Gammaproteobacteria bacterium | reverse complement strand
CACTCAAGTATCAGCGTTCAATGACGCTATAAACGGCCATTAACCTACTGATAAAACAAATAGAAAAAATAACCTGGTAGGATGTGGCGAGTGCAACGAACCGCATCGTTCGCGATTGAGCGGTTCGTCTAGGCACTCAGGTCACTTGGTCGCTCAAGCGCGCCATTGGAAAACGTACATAAATCGCCGCCCCCCCCATCGGTGAGGTGGCGATTTGTAACTCTCCGCCATAGACGTCTACGATGTCTTTAACCACCGCCAAGCCTATGCCCTGCCCTTCGGCCAATTGGTTATCCAGACGCACCCCGCGCTGCAATACGGCACGAATATATCGCTCTGGGATGCCATCCCCGTCATCTTCGATTAAAAACTCTTGTTGATTTCCATGCGCACCGGAAACTATGCGCATGCTGATCGCCACGCGTTTTCGACAACATTTATAGGCGTTGTCTAATAGATTTCCTAACAATTCGACTAAATCCCCTTCCACACCATCGAACACCGCGCCCATGTCGATATTTAATTCCGTATACACCTTCTTCTGGACATAGACTTTATCCAGACTGCGCATGATTTTTTCCACTATGGGGGCCACTGCCACCGAGGCCGTCAAGGCCATGCGCCCGGCGGTGCCCGCGCGCTGCAATTGATATTCTATGGTGCGCGACATGCGTTCGACTTGTTCGCGCAACACACTCCGCACGGACTCTTCGTCATGCCCTGGCTGCGTCAAATTTTGCAACACCGCGAGCGGCGTTTTTAGACTATGCGCTAAATCGCTCAAAGAATGGCGGTAACGCTCCATACGCTGGCGGCTGGAGGACATCAGCGCATTGAGATTGCGCGTCAGGCCGCGCAATTCATGTGGATAGTTGCCGGTCAGACCGGTTTTTTTCCCACTTTCAATATCGCTTAGTTCGCTAGCCGCCGTGCGTAGCGGCGCCATGCCCCAACGCAGCATCAAAAACTGTATTAACAAAAATATTATCGATACCCCGCCCAATAATAATCCGAGAAACTGTCGAAAATTACTCACTTGTTCGTTATAGGCCTCGGTCGATTCCGCCACCGTCACGGTATAAAACGATTGCGGTGGATTGTGTTGGTCCCACGACACGCCAAAACCAAACACAAACAAGCTTGGCGATTTATTCGGCCAACTACCAAAATGAATGGCCGCTGGCTTTAACAAGGGGGCCGGGGGCAATAAAATACGCTTACTCACCGATCCCGAACGCCAACGATGCCGGCCGTTGTGACTTACGATGCGCGCGTACAAACCGGATTCATGTTGCAGAAAACGCGGTTCGTTGAAGGCCTGGGCCACGGTGATGTCACCACTATCATTGACATCGGCAGTTGCGATCAATCGCAAGGTGTGGCGCTGCAAACGATCACGAATCTCGACCTTGGTATAACTACGAAACGCGTTATCCAAGATCACGCTGGTGGTGCCGAAAAATAGAGCCAATACCAAACTGCTAGAGATCAATAAACGCGCATTGATAGACAATGCAATCATGGCTCATTCGTAAGCGCGAAGCGATAACCACGGCCCCGCAAAGTCTCTATCGGCGAGAGCTTACCATCAGGATCCAATTTACTGCGTAAACGTTTGACGAATACTTCGATGACATTGGAATCACGATCAAAGTCTTGTTGATATAAATGATTGGTCAATTCGGTTTTTGATACTACTTTACCGGGATGCAGCATTAAATATTCTATGACCCGATATTCATAGGCGGTCAGATCCAAGGTCTCGCCATTTAAGGATACGACTTGTTTATTGAGGTCTAAACTCACCGGCCCGAATTTCAACAACGATTGCGACCAACCGGCGGAACGTCGCACCAGCGCCTTTACACGCGCCAATAACTCTTCCATTTGGAACGGTTTGACCACGTAGTCATCCGCCCCGCCCTCCAGCCCTTCGACTTTATTTTGCCAACGACCATGGGCGGTCAAGATTAAAATCGGAAAAACTCGCCCCCGTTGGCGTAAGTTTTTGATCACCTCTATGCCCGACATGCCGGGCAAGCCGATATCGACGATGGCGACATCGAAATCATATTCGCAACCGAAGTGCAATCCCTCGGGACCGTCACAGGCTTGATCTACTGCGTAACCATTTTGCTTAAGCGCCTTGACCAAGTCTGCGCGTAACGGCGCTTCATCTTCCACCACTAATATACGCATAGGCGCCACCAAAAGAAAAAAAGCCCAGCGACTATAAGCGCCGCTGGGCCTTCTAGTACCCTAGTAATGCACTCTAAAACAAATCGAGCGATTACAGGCTCAGCACAAAGCTGACCAATTTTTCGATATCGGCGTCAGGAACGCGCGGAGAGTACGGGGGCATGGCGACGCCACCAGTGACATCTGTCCAATTGCCCTTACCACCCTTCTTGATCTTGTCAACCAACGTAGCTTTGGCGTCGCCTTTACCCTTGTAACGGGCTGCAACGTCTTTCCACGCCGGTCCTACGACTTTCTTATCTACCGCATGGCAAGCCAAGCAGCCGCTCTTCTTAGCCAGGTCCAAGCCTTCTTCGGCCTGCGCTACACCAGCAACCGACACTGCGGCCATCGCCATACCCATCATCACAGCTTTCATCTTAAACCCTCACTTTGGTTAAACAATCTCCCCCCCTTAAGAAGTCCAATTGGACTCAGAGGGCACACGTGTATTTTACACATTTCCAAACTTACTTAAAGTCGCCTGAACAATCCCTGAACAAATTTATAACTTGTGATGTTGAATTTATATCCACTACATATAATATTCCTTATAATCCTAAAGTTGTTTATGCCCGCTGAGTGTGGTGACTGCGGCCACAATATCTCTCGCCAACTGATCGACATGTATGCGCTCGGCGAGGGCGCGCTGCTGTAAAAACATCACCGCTTCGTCCTGCCGCAATCTAAATCGTTCCATCACAAATCCCACTGCGACACTAAATACATGTCCATTCTGCCACGCCTGTTCCAAATGCGTCTCGGCCTCCGCGAGGCGCTGGATATCCGCACCGCGCACCAAGGCGGTTTCAATGGTCGGTACCAAGCGTTGCATATCGAGCGGTTTCAAATAGTAACCGAGCGCCCCTTGCGCGATCGCCAGACGCACTGTTTCGCTGTCGCCAACACCGGAAACAAACATAAAAGGAACTTTTGTTTCAGCACGCAGGCGTTTTGCGACATCGATACCGGACATCCCTAACAAATTGATGTCCAACAATGCCAGATCTACTTTGGCCGACTTGCAAATTTCCAGCGCCTGCTCGCCCGTATCCGCTTCTTTAATGCGAAATCCGCACGCCTCCAAACCGGCGCGCATGAACGCACGTATGTCTGCATCGTCATCGACGAGCAACAACAACGGGGCTTGAATCTTGCTCATAGTGCTATCTCCTGCTCCCTGGAAAAAGCTACTGCTACGTTACAAATTTCTATCACGACGCGCTGAGTAACAGCGGTGATTAAATAAACGCGGGCGCTAGTACCCCACGTAATCAAACTCACTATCGACCATAACTGCGCTGTACAATAGTATTACAAAAACTGACCACCGCTAATACAACCATAACCAAAGAATTTTAATTAAAAAAATAACATATTCTTACCGCTCGATGCGACAGATTGATCAATTCAACCAATCCCCTATGGTGTTACGCACCAACTGGCTAAGCACTTCGACATGCGCCGCAGTATCGTTGAGCGCGGGGATATAGTCGAACGTCTTGCCGCCACCTTTTTTAAATACCGCCGCATTTTCTTCCGCGATTTCCTCGATGGTTTCCAGGCAATCAACTGCGAAACCCGGGCACACGACACTCACGCTCTCCACGCCATCCGCCGCCCATGCCGCCAATACTTTATCCGCATAGGGCTGCAACCACGTCTCGCGGCCAAAACGCGACTGAAATGCCATATACCATTGCCCATCGTTCAGACCCAACTGTATCGCTACCGCACTCGCGGTACGTCGACATTGTTCGGGATATGGATCGCCTTGGTCGGCGTAACGCTGCGGAATGCCATGAAACGAAAACAATAATTTACGCGGCGGCACGCCTTGCGCCCACCGTTGGCGGATAGTGTCGGCAAGCGCGGCGATATAGCGTTCATCTTGGTAGTAGTCGCCGATGATACGTAAATGCGGAAGGTTGCGCCAAGTGCGCAATTGATCGGCCACGCAATCGTAAATCGAGCCCGCCGTAGTCGCCGAATATTGTGGGAACAGCGGCAGAATCAATAGCCGCGACACACCTTGCCGGTGCAGCTCGGATAACACCGTTGCAAGATGCGGCGAACCATAGCGCATAGCCATTTTTATGACCACGTTTTTTCCATATTGGGCGGCAAATTGCGCGTGTATTTTTTGGGTTAAATTGCGCGTATAGACTAGCAACGGCGAGCCTTGCGCGGTCCAGATTTTGCGGTAATTGCGCGCCGATTTCGCGGGTCGAACCCGCAATATAACCAAATTAAGCGCCAACCACCACACCCAGCGCGGCGCCTCGACCACGCGCGGATCGCTCAAAAACTCGCGCAAATATCGGCGCAACGCGCCGCTTTCGGGGGCGTCGGGAGTTCCTAAATTGACCAGCACTATACCGATACGTTCGTTTTCGTCACGCATAATAATCTGAGAATTGCGAACCATTAAGGACGCACTGCGAACCCAGCCGCCGACACGCCATAAAAATAAAGGGAGAGCCGATAATACACGTTTCAATGATAAACGCAACCTCCGGCCGCATTTCGAATATGCCTTTTGCGTATCGTGTGTAGTATGTTAAACTGCCAAGACTATCAAAGGAGTTGTCGCCTATGGCCTTACGTTACTCTCGGCGCGCGATAGGCGCGTGCGCAAGCCTGTTGTGCCCCCTTACAGCAAACGCCAGCGCCCTAGCCACGTCCTATACCGACCATTGGCTTGGTTATTCGGTGCTCGGCCTGTTTGCCGTCGCCTATGTCATGGTGATGCTGGAAGAAGTTACGCATATGCGTAAATCCAAACCGGTGATGCTGGCCGCCGGGTTGATTTGGGCCTTGATCGCGGCGGTGTACGCCGCGCATGGCGACAGTCCCTCCATGACTGATGCGGTGCGTCACCACCTACTCGATTTTGCGGAGATTTTTTTATTTTTGTTGGTCGCAATGACCTATATCAATACCTTGGAAGAACATCGGGTATTCGACGCGTTGCGCGCTTGGTTGGTAAATCGGCATTTCGGATATCGCACATTATTTTGGTGTACGGGCATTTTGGCGTTTTTTATCTCCGCAGTTGCCGACAATCTAACCACCGCACTCGTATTGTGCGCGGTAGTTACCGCGTTAGGCCGAGACAACCCGCGTTTTGTCGCGCTCGGTTGTATTAATTTAGTCGTTGCCGCCAACGCGGGCGGCGCTTTTTCTCCCTTTGGAGACATCACCACCTTAATGGTTTGGCAAAAAGGCGTGCTCGACTTTTGGGTGTTTTTCAAGCTATTTATCCCGTCCTTAGTGAGTTTTACCGTCCCCGCATTTTTTATGCATTTCGCCATACCCAGCGGCGCGCCTGCACGCACGCATCAAGCCATCGCGGTGCGCCCAGGGGGGCGGGGGATTATATTGCTGTTTGCGTTGACCATCACGTTAACGGTGATGGGACATAATTTTTGGCGCCTGCCTCCTGTGTTCGGTATGATGTTGGGACTCGCCTGTTTACAGATTTACAGTTATTTGCTGCGCATGAAATCGACACGCGCGCAGACCACTACTTCAGACGTGGTGGAGTTCGATATTTTTCGAAAAATCGCCC
>CAKKRP010000088.1:22448-23281 GCA_919902765.1 Gammaproteobacteria bacterium | reverse complement strand
CCTCTAGGTGAATAATGCACCTATCAGGGTGTCTTTGTACATTAGACCACTACAAAGAGATTCTCCGACTCATCGAAATTGACGGACTCCTCGCGAACCGGCTTCAGCGTCGCCACGCTCGGCTGCTGGATGATCTTCATGCACTCGGCTTTGCCCGGCCAGTTGAGCCCGAAGCGCTCCTTACCCGGCTCCACCCAGTCGCCCAGCACCCGCCGCAGTTGCTCGAAGTCGATCGCGCCCTCCGCGAACACCTCCGGAAACGCACTGCCCAGACAGCGTTTCAGCTCTTCGCGTCTCTCTTCGGCGATGTCCATGGACGTGAGCGCCATTTTTTTCGGTTCAGTCATTGCAATACTTTTATTGGATTCTCAACTTTCGTCAATTTCTACAATCACGTTTAGTCTCGACTGCCATGTGCAGAAGGAGCGAACGGGTCCGAATCATGGCAACATGCTTCGGACCTTGCATTATCTAAAAACGAAGCTTCGTGTCATACATATCGTGTCAATATCTCTTTCAGCCGATATTCGGCCAAGATTAGTAACAGTGTTGAGATGCCAGACAATCCAACAAAGGCCAGATACGACACTGCAAGTAGCGACTCTTCTATTCTGCTTGTAAATACCCACAACCCGACAGTTCCCAGACTGCACACCAGGCATAAGAAAATACTAAATACAACGCGGTCAGTTATTCGATGATATTCCGGCCATTCGTAAAGCGCTTTATTTTCTTCTTTTGCTAATGGATAGCGCAGCTTGCTTGATGCCTTGAATGCGAACCCGGTAAAGACCAAAGGCAGCACATATAGCGCTTTCCAAACGTCCGAGTTG
>CAKKRP010000088.1:0-22438 GCA_919902765.1 Gammaproteobacteria bacterium | reverse complement strand
AGCCAATCACCAGAAATATAAACAAGCGAAATTAAGCAGACCCAAGCAAATTCGGGTGACACAAATGTCATCCGTAAAATATCAGCTAGCCGTTTCACTCACCATGCTCCATATGCCGCGAAGATCTGATTTTTTCAAAAATCGCCAGAACTTTAAGATAGAGTTCGTATGGGTCGGGGTCTTTATTGAAAGAGAAGTTCATGGCGGTTTCCGATGTTTTTATAACAACGATTTCTTGCTCTTTCTTTCCACGGATCTTGCCATTCCCATATCCGTCTGCCGCCATTAAAATGGCCGCATCACCAATCGGAATTTCTTTTTCTGGAATAAACTGCTCTTCCTCCGTTTGTTCCGAGGCCTTTTTGACCAATTCAGGGAGATTTGTGTTCAGTCTCCCAGACTCCGGCGCATCTTCTACTATGGTCATCCGGTCAGTGTTTCTCCCCCTGAGATACTGCTCCAGCGGCGCCCACAACGGGCTAAATAATGGGTTTGGAGGAGAGATTCGAGCAGTGATTTGAAATATCAGATCAAGCGAGGAAAGCTTGGCCGCAAATGACTTCAGATCTGACACCAACTCTATATCGCATTTGACGAAAAACTTTTGGTGCGTGTGTTCTATGATTTCGCAAAATCGTCTAATGAAGTTTGCTTGTTCGATATGGTTATAAACGTGCAGGAAGGCGATACCGGAATGTTCCGGTATGTAAATGAAGGGGCTAGATGCAAGACGGAGATTTGGTTCTATCTGCGTTTTTTCCGAATGGGCCACCGTATCAACAATGGTCACCTCCCCTTCAGGTGAGAACTTGCTGAGTTTTCCAAACATATAGTGATGGCCTGACTGCTCATATTCTGTAATGTCGATAAATGTCCAGGCATTCCCCCGGTAAATCACGATTTCCGGTTTTCTGATTGCTTCAATTAATTTTTCTTGATCAAGAAGACCCAGCTTGAGCACCCGACCAACATAATAAGTTCCTTGACTTGCCATTCTTTTTGTTCTCCCCCTAGATCCGCGAGCTACATTTTGTCCAGTTCCGCCTCGAACAGCCCAAGTATCGCGGCCGTGACGTAGCGCGGGTTGACTTCATGGATAGCCTGGGCGACGTCCATGGCGTTTTGCCGCGTCAATTGTTGCGCCTGTACCAGATTAATCATCAGTCGTAATCCCCAAATCGATGTCACTCCGTCCTGCTCGCATGCCCGATGCAGGGGTTTTTCGTTGGTGACGCATGTCCAGTGATTCTCGCGCGCCAGCAACAGGCAGACGCGATCCTCGAAGGACAACGGGCCGCGCCTTTCAGCCGCAGCCAGTAGTATTTCCGGCGGCTCCTCGATTACGGTCAAACCCAGGCGTTCGCAGTCCGCCGCATCGAGATGATGCACTTCGTCCAGAATCACGCTGGGTACGTAGATGGGGCCCAGGTGCCGGACATGGATCGCCAGGATCGATGGATCGGTCTTGGCATAGTCGATCAGCACGTTGGCATCGGCCACCAATTCCACGCTGCGGCCTTATGCAACCCAGGTGGCCGCAAGTGCGCGCATCTGCTCCAAGGGCAGGCGCAGGATTTCCGCGCCACGGGAAAGCGAGATGATGTCCCGTTCCACCGCCCGGCGCACCAGGAGCGACAACCGGTCCTCGCGGAAGTCATGCGATTCCATGCCAGCCGGCTCGATGCCCACCGGCCTGGCACCGTGGGTATCCTTGTAGACCTCCTCGGTGATCCCCTGCGGTTCGTCGTGCTTGAGCAACGAACGCCCCTTGTGCTCGCGGTAGGCCTGATTGAACAGCTTCCAGACCACGTAACGCCTATCCTCCGGCAGCCCCTCGGCGACGCGATAGAGCACGGTGCGCCAGCTTGCCCGGAATACCCGTTTAACCTTCAGCACCCTGTCCACGAGCGGCAGCCCGGCGGCATCGTCCCACTCCCGGCGGAATGCCTCTTCGGGCATGAGAAAATGTGAAGCGAACTGATCGGCCTCTTTTTCCTGCGCCTCGTCTTCCTGTTCCTCGGTGACGTCATAGGCGCTGAGATGCAACAACAAGTGAGCCAGCTCGTGGGCGGCGCTGAAGATCCAGGTTTCCACGGGCAGGCGTTCCCAGGTATTGACGATGATCGCCGGGCCGCCGTTGTCCTCGGCAACCGACAGCCCCATGAAGGCGTCGTTGGCCACCTGGATTGAATACACCTTGATACCCCGCGACTCCAGCAGGCCGCAGATGTCATGCACCGGCTCGCGCGCACCGAGCCCGAAGTGCTCGCGCGCCAGCGCGGCGATCTCCGGGGTATGCTTGCGGCGCTGGCGGGCGATCTCCCGGCACAGAGGCTGGAGACTGTGTTCATGACGTTCCCCGGTCAACGCTTCCAGCTCGGTAAAATCCCGCAACCAGCGGGACACATCCGCCAGGACCTGGTCGCGGCTTTTGAGCCGTTTCAGGGAGCGGAAGCGGACGTTGCTCAGGAGTTCAACAGGCGAAAGTAGTTCCTTGAGTGGCACATCCAGCGCCCGGGACAGCCCCTTCAGGGTATCGGTGCGCGGCATGGCGCGGCCCTTCTCCAGATTCCGGTAAGCGGCCCGAGAAAGCCCGGCAGCGTCGGCGAGCTGCTCTTGGGTGAGGTTCTTATTCTTTCTGAGGCGCAGCAGATTGGCGGCAATAGTGTGATCGCTCATTGTTTTCGCCCTCCATCAATACTACGTATTATATCGTTTTCTATAGAAATGGCTAGTTCTAAATTTCCCCATATTCCAATTATCCCCCATCGGCCAGGCGCGTGCGGGTCTCCTGGTAGTGAGCCTCCAAGGTTGAGCCAATAGCCCCCTGTGTCAGCATACATGTCGCCTCACATTGAATAAACGGCCGACGCGACGGGCGGGCATATCATGTTTTTCGATCCACCTGTAGAGGTGTCATTGCTCACGCCGAGGTAGGTGCAAATATCCCCTACGGACAGCCAGCGATCTTCCATCTCAGCCATTGCTTACTTTCCTCATAGGCATGCCGGGTTAAGTGCCAGGCGTGCGCCAGGGCGACAGAGGTCTTGAATCCTTGGCGCTCGTTCGGCAACTTACGGTTGGATTGAATATATTTGGGTAAAGGCTGGGTGTCTACCGTTTTTTGCCGCTTAGACCCGTATTTTGCAAGCAGTAGCCATAACCCCATGTCATCGGTATCCTGCGTGAGCTTTTTGCCGCGACAGAAATTCGGCATGACGAGGAGCGCCGACTACATGATTCAGATCTGTCGGGTGAGTTGAATCACCGCACCGGGGGGTTGGATGCGGGGTCATTCCCATTCAATGGTCGCGGGCGGCTTACTGGAAATATCGTATACAACGCGCGCGATGCCCGGCACTTCGTTGATGATACGCCGCGACACTTCGTCTAATAATTCATAGGGCAAACGCGACCAATGCGCGGTCATGAAGTCCACGGTCTCCACGCAACGCAACGATACTACGAAATCGTAACGCCGCCCGTCGCCCATCACGCCGACCGATTTTACCGGCAAAAACACCGCAAACGCCTGACTTACCTTGTCATACCATTCGGCACGACGCAATTCCGCAATAAAAATCGCATCCGCGCGTCGCAAGATGTCGGCATATTCTTTTTTGACCTCGCCCAAGATGCGCACGCCCAAGCCAGGGCCGGGAAATGGATGACGATACACCATGTCGTAGGGCAAACCCAACTCCACCCCTAAGCGGCGTACTTCGTCTTTAAATAATTCGCGCAACGGCTCCAGCAATTGCATGCGCATATGCGCGGGTAATCCGCCGACATTATGGTGCGATTTAATCACGTGCGCCTTGCCGCTTTTTGCGCCTGCGGATTCGATCACGTCAGGATATATCGTGCCTTGCGCCAACCAATTCACGTCTTGTAGTTTATTGGCCTCTTCTTCAAACACCTCGATAAATACGCGCCCGATCACCTTGCGTTTTTGTTCGGGATCGCTGACGCCTTGCAAGGCCGCTAAAAAACGTTGCTCGGCATTCACGTGTACGACCTTAACGCCCATATTGGCCGCGAACGTCGCCATCACTTGCGTGGCCTCATCCAAGCGCAACAAACCGTTATCTACAAACACGCAGGTCAGTTGTGCGCCTATCGCCTTATGCAATAGCGCCGCCACGACGGATGAATCTACGCCGCCCGACAATCCCAGCAATACTTTATCTGTGCCGACATTTTCACGTATGCGCGCAATACTGTCGGTGGCGATATGCCCGGCCGTCCACAAGGCCTCGCAAGCGCAAATCTCCAACACAAAGCGTTCAAAAATTCGCTTGCCCTGGCGCGTATGCGTCACTTCGGGGTGAAATTGCACGCCGTAAAATCCGCGCGTTTCATCGGCCATGCCTGCGATATGCGTGGCGTCGGTACTGGCGATCAATTTAAACGACGGCGGCAACTCGGTCACTTTGTCGCCGTGACTCATCCACACGTCCAGCATGCCAAACCCTTCCGGTGTGACATGATCTTCGATTTCACGCAATAAACGCGAATGGCCGCGCGCGCGCACTTTCGCATAGCCGAATTCGCGTTTATTGGAACCCTCGACCTTGCCACCCAATTGCGCGGCCATGGTCTGCATGCCATAGCAAATCCCTAACACCGGCACACCTGCGTCAAACACCGCTTGTGGCGCGATAGGTGCGCGGTCTTTAGTGACAGACTCCGGGCCGCCGGAAAGTATGATGCCTTTAGCACCAAACTGGCGTACTTGTTCATCACTGATATCCCAGGCGTGGATCTCGCAATACACGCCGATTTCGCGTATGCGTCGCGCAATCAATTGCGTGTATTGGGCGCCAAAATCGAGGATGAGGATGCGATGGGCGTGTATATTTAGCGACATAAAAATGCAAAAACCCTGTGATAAATTTGCGTCATAAAGAGCGGCATTCGTTGCCCTTTATGACACATAATAAAGACCAACGTCACGAATCGATGCGGTAATTCGGCGCTTCTTTGGTGATGGACACGTCATGCACATGGCTCTCGCGCACACCCGCCGAGGTGATACGCACAAACTCGGGCTTGGTACGCATTTCGTCTATGCTCGCGCAACCGGTATAACCCATGGCCGCACTCACACCGCCCATAAATTGATGCACGATGGCCGACAAACTCCCTTTGTAAGGCACACGACCCTCGATGCCTTCGGGCACCAGTTTATCCACCGCCGATGTGCCTTCTTGAAAATATCGATCACTCGAACCGCTTTGTTGGGCCATGGCACCGAGCGAGCCCATACCGCGATACGATTTATACGAACGGCCTTGGTATAACTCGACCTCGCCGGGGGCCTCTTCGGTGCCCGCAAACATACCGCCTATCATCACCGAATACGCGCCCGCGACCAAGGCCTTGGCGACATCGCCGGAAAAACGTATACCGCCGTCGGCGATTAATGGCACACCGCTGTCTTTCAAGGCCGCCGCCACATTGGCCACGGCGCTGATTTGCGGCACACCCACGCCCGTCACGATACGCGTAGTGCAGATAGACCCCGGACCTATGCCGACCTTCACTGCGTCCGCACCTGCCTCCACCAAGGCCTTGGCCGCCGCAGCGGTGGCGATGTTGCCGCCGATGACCTGAACCTTCGGAAAATTCTTTTTCACCCAACGCACACGATCTATCACGCGTTGCGAGTGTCCATGCGCGGTATCGACCACGATCACATCGACTTCCGCCGCCACCAAGGCCTCGACGCGTTCATCTGTGCCGGCCCCGGTGCCCACCGCCGCCCCGACACGCAAACGACCGAGATGGTCTTTGCAGGCCTTAGGGTGCTCAACGGATTTTTGTATATCCTTGACCGTGATCAATCCGCACAATTGGAATTTATCATTGACCACTAAAACTTTTTCGATGCGATGTTCATGCATCAAACGCTTGATTTCTTCGCGCTCGGTGCCTTCGCGCACCGTAATCAAACGCTCGCGCGGCGTCATCGCCTGCGTCACCGGCATATCGAATTTGTCGGTAAAACGCAGATCGCGCCGCGTGACCAATCCAACCAAGGTACCGTCACTGACCACCGGCACACCGGAAATATCATAGGCGCGCGTCAATTTGATCACGTCGCTGATCGTAGTCTCCGGTGTCACCGTGATCGGTTCTGAGATGATGCCGCTTTCAAATTTTTTGACGATGCGGACCTGACGCGCCTGATCGTCGATGGTGAAATTTTTGTGTACTATGCCTATGCCGCCTTCCTGCGCCAAGGCAATGGCCAAACGTGCCTCGGTAACCGTATCCATTGCCGCCGATACCAACGGGATATTCAATTTAATCTCGCGCGTAAGACGCGTAGATAAATCGACCTCTTTGGGCAATACGAGGGAGTGTGCGGGCACCAATAACACGTCGTCAAAAGTGAGGGCTTCCTGAGCGATTCGCAACATGTCCTAACCTTTTGAAAATTTGATAAAATATGGCATTATACAATAGATTCCATCGAGACGTAAATGGGCGCCCGGCAAAACCGCCCACAACGCAGGTAGCGCTTTACGAATCATCCACTTACCCCACCGCTCACCGACCAACCCCTACTCATCGGCGGGCACAAGCCCCTCATACTGCTACAGATACGGCCCCAATAACCGCTAAACCTAGCATCAGCAGTTGTATGCATTGGCGAGCGCGATTTACCAAGCATCTCGACTGGGCACCGGGTGGCCCAAACTTAGCAATCTATCCACCGGCAATCGGCCAAGAGGGTATTATGGGATTAACGATGGTACGCGCACGCACTCGACAATCTTGGCTTGCCGCCTTCATGCTTGCGCTGGGCGCAGGCAACGTACACCCGGCCGACGACGAAATCGCTTACATGTACAGCTTTACCGGTCGTTACACCCGCGCTGAATATGGCGAGCGTTCTTTACTGAACGATATCGCATCGTCGCGGGTGGTCTACATATTTTTAAAAAATAACCGCTTTATTTACGGCCTGGGACGCGACGACCAAACATATTTTTTATCCGGCGGTACCGATCATTTCGCCGCCAAAAACCTGGCCTCCGAAATCGACACCCTATCGACCCCGGAACCGGAATACACGCTGGCGACACGCCCTGTCTCCGGGCGCTGCGACATGACCGGAGAGCTCGAGAAATCCGTCACTATTGTGTGCAAAGGTAAAGACCAGGCGAACAACTACCATTTTGTATTCGTCAGCGATGATACCGAGGCGACCTTTTCACCCGGACACGAGCCCGAAGACGTAGCCGCCAATATAAAACACGCGATGTATCTATTCGATGAATTATATCGGGAACGCGGCATGGAACAGGTGCAAGACTACGTGGCCCATTGCTATAAAACCGCATCGACCAATAAGCACATCCCAACCCTCGTCGCATGCGGCGCCATTGATTATGCGAGCGCATTTGTCGATGAATGGGCCACCAAAAATCAACGCACTGCAGAAGATACGCCACAAACCACCAGCGCTGCGGTTGGCCAACGTTTGTCGGAAAAACTAGCCACCTATTACGAAAAGGAAAAACCGCAACTAGACCCATCGCACATCGTGACGTTGGTAGAAACGACGGAATACTATGCGCGCGTTTATCTAAAACAAATGATGGTAAAACGATCTACGAATTGATGACATAGACCCGTCTGCAGCCTCACGCTGTCCCTGCGCCGCGCGCAACCGCTACGGCGCAAGATTTCTAGCCACCACCGCCCATTCCCATGCCACCACCCATTCCACCACCAGCGCCACCCATTCCCATACCCATGCCCATGACTGCGTCCTCCTTAAAGGTGATTAAAATGTTTGCCTTTTAATATCTACGCCTATTTACGCGCAAACACAATTAGATTAATTTTATATTAACCAGTAAATAAATTTGGGTATGAGCCAAAGCAGGTAGTGTATGCATGTAAAAATAAACTCGGATAAGCGCTTTTAGGTATAATCTTTGACTGCTTTGGTCGCCTCAGCAGGCTACGAGGTGCTGACGCTACGCGATGGAAAAATATGATGCGTGCAGTTGCCGGCGTGAAATATCAGCGCTACACATTCGAAATTTAATTGAACTTAATGCTCACAAAGCGTGATGTGATACCGGAGAACTACCGAATGCGTATTTACGGATTATTTTTTTTCATGCTTTTGCTTACAAAAATCGCCGTCGCAGCGCCTGTGCAGCATAAAATACGTGTAACCTTACAACCCGCCGCGCACACGATACAAGTGGATGATTTATTGACCTTCGAAGCGCGACGCGAAATTATTTTTGAGTTACACGCGGGCTTGAAGCCGAAATTATTGGAGCCCGTTGGCAAGTTAATCGCGTTGCCCGCGCCGCCACATGGCGTTCCAATTGAAACATATAAAATTCAATTTAGAGAGCCCCAAACCACACTCCATTTGAGCTATGGCGGTGTGTTGCATCACCCGCTGCAAACCGCGCCGCTGGATGCCCTGCAAGGCGAAATGGCGTCGCCCGGCATCATTGATACGGAGGGCGTTTATTTGGCCGCCTCCAGCGCATGGTATCCACGCATGATTGAACCCGATCAACGCGTCAATTTTGCGCTTACTGTGGACGTGCCTACGCATTGGAGTGTGATCAGTCAAGGTGAACGTCTAGGCGTCAGCCGCTCCAGCAAGCGCGTGTCCTTCCTATGGGAGGAACGCAATCCACAATATGACATTTATATTATCGCGGCACCGTTCGTCGAATATTGGGGATCTTCTGAAAAAACCGCTATCGCCGCCTACCTACGCCAAGCGGAACCCGCATTAGCGGAACGTTATCTACACGCTGCAGATCGCTATCTCAAGTTCTATTCCGGATTGCTGGGGCCATATCCTTATGGGAAATTTGCACTGGTGGAAAATTTTTGGCAAACCGGTTATGGCATGCCTTCTTTTACTTTAATCGGTTCTAAAATAATACGCCTACCCTTCGTCATCGACACGTCGTTTCCGCACGAAATTGTACATAACTGGTGGGGTAACGGTGTCGTGGCCGCCGATGAAGGAGGAAATTGGAGTGAAGGCCTCACGTCTTACCTCGCCGACCACTTAATCCAAGAACAGCGCGGCAATGGCGCCGAATATCGGCGCACCGCCTTGCAAAAATATGCCGATTATGTCGCGGGCGACAAAGATATTCCATTAAGACTTTTTCGTGGGCGCGAGAGCCGCGCTACAGAGGCCGTGGGTTATGGCAAAAGCATGATGTTTTTTCATATGCTACGCCGTATGGCGGGCGACGCGGCCTTTGTGACAGGCTTGCGAAATTTTTATACTCGATATCGATTCTCGCCCGCTAAATTTTCCGATTTTCGTGGCATTTTCAAGTCACAGACTGAGGAATCCGTCGCGGACTTTATGCGTCACCGCGCCGACATGGATGCGCACAATATGGCGAACATAGATACTCAGCAACATGCATTGTCGCTGCTCTCCCTCGCGGGCGAAGAAATATTTTTCAATCAGTGGTTGGATATCGCGGGTGCCCCTGCATTGCGTTTAGATAGCGCGCGCGTAGTAGCGCGAGCGGGGGATTTTCAGCTACAAATCGCCTTGACGCAAACGCAAACCGAGCCCGCGTTTGTGCTCGATATTCCGATAGTCGCGACCTTTGCAGATGGAAGCGCGGTGACGTTGCATATGGCCACCGGTTTGACATATAAAAATAACCCCGACGCGGTGCAGCCAGCCGGCCCGCACAATCACACTTCCACCGCACAATGGAATTTACCCAAACGTCCCGTGCGTATCGATGTCGATCCCGACTTCGATGTATTCCGGCTGTTAGATAAGACCGAAGCGCCGGTTGCGCTTAGCGCGGCATTTGGCGCGCATACAATTACAGTGATTGTGCCCGACACCGCGACACCCGATTTTCAAATACAGGCCCGTGTCTTTGCCGACGCCTTGCAAACCAACGGCGATGTACAAGTGACGGTGACTGATGAATCCGCGCTCAATGCGCTGCCCAACAGCGCCGCTATTTGGGTGTTAGGACAGCAGAACCGCTGGGCCTTGGTTGCACATAATGTGCTAAAATCGCAGCGTGGCCGAATAGACGCTACGTCTCTGACCTTACCAGGCGCTGAACCTTTGTCACGCGCAACGGCCGCTGCAATTGTAATCGCCACGCATGCGCAATCGACCTTAGTTTGGGTGGCGACAGAGCGTGCCGCTGATCTCCCCATATTACTACGCAAATTGCCCCATTACGGAAAATATAGTTTTTTGGGCTTTCGCGGCACGGAACTTACGAACGTCGTTAAAGGACAATGGAGTGTACAGGATTCGATATTGGCACGCACCCTGGATGGGCGTGATCTTGCCGCGACGCCCCGTGGCACACTGCCTACGCGCGAGGCGTTGCACAGTAGTACGCAATAGAACCACGCTATGAATTTTATTGAACAGATGACACGGAGCACCACCGCAGTGAACACATTTATGCAACTCGTGGATGACGTGCGCCAGCGCATCGACGAGATTTTTCCTTGGGATTTGCACACAATGCTGCAACAACCTAATCCCCCGCTGCTGCTCGACGTGCGCGAACCGGGGGAGTTTGCCGCCGCACGCATTGCGGGTTCGCTGAATGTGCCACGCGGTATCCTTGAATCGGCTTGCGAATTCGGTTACGCCGAGACGGTGCCTGAGCTCGCACGCGCACGTACACGCCCAGTAGTGGTGATTTGTCGATCAGGCAATCGCAGCGTACTGGCTGCACACACCATGCAGTTGCTTGGATATACACAAGTCATGTCGCTCAAAACCGGCGTTAAGGGATGGAACGATTTTGAATTGGATTTGGTTGACCGGCATAACAACAATGTACACGTCGATGCGGCAGACGAATTATTAGCCCCAGTGTTGAAACCGGAACAACACTTAATTAATCCGCAGCACGATTAGCGGGCAATATCGTAATATATTTTTTGATCATACGCGCCAGCACCGCGCGATCGAACGGCTTGGAAATATAATCGTTCATACCCGCTTCTAAAAATCGTTCGCGATCGCCGTCTTGAGTATGCGCGGTCATGGCGATGATAGGCAGCCGGTAATTGCCGGTTTCACGCATGCGTTTGGCGGCCTCTACCCCATCCATCCCCGGCATATCGATATCCATAAACACCAAATCGTATACGCGCTCGCGCACGCGACTAATGGCCTCGGCGCCCGAGGCCACTGCATCGACATCGCAGGACAAACTTTGTAAAAATTTTAAGGCAATTAGGCGATTGACATCATTATCATCCACCACCAGCACCATGGGCGCGCGGGCGGTTATCGCGCGCTCGACAAATGCCCTATCCGGGGTTATATTTTCGATGGTTACGCCCGACTCTAACACCAGCGTAAATGAAAAGGTGCTGCCCTGCCCCACTGTACTCACCAATTTTAGTTCGCCGCCCAGACGTTTGACCATCTCCCGTGCTATCGTATTCCCCAATCCGAGCCCTGGGCGGCGCACGAAACTATTTTCGCCTTGCGGTAGCGGTTCGAATAATTTCTGTTGAACCTCTTTACCGATACCGATTCCGGTATCCTGTACACTAAAGTACACACTGTGTATATTCTCACCTCTATAATGAGACCGCACGACCAGGCGTATTGAACCGCTTTCGGTAAATTTATAGGCGTTGTGCAATAAATTTTGAATGGTGTGGCGCAAATGGTAGTCATCGACCATCACGGTAGCAGGGACTTCCGGGCCGACATCTATTTCAAAACTCACACCTTTCGCTATTATCGCGTCGCGATACAACTGTGATTGTTCATTCATCAGCGCGCGTATGTCGCAATTTTTGGGTTCGAGCTGAAACCCCCCGCTTTCTATACGCGCCAGATCTAACACGCGGTTTACCGTCTCTAATAAATTATTGCCGGATAGGCGAATAATACGCAAATATTCGTGCCATTCTTTTTGCGTAATTAAAGACTCCAATACATCGACCACACCTAAAATTCCGTGCAATGGGGTACGCAATTCGTGGCTCATATTAGCGAGAAAACTGCTTTTTGCGCGACACGCGTTAAGCACCTCTTGTTTGGCGACCCGTAGTTCCTGCTCTACGCGCATATGTACGCTGATATCTTGCGCAATTAATAATCCGCCTACGAACTGCCGCCCTTTTATGAGTGGTATACCTTTCGCCGATAGATAGGTTTTTTTGCCATAGAGCGACGTATACTCACCACTGATATCGAAACCTTTTTCTTGCAATAATCCGGTTATAAATTCGTCAATTTTCGCGGCTTGCACTGAGGGTAGCATCGTCATCACGGTTCCTAACGCAGCGGATTGTCCCGCTGTGGGTACGCCCATTATATTTTCCATCGCGGTATTTATATAAGTTATGCGCAGTTCCTTATCTAATTTCACGATACCGACCGGCATATTTTCCAACATACTGCCGTATTCTTTCACTAAGCCTTCATATTGATCTTTCGTGTTTTGTAACACCGCTTCGGTATGTTGGTGGCCCCGTACTTCGCGTAGGGTTTGGCGATTGCTCCATTTCAACCGCGTGATCAGCGCCCTATTTTCTTCTTGTGCCGTCAGCGTACGGATTATGTAACGATTAAGTGGGCGCGCAAGCGCTAACATCAACACTCCGTACAACATCGCAATAGCAGCGAACGCGGACCCGGAGCCGCTCACATAAAAGAATAAATAATAAGTAAGTAAACCAATGCTAGGAAAGATAAAGGCGTAAACCATAGGAAGATGCGCGGCGAATGTCACAGCGCCCCCCGCCGCCAAACCGGCGAGGATGATCGCGTAGAGCATTTGCGCGCTAGGTTCTATGAGCGGCTCTAACAAACCCAGGCTACCCCAGATCGTTCCAAGCACCAGCTCCAGCACTGTGAGGCCCCAACGCCATTGAGCGAAATCATGAGTTATTCGGCTTACGGCACGACGATACGCGTGAATTAACGCCACCCGCACGCTGGTCACACAGATGAGTGCGCTCAACCACCCCCACACTACAGGGTGGTGTGCGATTTCACCCAACTGCCAGACCAACACCAGGGCGCAACCCAAGCTCCCGATAGAGGCCACTTGGATATTGGCGACGAGCATACGCATTGCTTCAGACTCGACGCGTATACCCAATGCAGATTGATACAAAGGGAATCCTCAAAGCGGCAATGCCTGCCTATTCCCCTATATCGCCAATTGCTACCAAACGTTGAGTTTTTAATAGGTTTATCTACTTTTAATCGGTATTTTATGGAATGCAGATCTATCATGAATTGACAAAAATAATGGGTACGGGTAGGAAGCACGACCCCTCCCCACACACGGGAGGAGATGCGTGATAGCACAGAACCTAAGGCGGGAATACTCGATGCCCACAGAGTGAACGACCCTGTGGGGTCTGATTTGCGTTACTTCAACTCATATGTCCGGTGGCGGCTTTGTCAACCAAACGAATCAAATCTTGAGCCTCTGCACGGTGTTTATCACTGCCTTCACCCAAGACTTCATCTAATATTTCGCGTGCCCCATCGGTATCGCCCATCTCGATATAGGCGCGCGCAAGATCGAGTTTTGTACCGATTTCATCATTGAAAAGGAAAAAGGTGTCCTCGTCCAAGTCATCCTCCAATCCAGATTCCGCGTTAGGGGGTGCGGCTACCGGACTCGTGCGTCGAAATCCACTCGTCGCCGATGCCTCAGGGGCGCGCTCCAGCAGTATGGAAGGCTCTGCTTCACCCTCTATTCTCTCTGTTTCTGCGCCATTCGGCAATGGATTTTCTTCGTCTAATAAGGCCAGCGCATATGCCGTGGTAGGTTCGCCTGGCCGCGCCGCCGGCGCGTGCGGTACGCTGTCACCCGCCATATCCTGCAATGCGGCGAACCGGCTATGCGAAAACTGGGTTTGGGGCGTCTCGTCAAATTCTTGACTATGCGACGGCGCAGCCGTCTCATCTGCGTTATGTATTTGCAGTTGCTGATGTTCTTCCAAGGCCGCTTGATCAAGGTGATCTACCGCCTTGCGCAATGCGCTGGAGGAAGATTCTATCTCTTGCTGCGGGGACTCGAATTGGCTGCGCACACGCGCGGCACTCGATTTCCCGAAGTTACTCAATCCCAACGATTTTTTCTCGTCGGAGGGCTCATCTTGGCTGTGCTCCATAGCAGTAATATAAGAGCTCACCGCTTCTTCTAGCATCGCGCGCACTTCTGCCTCTTCGCGCAATAATTCTTCCTCGGTCACAGGCGGCTGCCCGCCACTCGCCGGAGGGGCAGGCATCTCTGCCGAGTTTCCGCGTCCAACCTCCTCCATCTCCACAGGGGTAGATCGCGCGCTGGAATAGCCGCTAGGCTCATCGTGCCGTGAAACTTCGGCGGGGCGCGACGCACTGGGGGGCATCACAATAGTTTCTTCCAAACGCTGGCGGCTGCGCGCCAATTCCGATTGTTCCATCGCCCATGCCGGAGGCCGCACGGCCTCCTGTGCGCCAATGCGTTTGGCTTTCTCCGCCCCACTCTTGGCGCTGTCTATGACCATAGTCTCGGACAAATCCTGAGCCTCACCCGCATTCTTACCAGGCGCAATGACGATAGTATCCGCAAGATTTGCCTCGCCAACACGTCGAAATAAGGGGTGATCGGGTACTAGATCCTGCCCCATCTCGACCGCCTTATCCCATAAGGGACCCGGCCGCCCTCCTAATGCCGCATAGAGTTCTTCCGCTTGCTTTTCAAAACCAACGTGGTCTTCGGCGAAATAGAAAGTTTCCAACAATTTTAATTTGAGCTCGTGGCGATCCGGATCGGATTGTATGGCCGATCTCAGCACTTCTTTGGCCTTTTGATAGCGACCATAAGTGAGGTACACCTCGGCCTCCGACAGCGGATCATTTTCGTGTTTAGTCACCACGCCACTACTGGCCGTTTCAGCGCTATCCACGACTATCGCACTATCATCAATCACGATCGGTTTCGTGCGCCCTTTTTGTATCGTGGTCGCCAGCGTGTCTTCAGGCGCGGCGTCCGCTTCCGGCGACCATGGTTGCATTTGGTCTTTGCGACCACGCCACCACCAAAATCCAAAGCCTATCGATACCAAACTTGCGCCTAAGCCTAACCAAAACCAAGGATTGGTCAATACGCTCGACGGTGCCGGTTTCGCCACATCTTTTGCCGTTGGTTGCGCTGGTTCCGCCTTCTCTTTCGCGGATTTATCGAGCGCAGGGGCCTTTTTATCCGCGCCCACTGACAGATCTAGCGAACCCAAGGGTGTTTCCTCACGGCCTTTAAACGCGCCCTCTTCAGGATCTATACCGTGATCGCGCATGCGTTGCTGTAATAAATGCAATTCTTGATCTTTCAAAGCGATCAATAGCTGCATATCGGAAATTTGCTTTTCCAACGAAGACAATTGGGTCTTTTTATTTTTATTATCGCTGCGCATACGATCTAAGTTGGAAGCCGCTTGATTCAGTTCGCCGCGCATCTTGTCCAATTCCTTAGCCGCTTGGCGGGCGGCCGCGCGTTCGCTTTCCGCCTGCGCGGTCGTCGGTTTGTTCTTGGGCGTGACCAATTCCAAACGCGTGCCCTTGGCGCTCTTGCGTACCCCACCCGCCGGGGGCTTTTTGGCGGGCGCATCGGCACCTTCTTCGGCGTTCGCGGATTTGGTGTCGGCCGCTAATTGAGTCGCCTTGTGACGTCCCAAACGCCCTTGACGGAAGGTCAACCATTCTTGATATTGCCGTTCTACTTCGGCAATGGCCTCATCCACGCCGACGGATTCCATCTGCGCGGTATCCTTCACGCGTAAGACCTGCCCCTCTTTGAGGCGATTGATGTTATTACCGATAAATGCTTGAGGATTATCGCGCAACAACGCTAACATCATTTGGCTGACATGCACGTTTTTAGGGCGCATTTTATCTGCTATATTCCACAAATATTCTTTCGATTTCACCGGCCCATACTGTAGCTCGCTGCTAGCAATAATAGGCGCCGCCTCCGGCACAACCTCAGGTGCAACGGTAACACGCTCTGACTCTTTAGGTTCTTCGACGATGGGTGGAGGCGGCGGCGGAATCTGTTCCGCTTTAGGCGCAGGCGCGGGGGCTGGCGGCGGCAACGCCGCCGCTATCTCTTGTGGCGCTTGTGTTTCGGGTGCTTGCGGTGTCTGTGCCTTTTCTTCAGTCAGTTTTGGCGGATCGAGCAACACCGTAAATTCGCGCAACAACCGTCCTGTCGGCCAATTCGCCTCGATCAAAAAGTTGAGAAATGGCTCTTGGAGTTCGCCGGGCGTACTGACCATGACGACCATCCGTCCATCCGGCTTTTCGATGACCTGAAAGCGCAGTTGATCGACGAGCGGCGAACGCTCTATCCCCATACGGTCAAACACGTCACGTGGGGCGACCACTACAGTGAGTTGTTCGCGATCTCGCGCCGTCACGCCCAGCAACTCAATCTCCGCCTCCAATGGCTGATTGAGCGCTGATTTGACGCTGATATCTCCGACACCTACCGCGTGACTTGCGCCACTCGCTAAGGCGGCCATCGCCCAAAGCGCGGTAAGGGCCGATCTCCATGTCGATCTCCACATCGTGCTGGACGGCATACGCACCTTTTACCTATCTAAAATCTATGAATTTTACTTACCCCTTGACCGTCTGGCCAACCCCACAAACCAACCGCTTATTTTAGATAGTCACGAATCAAGATTTCCGCAATCTGGACGCTATTCGTCGCAGCGCCCTTACGTACATTATCGGCCACCACCCATAGATCTAAACCGCGCGGATGTGAAATATCTTCGCGTATGCGTCCCACATAAACCGGGTCGGTGCCCACCGCTTCCGTTACCGCAGTCGGATAACCGCCGGGTTTGCGCTCGTCCAACACTACCACACCCGGGGCCTTACGCAACAAATCGCGTGCCATCACGGTGGTAATTTTCTTGCGTGTTTCGATGTGTACGGCCTCGGAGTGACCATAAAACACCGGCACGCGCACGGCCGTTGGATTGACCTCTATGGTGTTGTCTTCAAAAATCTTTTTGGTCTCCCAGACCATCTTCATTTCTTCTTTGGTGTACCCATTTTCCATGAAGACATCAATTTGCGGCAAACAATTGAAAGCGATTTGTTTGGGGTATACCTCGGCCACGGCCTTGTGGCCATTCAACAACTCCGCCGTTTGCTTGGCGAGTTCTTCGATGGCTTCTTTGCCTGTGCCCGACACCGACTGGTAGGTCGCGACATTGATGCGTTCTATACCGACCGCATCGTAAATGGGCTTCAGGGCCACTAACATCTGGATGGTAGAGCAATTCGGATTGGCGATGATGCCTCGATTTTTATATAGCGCGATGGCGTGTGGATTGACCTCCGGCACGACCAAGGGAATGTCTTCGTCGTAGCGAAAATGCGCGGTATTATCGATCACAACGCAGCCTGCCGCCGCCGCCTTCGGGGCATACTGCTCCGATATCGCGCCGCCAGCAGAAAATAAGCCGATTTGCACCTTGGAAAAATCAAACGTAGCGAGGTCTTGAACGGTGTAATATTTGCCGTTGAGTTGGACTCTAGTACCTGCCGAACGCGCGCTCGCTAATGGATAGAGAGTGCGTACCGGAAATTTACGCTCCTGCAGCACCGCGATCATGGTCTCGCCCACCGCGCCGGTGGCCCCTACTACCGCTACGTCGTATTCTTTCGCCATAAAACTTCCTTTAGATGAATTTAAAACCCGCCCACACTACTCAGTCAATTTCGTTAGTCAAGCCACCCTCGCGCATGCAGCGCTTATCGGTATCCGGCGCGCCGCCGGTTTCCGTCCGCCAGACATTGCGTATCAGCGCCGCGACCACCGCATCGCCCATTTCTTCTGTTCCCACCTTGCGCGTTCCGGCCGTATAGATATCCGCAGTACGCAAGCCTTCCACCAACACATCCTGTACTGACGCCTCGATCACATTGGCCAGTCTAACGTCGTTAAATGTATAACGCATCATCATCGCCACCGACAAGATCGTCGCCAAAGGATTGGCCACACCCTTGCCCGCGATATCCGGTGCCGAGCCATGAATAGGCTCATACATACCCTTAGCATGGCTGTCTAACGATGCCGACGGTAGCATGCCGATAGAACCGGTCAACATGGCGGCGCAATCCGATAGGATATCGCCAAACATATTGCCCGTCACCATCACGTCAAATTGTTTGGGTGCGCGCACCAATTGCATAGCCGCATTGTCCACATACATATGCGACAACTGCACCGTAGGATAATCCTTGGCGACGCGCGTCATCACCTCGCGCCACAATTCTGTGGTCTCTAATACATTGGCCTTATCCACCGAGCAAACGCGTTTGCCGCGCTTCAGGGCGCTCTCAAACGCGACCCGCCCTATGCGCTCGATTTCGTGCTCGGCATAGACCATGGTATTAAATCCCTGGCGCTCACCGTTCTCTAAGATGCGCACGCCGCGCGGCTTACCGAAATAAATGTCGCCGGTCAACTCGCGTATGATCATGATATCGAGCCCGGACACTACTGCGGGCTTCAAGGTAGAGGCATGTTCCAATTGCGGATACAACAAGGCGGGACGCAAATTTGCGAACAACTGCAATTCGGAACGCAAGCCTAACAGGCCCTTTTCGGGACGGACCGCGATATCCCGCTTTTCCCACTTAGGCCCGCCCACCGCACCCAGCAAGATGGCATCGGCCGCCTGCGCAAGGCGCAAGGTCGCATCAGGCAGCGGCTGCCCTGCTTGATCTATACCCGCCCCACCGACGGGGGCGTGTTCCAATTCCACCTGCCAACCCAGCTCGCGCTGCAAGCAATCAATGACTTTAACCGCCTGATCCACGATCTCGGGGCCTATACCATCCCCAGGCAAAACTGCAATTTTATGTGTCATAGCTGTAAAATGTAATCGGTCTCGAAGATGGAAACACCCAGCACACCGGGCCTAAACCCCTATTGTGCATCATCTTGTGTCATTGCGCAAAAACTGTTGATCCACCCCTTCATATCTTCGCTCGATAAAATGATAAATCCAAAAGGCTCTGCTTACTGTCAAATTATTCTATTTTTATGTGGCTTTTATGACGCGCACCCTTGCCAAAGCAGTATGGTCATCTAATAATGACTACAGAGGTAACCCCTGTATGACACAGTTTAATATCGCCGACGCCAATTAAGACTTAAACAACCACGGCGCCACGACGCGGCGTTGTTGTTCGTAGGCGCGTATCGCATCGACATGCTGCAAGGTCAAACCGATATCGTCCAAGCCATTCAACAAGCAATGTTTACGGAACGCATCCACCGCAAAACTATATTCCTTTCCGCTCGGTGTACTGACCTTTTGCGTGTGCAAATCGATGGTCAAACGATAACCGGGATGAGTAACGATCTCTTTAAACAACTCGCCAACGACGGCCGCATCCAACACAATCGGCAAGACGCCGTTTTTAAAGCAATTGTTATAGAAAATATCGGCATAGCTCGGCGCAATTATCGCGCGAAAGCCGAAGTCTTCCAAGGCCCACGGTGCGTGTTCGCGGCTCGATCCGCAGCCGAAATTTTCACGCGCCAGCAGGATGCTCGCACCTTGATAACGCGCTTGATTGAGCACGAATTCCGGGTTCAATGGGCGTTTGCTATTGTCGATGCCGGGTTCGCCACGATCTAAATAGCGCCATTCATCGAACAAATTCGGGCCGAACCCGCTACGCTTGATGGATTTCAAAAATTGCTTGGGGATAATCGCGTCGGTATCGACATTGGGCCTATCCAAGGGCGCCACGATACCGGTGTGTCGAGTAAAAGGTTTCATCTGCAACTCCGCTTAAAAATTCCGCACATCGACAAAATGGCCCGCAATCGCCGCCGCCGCCGCCATCGCAGGGCTGACCAAGTGGGTACGCCCACCCGCGCCTTGACGCCCCTCAAAATTGCGATTGGACGTAGACGCGCAACGCTCGCCGGGTTCCAGACGATCTGCATTCATCGCCAAACACATCGAGCACCCTGGCTCACGCCATTCAAATCCGGCGGCGGAAAATAATTTATCTAAACCTTCTTTTTCCGCTTGCTGCTTGACCAAGCCCGAACCCGGCACCACCATCGCCAATTTAATATTGTTGGCGATCCGTCGCCCCTGGATCACCGCCGCCGCCGCGCGCAAATCTTCGATGCGCGAATTGGTGCAGGAACCGATAAATACCTTATCGACGGCGATTTGCGCAATGGGTGTGTTGGCTTCTAGGCCCATATATTTAAGCGCCGCGCGCATGCCTTCGCGTTTAACAGCGTTGGTTTCTTGCGCCGGATCGGGCACGCGCGCCATGATCGGCACAACCATCTCCGGCGATGTGCCCCAGGTCACCTGCGGCGCGATACTGCTGCCATCAAGCTCTACGATATGGTCAAATACCGCATCGGCATCACTCTGCAAATCGCGCCACGCCGCTACCGCGCGCGTCCACATCTCGCCTGTGGGCGCATACGGCCGCCCGTGGAAATAATCGATGGTTTTCTGATCCACCGCCACCATCCCGGCGCGCGCACCGGCCTCGATGGCCATATTGCACACCGTCATACGCCCTTCCACACTTAAACTTTGAATCGCTGCACCGCCAAACTCGATCGCGTAGCCGGTGCCGCCCGCCGTACCGATGCGCCCGATGATGGCTAAAACTACGTCTTTCGCCGTCACGCCAGCACCTAAACTTCCGTTCACGCGCACCAACATCGCGCGCGATTTTTTCTGGATCAAACACTGCGTCGCCAACACATGTTCGACCTCGGAGGTGCCAATGCCGAACGCCAAGGCGCCAAACGCCCCGTGCGTAGAGGTATGCGAATCGCCGCACACCACCGTCATGCCGGGCAAGGTTGCGCCCTGCTCCGGCCCGATCACATGCACGATACCCTGCCGCACATCGCTCATACCAAATTCAGTAAGGCCGAATTCTTGGCAATTTTGATCTAAGGTCTCGACCTGCACCCGCGACACCGGATCAGCGATGCCTCGCGCACGCCCATCCGTCGGCACATTATGATCAGGGGTGGCCAACACGGAATCCACGCGCCACACCGGGCGCGACGCGATGCGCAGCCCTTCAAAGGCCTGCGGTGACGTGACCTCATGCACCAAGTGGCGGTCTATGTACAAAAACGCGGTGCCATCCGCGTCGCTGCGCACCACATGCGCATCCCAGAGTTTGTCGTAGAGTGCCCTGCCTGCCATCGTCGCCTATCCCCATCGTGTAACCACTTTGAACCGCTACACTAGCGCGGAATTTGCTATAATACAAATTCATTCTTTTCATAATATATATTACTATTTGGAATACATGGATACCGCCACCTTATCCGCTTTTGTCGCCGTCGCCGAGTATGGGTCTTTTTCGCATGCGGCAGAGGCCTTGTTTGTGACCCAACCGGCCATTAGCAAACGTGTGGCAACCCTGGAAGAAAGCCTACATGCGCCTTTGTTTGACCGTATAGGCCGCCAAGTGCGGCTCACCGAGGCCGGACAAACCCTGCTCCCACGCGCCCGGCACATTTTAGCGGAGCTCCGCGACAGCCAACAGGCCATCGCGAATCTGGCCGGCCGCGTCGGCGGAACGCTAAGTTTAGGTACCTCTCACCATATCGGTCTGCATTATCTGCCCCCGGTGCTGCGGCGCTTTGTGCAATCCTTTCCCGAAGTTGCACTCGATTTGCGCTTTATGGATTCAGAGGAAGTGTGCCGTGCGGTCGCGCATGGCGACCTTGAAATGGGCGTGGTAACGCTGCCCCCTGCCACCACGCCGCCGTTGCACCACACCCCGCTGTGGCGCGATGAATTGTGCGTGGTGGTCTCGATTGACCATCCTCTAGCCAAGGCGCGTTCCCGTCCCACGCTGCGCCAACTCGCTCATTATCCGGCGATTCTACCCGCACACCGCACCTATACGCGCGATTTGATCGAACAGGCCTTTGCGGCGCGGGGCGTGACCCTGAGCGCACCATTGGCTACCAATCCCTTGGAAACAATAAAAATGTTGGTGACGGTGGGGCTGGGGTGGAGTGTCTTACCGGTGACCCTGCTTGATCGCGAATTGCACGTACTGAAAATTCCGGAAATCAGATTGGCGCGTCAGCTCGGCATCGTCACCCATGGCCGACGTACCGCGACGCGTGCGGCGCATGAATTTCGTGCCCTCGTCGAGCACATTGTGCCGCCTACTTTACAGCGGCCGTGAGACCGATTTTTTTATTGTACAGGCATACCGATGATATAGCGGGATGTTTAAAAGCAGCCGATTTCTCGCACCGAGCGACGCGACACGTGCTCAAAAAGTACCAAAAATCTCTAACACTAAATAAAAAAAACAGCCCCACGCGGGGGCTGTCGCAAACATTGCCGGATTTATTTACGCTCTAAACGT
>CAKKRP010000087.1 GCA_919902765.1 Gammaproteobacteria bacterium | reverse complement strand
GCACAGTTCCTTAAATATCGCACTTATCACGGCTGCGCGTTGCCCCCGCCGACACAGGCCGCCAGTATTGTGGCCTGGCAGGACGAGTTGCATGTGCGGGAAAATCGTGACCAATATCGCGATAAGTTTGCGGCCGTTTTGAATATTTTGCGCCCACACATAGACCTCCATGCGCCGGATGCGAGTTTCTATTTGTGGATGCCCACCCCCATTGATGATAGCGTATTTGCGAAGAATTTATTCGCGCAGCAGAATATTACGGTATTGCCTGGTAGCTTTTTATCGCGCGACGCGCACGGCAGCAATCCGGGCGCAAGTCATGTGCGCATCGCCTTGGTCGCACCGGTTGAGGAATGCATAGAGGCGGCGCAACGGATTAAACATTTTTTGCAACACAGCATATGAACGAGGAGCAATATCATGAATGAATTACAAACCATCGTCGAACAAGCCTTTGAGCGCCGCGCAGACATTACGCCGCGCAATGTTGAGCCGAAAATAAAAGAAGCCGTCATGAGCGCCATCGACCTTTTGGACAGCGGAAAAAAACGCGTCGCCGAAAAGGTCGATGGTAAATGGGTGGTGCATCAATGGCTCAAAAAGGCGGTGTTATTATCATTTCGCATCGAAGACAACGTAGTGATACAGGGTGGGTTCACCAATTATTTTGATAAAGTGCCGTCCAAATTCGCCAATCGCGGATCGCGCGAATTTGCCGAAGGCGGCGTACGTGTCGTGCCTCCGGCGATGGCGCGTAAAGGTTCATTTATCGCCTCGGGCGTGGTGCTCATGCCATCGTATGTCAACATCGGCGCTTACGTCGATAGCGGCGCCATGGTAGACACCTGGGCGACCGTCGGTTCCTGCGCACAAATCGGCAAAAACGTACATCTTTCCGGCGGCGTCGGCATCGGCGGCGTATTGGAACCGTTGCAAGCCAACCCTACCATTATCGAAGACGATTGTTTCATCGGCGCACGTTCTGAAGTCGTCGAAGGCGTCATCGTTGGGGCCGGATCTGTCATCTCGATGGGCGTTTATATCGGCCAAAGCACGCGTATTTATAATCGCGCCACGGGCGCAATCACTTATGGCTATATTCCACCCGGATCGGTAGTCGTGTCCGGCAATTTGCCCTCTTCTGACGGTAAATACAGCCTTTATTGCGCCGTCATCGTCAAACAAGTGGACGCAAAAACACGTGGCAAGGTCGGTATCAACGAACTGCTGCGCGATATTGTGTGACCTAAGGTTAAATCGCTATGACTACACCCACCATCGCCCTGGCCCTGGATTTAATCGGCCGTCGTTCGGTCACACCGGAAGACGCCGGTTGCCAGGAAACCATGTTGCGCAGGCTGGAAAAAATCGGCTTTCGTAGCGAGCGCTTGCGCTTTGGCGAGGTCGATAATTTTTGGGCGCGGCGCGGTGCTACGGGGCCGGTGTTTGCGTTTGCCGGCCACACCGATGTCGTCCCGACCGGCCCGCTGGCGCAATGGCAGATTCCACCTTTCGCACCGGAAATTCGTGACGGCATGTTGTATGGGCGCGGCGCGGCAGACATGAAAGGCAGTCTTGCCGCAATGGTGACCGCGTGTGAGACGTTTGTCGCCAAACATCCGCAGCACGCGGGCTCTATCGCCTTTTTGATCACCAGCGATGAAGAAGGCCCCAGCGTGGATGGCACGGTTAAAGTTATCGACCATTTAGAAGCGCGCGGCGAGAAAATTACCTGGTGTTTAGTCGGAGAGCCTACCGCAGAAAAGGCCGTGGGCGACATGATCAAAAACGGTCGTCGCGGTTCACTCAATGGGCGCTTATGTGTGTATGGGCAACAAGGCCACGCCGCCTATCCGCATCTGGCGGACAATCCCATCCATCGCGCGGCCCCCGCATTGGCGGAACTTACCGCCATGCAATGGGATGCGGGAAATAGATTTTTTCCACCCACGACCTTTCAAATATCCAATATACATTCCGGCACCGGCGCAACCAATGTCATACCCGGAGAGCTAGAGGCCTTGATTAATTTTCGATTCTCGACGGAATTGACTGCGGCACAAATTCAAGAACAAGTCGAGGCCATCCTCGACAGCCACGAGTTGCATTATGACCTTGCGTGGTCGTTGTCCGGTAATCCGTTTCTGACACCGAGCGGCGAATTAGTGGCCGCCGCGCGTGAAGCGGTGCGCGAGATCACCGGCATAGACGCCGAGCTTTCCACCAGCGGCGGCACCTCGGACGGCCGTTTTATCGCGCCGACAGGCGCACAAGTGCTTGAGTTAGGACCGGTTAATGCGACGATACACAAACTCAATGAATGTGTCGCGGTGGCGGATTTGGAAAGTTTGCACGCGATTTATGTGCGCGTGTTGGAGTTATTATTGGTGCGCTAACGCGGTCGCTGTGATCAAAAATTAATTTGTAAACCTATTAACTGCATCTTGCTCATAGGTTGAATATAACCATACGCCGGTGGAGATTGATCAAAGCGGATTAAATCGTAGGTCAGCGCCAGCCCGACCGACCGTTGTTTAAAAGGCACTAAATTCGCTAAATCCAATTTTCCATAATATCCGAATGCAGGCGTAGGGTTCAGCGTAATATTGACTACGCTGACATCCTCCTGTGTATAAATTGGATACCGCAACCCCAATTCCACCGCGATCTGCTTTTTTGAATTTAACGCGGGTAAAATCCTGACTCCCCCGGTGGCGGTGACGATGGTATAGTTTTCGGTGTATCCCGTCGCATTGGCCGTAGATACTATTTGGCGCGACCAAATATCACCCATCACCGACAGTATAAAATCCGCAGCCAATTTTTGGCTATCGGCAATCCGTATCTCGGAACTCAGGGTCGCATTTGCGCCGTTATATTCCGTCGAGGTGGTCAATGGGATACCCGCCATGGTCGCCCCGTCATACTGAACAGTACCGTTGAAAACACTGACATCAATATTCCAATTTGTGGGGTCGCCCAACCGCGTCATTTGCTGCGACGCAAAGTTAAATCCTACCCGCACCCGCGCCCCGGTTTCCTGCAATAACCGCGTCCCAGCGGCGTCAGCATATTCTTCCCAAATAAAATACTCCGGTCTAAGATAAAATCGCAATGTGTCCTTGGTAAAAACGCCGGCTTGCAGTCCCATATCCGCAGCCGCAAACAATGGAAAAAATACCCCCCACACGCACACCCAGGCCTGCCACATCGGCTTAGCCCATGCGGTGATGTTTGGCGAGTATGGCGGTGACTGATATGGCATCCTGGAGTTCTACTCGTGACAGCTACAATAACGGGACGTAGGGCCAGTGCGACGCCTCACGCTCCGGCACCCATGCGAAGTCTAACGTCATAGTTTTATAGAACTTTACAGAACAGTGAATACCTTGAAATAATCGCCAAGACACCTACAGATGTTCAGGTGTCCTGCCGATAGCCTGTCCAATACCTTGCGACAATGAGGGACACACACATGACCAAACCCAGTGGCGAAAAAAGGCGTTTTTCGCGCATCCATTTTCAGGCCGCCGTTTCCATCACGGGGGGGCCCGCACTGTGGCATGCCAGTTTGTTGGATATCTCGCTAAAAGGACTTTTGACTGCCCGCCCTACCCATTTTCCACAGGCGTCGCTAGGCGAAACTTTTAGAATTGACATTAAACCGGCAGACGCGCCATTTAGCATACGCATGGTCGCCAAGGCTATGCATATCGAGGACAACCACATCGGATTTCAGTGTGTTTCCATAGACTTAGACAGCATAACCCACCTGCGCCGTCTAGTTGAACTCAACTTGGGTGACCAAACCTTATTGGAGCGGGAACTTGCACATTTAGTGGAAAGCTTAGCCGCCTAACGCCACTGCTCTAGGGCCTCTTGTAAACGCGCCACGGCGACGACCTCTAAACCTTCTATGGCGCGGCGTGGCGCGTTGGCCATCGGCACGATGGCGCGTTTAAACCCATGTTTTGCCGCCTCGCGCAAACGCTCTTCACCGTTTTGTACAGGACGGATCTCCCCTGCCAGGCCAATCTCTCCAAACACCACCCAATCGGGTGGCAACGGCCGATCACGAAAACTCGAAAGCACTGCCAACACCAACGGCAAATCCGCTCCCGTTTCAGAGACGCGCACCCCACCGACGACGTTGGCATACACGTCTTGGTTATACATTTGCACACCGCCATGACGATGTAAGACCGCCAACAACATCGCCAAGCGATTTTGTTCCAGGCCTACGGTGACCCGTCGCGGCTGGGCGAGCGGACTTTCATCCACCAACGCCTGCAATTCCACCAACATCGGCCGCGTGCCTTCGCGCGTTACCATGATCACGCTGCCGGACACCGGGCGTTCGTGGCGCGATAAAAAAATCGCCGACGGATTTGTCACTTCGCGCAGTCCGTGCTCAGTCATCGCGAACACGCCTAACTCGTTGATCGCACCGAAGCGATTTTTTATCGCACGGACGATACGAAAACGACTCCCCGAATCGCCTTCAAAATATAATACCGTATCCACCATATGTTCGAGCACACGCGGCCCGGCCAAGGTGCCTTCTTTGGTAACGTGCCCGACTAAAAAGACAGTGGTATCGCTGGCCTTGGCGAAACGCACCAACTGCGCAGTGCATTCGCGTACTTGCGCCACCGAACCTGGCGCGGATTGCAATTGCGCGGAATAAACCGTCTGTATAGAATCGATGACCATCACTTTTGGTTTTTCGGATTGCGCGATTTCTAATATCGCTTCACAACGCGTTTCCGCGAGTATATTGACTTCGTTGGTGCCGGTATGCAGGCGTTGCGCGCGCAAACTGACCTGCTGAGGGGATTCTTCTCCGGTCACATAGAGGGTTTTTAGACGCGCGCTTACGTTGATCGCGTTTTGCAACAAGAGCGTCGATTTACCTATGCCGGGGTCGCCACCCAACAAGATCACGGCCCCCGCGATCAACCCGCCCCCCAGCACACGATCCAGTTCTTCAGTGCCGCTGGAAACGCGCGGCGATTCTTGCGCAGAGACTTCCGCCAAGCGCTGCACACTACTTTGTACGCCCGCATAGCCGCCTTGCCGCGACGCAACGGCAAGCGCCGTTTCGTGTAATGAATTCCACGCGCCGCATTCCGGGCACTGCCCATTCCACTTGGGCGCTACGCCGCCACAGGCGTTACACACGAATTGAATTTTGGCCTTAGCCATGACCGGTCTCGATAAACTGTACACGCCGCGTCACTTTACATAACAACTCATAAGCTATCGTGTTGGCATGCTGAGCAATTTCTTCTATCGGCAAGCCATGTCCCCACAGGATGGCCGTTGCGCCTAGCGCGACCTCCGGTAGATCCGTCACATCGACCATGATCATATCCATGCTAACACGCCCGACTAACGGCGCGCGCCTGCCATCGATCAATACGGGTGTCCCAGTGGTCGCGTGGCGCGGATATCCATCACCGTAACCTATGCCTATAACGGCAACACGCATGTCGCGCGGCGCGCGATATATGCCGCTGTAACCGATACTATCGCCGTTACGTACATCGTTCACGGCAACCACATTCGCCGTCAGGGTCATTACCGGTTTGAGCCCCAACTCAGCGCCGGTTGCGTCGCCGAAGGGTGAAACGCCATATAACATAATGCCTGGGCGCACCCAATCGAGATGCGACTGCGGCCAGCCTAAAATACCGCCTGAGTTGGCAATACAGCGAGCGCCCGGAAAGCCGTCAAACAATGCCAAAAATTCCGCCAATTGACGCGCTGTAAAGGGATCTTGCCTTACATCTGCATTGGCAAAATGCGTGAGCAAATTGAGTGGCTTTTGTACTGCTGCGATTTCATTCAGTTGCCGCCAAGCGTGACGCGCATTTGCAGCGGCGAAACCCAAACGATTCATGCCGGTATTGACCTTGAGCCACACGGCAATTGGTGACAAGCCTTTAGCCGCTTGCAACAGCGCGATTTGTTGTGCATGGTGGACTACGCTTTCCAACCGGTGCTGAACCAACAGAGGCAACTCATCCGCATGCGTAAAACCTTGCAATAATAATATACGCGCGGTTATTCCCGCGTTGCGCAACGCTATCGCCTCTTCGAGACACGCGACGCCGAATCCATCCACATCTTGCAAGGCCTTGGCGATACGCACCATGTCATGTCCATATCCGTTTGCCTTAACGACGGCTAATATTTTCGCGCGCGGTGCGGCGCTGCGCGCGCGGTGCAAATTGTGGCGTAGCGCGTCGATGTTTAAATAGGCGCGGGCCGCATGTGTCACGCGTAGGCCTCATCAAACTGATTAGAAACATAATTTTCGAAGCGCGTATACTGCCCCAAAAAGGTCAGCCTACGCGTACCGATAGGGCCATTACGTTGTTTACCGATAATGATTTCCGCCGTACCTTTATCCGGGCTGTCTTCATTATAAACTTCATCGCGATATATAAACACGATCACATCCGCGTCTTGCTCGATAGCGCCGGATTCGCGCAAATCCGACATCACCGGCCGCTTATTGGGGCGTTGCTCTAAACTTCGATTAAGCTGCGACAAGGCAATGATAGGAACTTCTAATTCCTTGGCCATGGCCTTTAACGAACGTGAAATTTCTGAAATTTCCCCTGCGCGATTTTCTTTATAACCGGGAATTTGCATCAATTGGAGATAGTCGATGACGATCAATCCGAGCTTGCCGTGCTCACGCGTCAAACGGCGCGAGCGCGCGCGTAATTCGTTAGGCGACAAGGCCGGTGTATCGTCGATATACAACGGCACTTCCGCCAATACGCCCACTGCATTGGTCAATTTCGGCCAATCGTCGTCTTCGAGTTTACCGGTGCGTATTTTATGCTGATCGATGCGTCCCAGTGACGACATCAAACGCAAGGCGAGTTGCTCTCCGGGCATTTCCATACTAAACACCGCGACCGGCAATCGTTCATGCACTGCAACGTTTTCCGCTATATTCATTGCGAACGTTGTCTTACCCATGGACGGACGACCCGCTACAATAATCAAATCCGACGCTTGTAAGCCGGATGTCAATTCGTCGAAATCGGTAAACCCTGTGGCCGCGCCGGTGATCGGATTTTGCCTCTGAAATAAGGTATCTATTCTATCCACGGCCTTGGTCAACAATTCCCTGATGCCGACAAAACCACGTTTACCGCGCGCGCCGACCTCCGCGATTTCGAAAATCAAACGCTCCGCTTCATCCAACACCTCCGAGCTCTCGCGCCCCTCGGTGTTATAGGCCATTTCAGTAATCTTGGTGGTCGCTTGCGCCAAACGGCGTAACATCGAACGCTCGCGCACTATTTGCGCATACGTTTTGATGTTCGCAGCGCTAGGCGTATTTTTCGCCAAGGCCCCGAGATAAGCGATACCACCCGCGTGACCTAGTTCATTGTTATTCTCCAACCATTCGGAAACGGTCACCACGTCGAATGGGCGATTGGTTTCCGCAAGCGCCTGCACCGAACGGAATATCAGGCGATGATCATGCCGATATAGATCTTCCTCGATTAACACGTCGGCGACGTGATCCCACGCGGTGTTATCCAACAATAACCCGCCCAACACGGATTGCTCGGCCTCGATAGAATGAGGCGGAGTTTTTAGCCGCTCCAATACAGCGTCACTATGCGTTGCGTTTTTTGCGGATTCTGACATGGAGAGGCATACACCTAAAGATTACTGCACACGAGACCCATTATGGAAATGGGAGCTACGGTTGTCCACCGGAATTTTTTGTGATTATTGACAATTTTTTTAAAAGCGGAACTGCCCGCAGCGGGGTTAGGCAAGGCGATGAAGATAAACAACAAAGAGAAACACATGGCCGCGCCATGGTCATAAATATGCGCAACACATTACATAGTTGCCTTGTAAAAGGTAAGGTGGGTTAGCGTTATAATCTAACCCACCACACATAGATTTGCGGCATTTTAACTTTGTTATAACGGCTTTTTAGGCCTCCGGCAGCACCGCAACTTTCACAGACGCCGTGACATCGGGGTGCAATTGCACTTCAACGTCAAATTCACCTACAAAACGCAATGGGCCTTCCGGCATATGCACTTCGTGTTTTTCCAGGGCGATGCCGGCGTCGCTGATCGCCTGCGCGACATCACGCACACCGATGGAGCCGAACAACTTTCCTTCGTCGCCCGCACGGCTGGTAATGCTGACTTTGAAGCCGTCGAGCTTAGCCTTACGCGCCTGGGCTTGCGCCAGCAGTGCATCGGCGCGTTTTTCGAGTTCGGCGCGTTGGGCCTCGAACTTCGCCACGTTCGCGTCTGTGGCGCTCACGGCTTTGCCATAGGGCACCAAGTAATTGCGGCCGTAACCGTTGCGCACGCGTACGCGGTCGCCCACTTTACCTAGGTTTTGCACCTTTTCTAACAGTATCACTTCCATTGCATTTACCTCACAACAAACTGAATTATCAAGTCGTACCCGTAGACGGCGGAGGATTGAAAAAACGTCGCACGTCCATCCAACTGTCCATTAGCGCCAACGTGCCGGTCAACACTATAATTTGCGGCAACAAAATGGTTGATAATAGATACAAGGCCACCAACCACAATACACTCATTTTGCGTTTTTCAACAATAAAGTGTATGAGCGTCACGCCAAAAATAGAGCATACACACAAAAACACAATGACGATTTCAGTAAACATCGGGGACATGCCGCCGAGATTCACCATGGTTGCAATCATTGCCGCTAACACTACCAGGGCACTGACGCGATCCAACTTCAAATTTAATATTTCGTCGCGAAAACCGCCGGGGTGAAACAATAACGACTGCCACCAACGTGCGAGCAAAATACTAAACAAAACACTGCCTACCAACATCGCCGCGACAAAGCCGGTCATAATTTCGGCGGCCTTGGACATCACATTTTTTAGCGCTTCCGGGTCCGGCAAGGCGACGCCCGCTTGCTCGGCTTGCGCAAAAAATATCTGCATCATCTCGCGCCACCATGCGGCTGGATCGGCGACGATTAAATACGCCGCAACCACCCCGATCACGCCAAACACACCCGCCGCCGACATCGTTAGCGACATCGAAATGGTGCGGCGTAAGATGATCGCCAGCAACCAAATCGGCACATACAAAACTAACGCATAGCCCAACCCAAACAACGGGTCGCCGTCTAACAATGTTGGCAGCACCAAGGCCATTCCCAACATCGTTAACAACACATCGATACCGCCAGCCATCGGCCCCTTGCGCAAGGTCACTAGCGCCAAGGCCGCGCCGCTGATATAACCCAGCGGCAACAACAGGATCGACAATATGCCGGTGACTAATGCGACCAAAACGGCCTGTGCATGGCCCCGCATGATGTAACCGGCAAATCCCATCATTGCATCTGACCTACGCTAATGCGGTAGTGCGCTTAGTGCTGGTCGGAATACGGCAACAGCGCAAGAAAACGTGCGCGCTTGATCGCCGTTGAAAGCTGGCGCTGATAACGCGCATGCGTTCCGGTGATGCGGCTGGGCACTATCTTGCCACTTTCAGTGACATAACCTTTCAAGGTGTTTAAATCTTTATAGTCAATTTCGACCACACCTTCAGCGGTAAAACGACAAAACTTTTTGCGACGAAAAAAACGCGCCATAATACACTCCTGCGGTTACGTTAACCATTCAATATGTTGCGCATGCAGCACCCAACGGAACTGTCCTTGCGCGGATTTAACCTGATTCAAAAAACCTTCTATGCCTACCGCTTCGCCACCCTTGGCCTGACGCAATGGCCCTAAACCAAGTTCTCCGGCGGCAATCACCACGATTTGACCATGCGCCCGTCTGGACAAACCCGCCTCTTGGTGCGTGGACTCATGTTCGAGCATGAAGCGTGTAATCGCTATACCTGCTGGGCTAAAACGGGTTTGCGGTGGTTTGACGATAACCCCGCCAAACACCACGCAATTGGCGTGTTTAGAATGCCGCAACTGCGGATTCGTCATCACCGGACATCTCGCCCAAACCAATGCGTTCGCTACGCTCTTCCTTCTTCGCCATGAACGACACTTCGGTAATCGCGGTTTTACGGGCGATGACTAAATTACGCAACACGGCATCATTGAAACGGAAGGCGCTGGTCAATTCATTCACTACATCTTGGCCACACTCGATGTTCATCATCACGTAGTGTGCCTTGTGTATCTTGTTGATTGGATAGGCCAATTGGCGACGGCCCCAATCTTCTAGGCGATGGATTTTGCCGTTACTACCTTCGATCGTCGAACGGTAGCGCTCAATCATGCCATTGACCTGTTCGCTCTGGTCCGGGTGGACGAGAAAGACGATTTCGTAATGTCGCATATAGCTCCCTATGGGTTCTAGCCTTCCGTTCTAGCGGTAAGGCAAGGAGTGGATGTAAGAAGGCGCGCATTATACTGATATTGCAGGGTTAAGACAACAGGCAATACATTAACACACGGGAATAGGCAAATTTTGCTCACGCAGAAACAAGTCTTTGGAAAAACAGCGAGGGGGATTATTGCTATGCACCAGGGTAAAAGACGCCTCGTCCGCCGTAGTGACGCCTATCCATTGCCGCAACGCCTCGGGTTGCGAATTTGCAATCGCGGGCAGCGCAAATACCGCTATATTGACCCCGAGCGCGTCGCGCGCGCTCACATAGGTACAGGCCGCTACGCCCGCCTTGCGCAACGCTTGACCTAAGGCTTGCGCGGTGCTGTAGCGCGTCGGATCGCTGATTTGGGTGCGATATCGGTCAAACGGCGGTCTTTCCAGTGCCACCCCTTGCGCGGTCTGTACACGCGCCTCAAAGGTGCTATGCTCCGTCGTAATGCGTCCTTGCGGCAACGCTTCCGCCATCCCGGCCATGAATACAAAGCGATAGTACGCACACTCTGCGAGCGCTGTTTCGAGGGTCAAGGAGGCATAGAAGATGCCCGGCTCCGCGCGTTGGCCGAAACGCGAACCATAGGGTAAAGGCGGGTAACGAAACGGTGTCCACATCAAATAATGATATTGATCCGCGCCAACAGGCGGGGGTGGTTTGTGCTGATCCAGCAATTGTTCCAGCACATATTGTTCATCGACGCTATCGACCAAGGCCAAGGTCGCGATCTGGGCCTGAGATTCCACTACGCGCACGACTTGCGCCCGCAATTCGCCAATATGACGCTCGCCCTGGCAAACCGCCCAAATCCCTTCCAACTAAACCTTACCCCGCATCGCATCCAAATAGGTCAACACCAGGATCAAGCCCTGCGCTTGACGCATGAGTTCGTTGGGCCGCCCATTTAGGTGTAAGTTGATTGTTTGCATCCAGTGTTGCATCGCCGCGCTATCGCCCCCCATTAAGACATAAAGATCGCGAAAGATGCGCACGATGACCGTCGCAAGCTCACCGGATTTACTCGCGGGATCAAGCTCGCCTTTCTTTTTTATACGCGTTATTGAGGTGCGATCCAGCCCGATAATTTGCCCCAAATCCGCCTGCGTCAGCCCTAAGGCATCAATGGCCCGAAATAAGGCCTTGCATAACACTGCGCTTGGATCGGGTACGATCTGTCGAACGGCCGTCATTGCCACCCCCAAGAAGATGTATTTGAATAAAGATAACCCATAAAAGATGCAATTGCAACATCTATGCTATCGGCTGTGGGGGATGGGGGCTTTATTAGTCTGCGCGGCTATAGGTGTTTAAGGTGTCTTGAGCATTTCTGGCCCCACCGGTGTCTCCTCTTGCCGCACGCGCCTCTAGGATCACCCTCCAACTTTCGGTGACCACACTGCGCGAACCGGCCGCCAGGGCCAGTGATTTATTCGCCAATTGTTCGGCCAAGGCGGGCTTTCTTTGCTTCAGACGTATTTGCGCAAATTTTAGCCATAACAGCGGGTTACGCGGATCTATGCGCAAACTGCGTTCAATAATCGCGACGGCGGCATCGAGCTGCCCCTGCTCAAGCTTGGCCTGCGCTTCATCCAATAGCCGCTGCGCCACACGTTGTTGTGAACTTTTGGAACTTTCCAGCGCTGCTTCATCAAGCACCATAGGCGCAGCCGGGGATTTATCCGCGGGCACCACCGACATATTGCGAATGGGCGCAGTAGGCCCCCTACTGGCACAACCACCTGCCAAAACCGCCATCCCGGCTATCAGCCCCACTACGCGCATAGATGGCGAGTAATACTTCATCGCGGCTGTATCGCCTCTTTAACCCATTCAACCGTGCCGCTCACCGCGCGTTCTAACACCCCTTGGGCACACGGCGCATCCCCCGACGGCGCCGTACCGGACACAAAGGGCACTACCACCGCCCCTGGGCAACCCTCGCCCTTCAAACCAGAGACGGGATCTATCATCATATCCGTCACATCGGGTGGCGCGGTCAATTCAAGCGGATATCCCCCCAGGGCGGCCAGGATACGCCCCCAGATCTGCAACGCCCCCGAGGCCCCGGTAAAGCCCATGGCGCGATTGTCGTCCGCACCCAGCCATGTCACCATGACTTTATCACCGGTATAGCCCGCAAACCAACTATCGCGCATGTCATCCGTAGTACCTGTCTTGCCGGCCACTTGCAAGGACTCCGGCACCATATTGTACAAACTCTTGGCCGTACCGATACGCGGCACATTTTGCATGGCCCTAGACAATAAATATACGGAGGTCGGCGACACCGCTTGCTCCACCGTCAAGGTATATCGCTGTAAGGGTTGGCCATTCGATGTCGTCACCTCGCGTATCGCGCGCAAGGGTGCCCGAAATCCGCCCGAGGCTAGTGTCTGATAGATCTGAGTCACCTCAAATGGCGTCATCGTTTGCGCGCCTAACACCAACGACGGATAGGGGGTTATCTCGCGTTGCATGCCTAATTTATGCAGTACGTCCACGATATTATCGATACCCACCGAAGTGCCTAAGCGCGCCACCGCAATATTATAGGAATTCGCCAAGGCCACGAACATCGGCACTTGTCCGTGATACGATTTATCGTAATTTTCAGGCTCCCAGACATTATGCGAACTGACATTATAGGTAAATTTACTATCGTCCAATAACGTCGCCAAATTAAAACCCGGCACCCTCTCAAGCGCCGTCAAATACACCAAGGGTTTGAGCAAAGACCCCACTTGCCGTTCGGCATCCAGGGCGCGATTAAATCCTGCAAATTTCGGATCGCGGCCGCCAACTATCGCCTGTATCTCGCCGTTTTCTATACCCGCGATCAGTACGGCGGATTCCAACGTCCCTTCTTTTAGATTGCGGCCTTTTTCTAAATTCTTGGTATAAAGCTCATTATTTTTCTCGACCACGCCCTGCGCCACCGGATCCATAGTTGTAAAGATACGCAAGCCTTCGGAGGTCAAATCCTGTTCCTGATAATCGCGTTGCAACTGACGCCGCACCAAATCGATAAACGCCGGATGAGGTGTCACACCCATATTCCCTTGCGGCACCACATTCAGCGCGCGCGCGCGCGCCGCTTGTTCCTGTTTGCGGTCGAGCAATCCTTGATCGCGCATGACTTCTAACGCCGTGTCTCGTCGCGATTTGGCGCGCGCCGGATGACGACGCGGATCGTAAAACGACGGCCCTTTGACCAAGCCGACCAACAATGCAACCTCGTCGGCGCGCAGTTCACTGAGCGGTTTTTCGAAATAAAAATGGCTACCCATGCCAAATCCATGGATCGCGCGATTACCGTCCTGGCCTAGATAAATTTCATTCATATATGCTTCCAGAATCTCGTTTTTCTCGTAGTGCCACTCGAGTTCCAGCGCCATAATCGCTTCATTAAATTTACGCCACAACGAACGCTCATTCGTCAAAAAGAAATTCTTCACCAATTGCTGGGTCAGCGTGCTCCCGCCTTGCACCGCGCCGCGCGCGCGCATATTGGTCAAGACCGCGCGAAAAACGGCGCTCGGGACTATGCCATAGTGTTCATAAAATTTTCGATCTTCGACCGCCACCAAGGTGTCGATGAGGAGTTTAGGCACCTCATCCAACTTGACCAAAATGCGGTCTTCTTTATGCGATGGATAGATTCCACCGATCATAACGGGCTCAAGGCGTAATAAATCCAACGGTTGATCTTTTGCGGTATCGAATAATTCGCTGACAATGCCGTTCTGTACCGACAAGCGTACACGCTTGCCCTTTTGTTCGCCATCCCAATAATTAAAGGTCCGCGTATACAACTGAAATTCATCGCCATTGCGCGCAAATGTGCCTGAATTTTCAAGCGGCGTGCGCCCCGTCATTTGGTATTTAAGCATCGCCAACTCGGCCGTCAATTGAGCGGGCTGGATACGCGCGCCGGCGAATATTTCCAAGGGCCGTGCGTAAACATGCGCGGGCACAGACCAGCGCTTGCCCTCAAACTTCAATCTCACCACGCGATTCAAATAGGCACCGTAAATCACGATCAAAACGGAAAATATCAACCCACTGATCAGTAAAATGGTGATATGCTTTCTCTGCAAGCGGAACTTCATTAAACGAGGTAAACGCATGTTCTTCCTATATCATCCAAACAACTATTTGCCCACACGGCAAGCGCTCTCTTTATGACCCGTGATCCGTCGCCTATTGAGCGGATGCTCGCGGGATTGTGCGCAGCCGCCGCCTACGACCACGCGACGACTGAAATACACATGCTCGAAACACATATCTCCTGGATTTTCCTCACCGGCGAATACGCCTACAAAATCAAAAAGCCCGTCACTTTCGATTTCGTGGATTTCTCCACCTTGGCGTTACGCGCCCACTATTGCCATGAAGAACTCCGTCTCAATCGACGCCTCGCACCCGACTTGTATCTTGCGGTGGTCGCCATCGGCGGCGCCTGGGACACACCCCGCATAGGACAAACACCGGCGTTAGAATATGCGGTCAAAATGCGCCAATTTAAACCAAATGCCCTCGCTAGCCAGGCCCTCGCCAACCATCAACTGACATCCGCGCACATGCGCGATCTGGCCACGCGGCTGGCCGAATTCCACCGCCTTGCCGCGCGCGCGGCCGCCGCTGCAAGCCATGGGTCAGCGCCTGTGGTCATACAACAAGCCATGGATAACTTTATTCCACTCCGCACAAATCTAATACCGGACAGCCCTGAGCTATTGTACCTCAACCACGTAGAATCTTGGCTATGTCGCCAAATTACGTCACTTACGCCCATTTGGGAGCAGCGCAAACAACAGCATCATGTCAGGGAAGGTCATGGCGATCTCCATCTCGCCAACATCATAATTAGCAACGACAGATTAGTGCCTTTTGACGCCTTGGAGTTCAATGAGGGCCTGCGCTTTATTGACACGGTTGCCGACATTGCCTTTTTAATCATGGATTTGGATTATCACTCAGCACCCAAACTCAGCCGCACGTTGTTAAACGAATATTTGGACAGCACGGGTGATTTCGCCGGCGTAATTACATTGCGCTTTTATCTGGTCTACCGCGCCCTGGTGCGCGCCAAGGTCGCCACGCTGCGCAGCGTGCAACTCGCAAACAATCTTGCATCGAGCGCTGAAGAATTGCGCGCCAGCGTCCACCACCATCTCCAACTAGCCTTTGAATACACCCAAAAAAAATCCCCTATTGTTTTGATTATGCATGGTTTATCGGGTTCTGGCAAATCGACCTTAGCGCGTGCGTTGGCGGCTGCGGTAGATGCCATCTGGGTGCGCTCAGATACCACACGCAAGCGCCTTGCGGGCCTGACGCCCGACGCACATAGTGATTCGCCGACCCACGGTGGACTTTACCAAGCGTCCATGACCGCTGCGACCTATGATCACATGCTGAGCCTTACAGAAAATCTAGTGACCTGGGATTATGCGGTGCTCGTCGATGCCACCTTTCTCACGCAACGACAGCGCACCGCCTTTCGCCAACTTGCGCGGACGCGCGGCCTACCCTTTTCGATACTCCACTGCCACGCCACTCCAGAGACGCTAAAAGCCCGTATCGAGACCCGCCAACAACAGCAATCCGACGCATCGGAGGCTACCTTATCGGTATTGCATACACAACTCGCCCACATCGAACCCTTGTCGGCGGAGGAAAATCCCTTTACGATCACTATAGACAGCGAACGACCCCTAGATATCGATGCGTTGGCATCCGAAATCAGGGCGCGGACAGGCAACTACACACCACCGAGGGTAATATGACACGTAATAGATTTTTTCCATGGCTAGCGATAATCATTGCCGGCGCACTCAGCGCCGCGCCCGCAATAGCGGCAGAGGGCGCAAAAAAGCCCACCGTTAGACTACAGACCTCCATGGGCGACATCGTTTTAGAACTCTACCCCGACAAAGCGCCGCTGTCGGTCGATAATTTCCTAACCTATGTACGCGATGGATTTTATAACGGCACGGTCTTTCACCGCGTGATCGCCAATTTCATGATACAAGGCGGTGGTTTCACTGAGAATTTAACCCAAAAACCGGCGCGTAATCCGATTAAGAACGAGGCCAATAACGGCCTGAGCAACACGCGCGGCACCCTCGCGATGGCGCGTACCGCCGATCCGCATTCGGCCTCAGCGCAATTTTTTATCAACACCGTTGATAATAATTTTCTAGACTATCGTGCGGACACGACGCGGGGTTTTGGCTATGCGGTATTTGGCAAAGTAGTTTCCGGCATGGATACCGTGGATAAAATCCGCAACACCCCCACGGGCGGCAAAGGACCGTTTCCAAACGACGTGCCGGCCGTCAGCGTCATTATTAAAAAAGCCACCGTCGAATCTGACAAAAAATAGACCGTAAACCGACCTATGACGACGCTCTTCATCTCCGATATGCACCTGGCCGCGCAACGCCCCGATGTTGCGCGTATGGTGTTTGATTTTTTACATGTACACCAAGCGGCGACGCAACGTATATATATACTGGGCGATTTATTCGAGGCTTGGCTCGGCGATGATGCGGTATTGCCCGACCAACAAACGGCGATCGACGGCTTGCATAACCTGACGGCGACGGGAATCGAATTGTTCGTGATGCACGGCAACCGCGATTTTTTACTAGGCAATCGCTTTGAAGACATGACCGGCGCGCGATTGATTGCCCAGGACACGGTAGTCGATTTATACGGTACTCGCGTGTTGCTGACGCATGGCGACGCGCTATGTACCGACGACATTGAATATCAAGCCTTTCGGGCCATGGTGCGCGACCCGCGCTGGCAACAACAAGCGCTCGCCTTGCCGATTGCGCAACGTATAGAAATGGCGGCGCAATTTCGCACCATGAGTAAATCTCAAGCGGGGCTAAAACCCGCTGATATCATGGATGTCAACGCGCAAGCCGTCGCGACAACCATGCAACAACATCAGGTACAATATCTGATCCACGGACATACCCATAGGCCTGCGATACACCCGTTTGAGTTGAGCGCCGGCGGGGCGTATCGCATCGTATTGGGCGACTGGCTGGAGACACCCAGCGCACTCATCTGCGACGCACACCAATGGCGCTTACTCGATGCGCGTGTCGCCGGTATTAAAACCCTCCAACCCACAATAGAAGCACATAAATGAATACACCGCGTAATTCCGTCGTTTTGGACGCCTGCGGCGTCACCGACGTAGGATGTGTAAGACAGAACAATGAAGACGCATTTTTGGTGCGTAGCGACCTGCCGTTATTTCTAGTCGCCGATGGCGTCGGGGGCGCCGCCGCAGGCGAGATTGCGAGCCGCTTATTTTGCGAAAGTTGCGCGCACGAATTCGCCTCTTTTCTTGAATGGAGCACCGATTACTCTGCGCTGCTGCGCCGCAGTTTTACGAACGCGAATCGCGCCATTTTAGAATATACGCGCGACCACCCCGAAACCAAAGGGATGGCCTGCACCGCCGAGGTGTTGACCTTCGTGGGAAATGATTATTATTTGGGCCACGTCGGCGATAGCCGCGCCTATTTAATTCGCAATCGCCAAATCACCCAGATCACCAAAGACCATTCGTTTGTGCAGGAACAGCTTGATTTAGGCCTGATCGACCAGGAGGAAGCCAAAACGCATTGGCTGCGCAATGCAATTTATAAGGCGGTCGGCCAGACGGAAGATCTCGATATCGATATCGTCACCGGGCGCGTAATGTCGGGCGATTTGTTTTTGCTGTGCTCAGACGGCCTCAGCGATATGTTAGACAACGGCAATATTTTAAAAATTTTAGCCACCCCTATCGGCCTGGATATGCGCGTACAATCCTTGATTGATGAAGCGAAACGCAATGGCGGACGCGATAATGTAACCGCCGTCGTATGTGAAATCGATAAAATTACGCTGTCGCAAGGCTTGACGGGCTTGGCTAAGCGTCTAATTGGTGTGACTAATTAAAAGGCGATATTCAGACCAATCTGCGCATTGCTGTTCACCACACTGAATTGCAAGCCTATCGTCCCCACTTGAAACATACGCCGCATATCGGTCGGTAACACATAGGTCAACCCGGCGTGCAACGCCGCCGTGGCTAAGAAATATTGGTTTACGCGCTGGGTCGCGGGGCAAGCGCCCAGCACGGGGTTTAATTCGCGATATTCACCGATGCGGCAACGTGTAGAGATATCGCGTGTTTGTCCCCAATCCATTACATGCAAAATCAGGTAGGCGCCCTCCCACCAACTATCGCCCTGCGTCCAGGCCATGCCGCGTTCTGGATATCCTAGAACACTCAGTCCAAAAACAATACTCAGTAATCCCTTGGCAATTCTCCGCATAAGTCGCACAACCTGTTTGGTCTACGACTACATGTCGGTAACGGCGCGAAAAAATTGACCATCAAAGTGTGATCTATGTCACAATCTCACGTAAGGTAAGCGCCAGCCAAGACGGCGCTTTATATAAACGGTTCTTCAATTGTTTAGATCAAACCCGTGACCAACAACAGCTTGTTTAGCGCCGTAAATATATATTTCGTTTTCACATTGGTATTATTTGGATGCCAGTCTGAGCCACGCCCGGCAGCGCCTATGGGTGAACATATCGCGCTGGAGCGATTAGCCACGTCGTTTCGTGAATTGAGTGACTTATACCCCCAAGGACCGGCGACGCTGCCACCCGGCGAACGTAAAACCTTTGTAGAACGCGTATTCAAACACGCCGGTTACGACTACACACTCACCTTGCAGGCCCTGGCGACCAGCCCCCCGCATGCGTGGGACCGCTGGCGGCGCGATATGATTGAATTGGTGACGTTTCCGCATCACGGCAACGGGCAGCGCGAACAACTTGCTACGGTTTATTCCACACAACAATTAGAGTATATAATGCGTTTAGAGCCATCGGTAACGCGTCCGGCTCCAGACACTCCCCCCAGCAACCCCTAGCGCCGTCTAAAGTAATTGAACACCGTACAATTAAATTCAAAAATTAACGTCTGTTTAACGAAACACGCCCATAGTATCTCCCAATACCCATGCTTTAACGTACAAAACCGCGACTCCAACGGCGGGTAATGTCTGGAAAAATAAAATTTTGTCGTTTTTCGAGTGCGCAGGCGAAGGGGTTAAATAATGATAAGTCTCCACAATCGAGGTGTAGTTCTGCCATTCCGCCTTGTGATTTACTTGGGTAATTTGACAAAGTCTAGTGTTAGGCACTAATATTAAAAACATATAAAGTCGGACATGCATAAAAACATGCATCGGCAGTGAATGTGTAGGGTAAGGGGAAGTCGCCGCATCGCAGGGCGCTGAATAATATAGCGCGATGTTACGACTGGTTCAAATCAAAAAATTATACACAGCAAGGGGTGATATATGTTGGCCAACTGGGAAGGCGGTGCGCGTAATGCGCGGATCCTAGCCCGCGCCACCCTGGGCATCATATTTTCTCAACTGTATTTTCCTCACGCAGTCGCCGCACCACCAGTAGCCTTTGGCAACTGGGGACAAGCGAGCAATGGCGCTGTTTCTGCGAGTTGCCCCATCGGCTATACCTGTGAAATCAGCGTCGTAGGTGCGGGCGTGTTACAGCGCATCCTCACCGCCGCGAATGGTAACCGTTACGTCCAAATGATACTCACCGACGGTAGTGGCAGCACGTCCGCCACCACCTTGGAATCTTTTGTTAAGGCCGACAATACCTCAACGCCCGGCATCTCGGCACGGCAAACTTTGATCCAAAATGGCGTTAACAATATCAATAGCAACACCGTACTCAATACCGGCTGGGCTAATACAGCGGGCAGCCCAGCGGTACAAATCACGCAAACCATGGGTAGCACTGCCGTCCCTGGTGTGGCCTTTAACACCACCTTCGATTTAAACATGAATCAAAATGCCAACGGACAGCGCACGGGTTACTATTTGGGCGTACGCCAAGAGGTTATAGGTGCGGCGCTCGCATTGGGTGGCATCGGAAGTGGCGGCGACAAACAAACATTTGTGTTGCGACAGGCAGGTGGAGATATGGTTGCGGCTGGCAGCGCCAGCCTACCGGCCTCGGCAGGCGGTATGATGATGGGCGGTGGTGGAATGGGTGGTGGTGGAATGGGTGGTGGTGGAATGGGTGGTGGTGGTGCAGCGCCTGCACCCGTAGCTGCTGCCCCGGTTGCAGCGGCGCCGGTTGCGGCCGCACCCGCACCGGTTGGCGCAGCGCCTGTACCTGTCGCCGCACCTCCAGCGCCTGTTGCGGCTGCACCAGTTGCAGCCCCGGTCGCAGCCGCCCCCGCACCGGCAGCCCCGGCTGCGGGTGGAGGTATGGGTGGAGGAGGTGGAGGCGGTGGTATGGGCACCATGGCGCGCAAGAGCTCACCTAGCTCAACCATTAGCACCGGCACCAACTCAAATAGCATCACGGTTGCGACGGCGGCGCTGACTACACGCGCGGTCACGCCGCTACCGCCTATGCCCCCACAACCTACACTTGCGACACCGGTGACGCTGGTGACCTATGCCCCTGGCCGCATCGGCAAGACTACGTTGACGACCACCGTAAATAACGGAAACCCCCCGACTAACCCCTATCAACCTAATTTGACCAGCGTTACGATTACCCCCTTGCCCGCCGCACCGCCAGTACCAACGGTAATTGGCACGGTACCGGCCCCGCCCAGCCCTACCGCCCCTGCGCCCAATATTGGCGGCATGGGTGGCATGGGTATGGGTGGCGGGGGTGGCCCCACCGGCGGCACCATCTCGTGGGCGGCGGGCGCTGAGGTGCGGGCAATCTATGTGGGCCAAAACTGCCCCGGCTGCGACGCTGCTTTTCAGGCGGGCATGGGCGGCGGCGGTATGGCCGGTATGATGGGCACCGCCACCCCTGGCATATTCAGTTTTCAACAATATGACGATCTTGCCAACGCGGCATCGTCTATACAAACACGTTCTATTTTAACCAATGCGCCGGTAAACTGGGTTAATCCGCCGTTTGGACCGGTCCCGGCGTTCTAATTTTTCCAGATCGCGCTGCATGGATAACACTACTGTGCAGCGTCAATGTTGCTGCATACAATCCACGCAATTGCACCTCACCACCTGTGTTCTACCTGCGCTTAACCACAAACAGCACTTATTTGATTTAATTCATGTTATTCTCGAAGGCTGATCGGTCACCGCGAGTCTTGCGCGAATGGAGCACACTTTACTACAAGCAGTAGTTTGGCTATTGGCTGCAACGGTATTAGTCGTCTCCCTATTTCGACGTTTACACCTGCCAACCATACTCGCCTATTTGGCCGTGGGCATCATGGTCGGCCCACAAGGATTTGGCGTAGTCTCTGACTTAGACAATACGCGTAAACTGGCCGAATACGGCCTGGTATTCTTACTCTTCACCTTGGGCTTAGAATTTTCTTGGCCGCAACTCTATGCAATGCGACGCGAAGTATTGGGCATAGGCAGTGCGCAGGTGATCGTCACTACCGCCTTAGCCGCTACGACCGCGTACGCCCTAGGTCTATCTTTGACTGGCGCGATCGTGATCGGTGGCGTGTTGGCGATGTCTTCCACGGCGATAGTAATCAAACAACTCGGCGAACAGCTTGAAGGCAACTCCCGCCACGGCCGCCTGGCCACCGGAATATTATTGTTTCAAGACCTCGCCGTCGTTGTTTTTTTAATCGTTATTCCGGCATTGCACTCAGGTTTTGATCAGTCTGTCGCATGGAATATTGTGCTCGCGATAATTAAAGGCGGAATTATCATGACCCTCATGTATGCCGTGGGTCATTGGGTGCTGCGCCCGTTTTTTCACGAGGTGGTGTCTGCGCGCTCGGCGGAATTGTTTACATTGACAGTGTTGTTGTTTTCATTGGCGGCGGCGTGGCTTACGCAATTTTTCGGATTATCATTGGCATTGGGGGCGTTTTTGGCGGGTATGATGCTTGGGGAAACAGAATTTCGACACCAAGTCGAAATCGATATAAGACCGTTTCGGGATATCTTACTGGGCCTCTTTTTCGTAACCGTAGGAATGTTGCTGGACATCGCCATTTTACCGAATATTTGGCCATGGGTACTCGCTATTCTAGGCGCAACGTTGATCGGAAAAATTTTCATCACTGCACTTGTGACCGCCCTCAGCGGTGCCGAACGCGGCGTCGCATTGCGCACCGGTATTGTACTTGCGCAAGGGGGTGAATTTGGATTTGTATTGCTTTCGCTGGCGATTCAAGACGATTATTTACCGCCTGCGGTGACGCAAATGATGCTTGCTACCGTCATCATCAGCATGGTGACCACTCCCCTACTTGTACGCTATAACGGCCGTATTACTAAATTTATATTTTCCGCGAGTTATGGGCAAAATCGTCGTCAGATTGTCAATGACGTTGCGACAAATGCGGAAGACTTACAGCATCACATTATGATTTGCGGATTCGGACGCGTCGGACAAAATATTGCGCGTTTTATTGAAAAAGAAAGTTACCGCTATTTCGCGCTGGATTTGGACGCAGCGCGCGTCAAAGAGGCACGCGCCGCCGGACAATTTGTCACCTATGGCGACTCTACCCATCCAAATATTTTAGAAGCCGCCGGATTGCAGCGCGCCAAGGCCTTGGTCATCAGTTTTGATGATGCCGTCGCGGCGGAAAAAATTATCTTGATCGCGCGTAAAGCGCGCGCCGATCTGCCTATTTTAGTGCGCACCCGGGACGACAGCAATTTAGAGCGTTTGCAACAAGCGGGTGCAACGGAGGTGGTGCCGGAAACGCTGGAAGCGAGCTTAATGTTAGTCTCGAATTTACTCTATTTGCTCAACGTCCCCGTGCGGCGCATCGTAAAGCACATCCAGGACGCGCGCGCGGATCGCTACCAAGTGCTGCACCATGTATTCAAAGGTCAAGACTGGAGCGACTTCACCGACAATGAAAATACGCGCATGACCTTGCATTCTGTGCTCTTGCCGCGTAGCGCGCACGCCGTAGGTAAACGCATCAATGAGATCAATCTGAGCGATTGCGGTGTCAGCATTTCAGCTATACGACGCGGCGATATACACGCCATGCGCCCATTGCCGGATATCGTTTTACAAGTCAATGATGTAGTCATTCTCTATGGCGACGTTGACCAAATCGAGCATGCGGAAAATTTATTGTTACGCGGGAATTGAGTCACGCGTAGCTACACCGTGCGCCCGCTGCCCCGCTTTTTGATCACGCGCCCGGCATCGGTATGCTTTGTTAAAAATGGCCGTGACTTTGTAGTTTTATGCATAGCGTGAGTGCTCAACCCGGTGCCTGCGGGTTGGTATAAGGGCACCAAATGGTGCTTACCGTTGCCGATCAAATCCGCGCGTCCCATGCGCCGCAAGGCATCACGCAACAGCGGCCAATTTTCGGCATCGTGATAGCGCAAAAAGGCCTTATGTAAGCGTCGCACACGCAAGCCCTTAGGGATAGGAATAGCGTTTTCGTCGCGACGGACTTTACGCAACGGATTTTTGCCGGAGTGATACATCGCAGTGGCGGTGGCCATGGGCGAAGGCAAGAATGTTTGCACTTGATCCGCGCGAAAGCCATTGCGCTTTAACCACAACGCAAGATTCATCATATCTTCGTCGGTGGTGCCGGGATGGGCGGCGATAAAATATGGAATTAGATATTGTTCTTTTCCCGCCTCGCGCGAATATTTGTCGAACAATTCTTTAAAGGCGTAGTAACTGCCCATACCCGGTTTCATCATTTTACTCAGCGGGCCGTCTTCGGTATGTTCCGGCGCGATTTTGAGGTATCCACCCACGTGGTGTGTTACCAATTCTTTAACATATTCGGGTGACTTCACCGCCAAATCATAACGCAAGCCCGAACCTATGGCGATTTTTTTGATCCCCGGCAAGGCGCGCGCACGGCGATATAACTTTATTAACGGATTGTGATCCGTGTCCAAATTAGGACAAATTTGCGGATAAACGCACGCCGGTTTACGGCACGCGGATTCTATCGCCGGGTCTTTACAACTCAGGCGATACATATTCGCCGTCGGTCCGCCTAGATCTGAAATGACGCCGGTGAATCCAGGTACACTATCGCGTATGGTCTCTATTTCACGAATAATGGAATCTTCCGAACGACTTTGGATGATGCGTCCTTCATGTTCAGTGATTGAACAAAACGTACATCCACCGAAACATCCGCGCATAATGGCGATAGAAAATCGTATCATTTCGTAAGCGGGAATATTGCGCTCGTTATAGTTAGGATGCGGTTGGCGAGTGTATGGTAAATCATACACCTTGTCCAATTCTGACGTGGCCAAAGGGATAGGCGGTGGATTCAGCCATACATCGCGCTCACCATGGCGTTGCACCAAGGCCCTGGCATTGCCGGGGTTCGTTTCCAGATGCAAAACGCGTGAGGCGTGTGCATACAATACACGATCTTGTGTCACCGCCTCGTAAGACGGCAAGCGAATCACTTGTTGTTCACGCGCTACAGCGTTGCGTTTGCGTAGCCCGTGGATGACTTGTACTGAATTTTTTGCCGACGCTGCATTTTGGGAATTGCTTTCCGCATAGGGCGAATGGATTGGATCTATCTGCCCGGGAACATCAACATGTGTAGAATCGATGACGTGATAGGCATCCGGTATTTCATCGATCACAAACGCCGTGCCGCGCAAATCACGGATACTGCGTATATCCTCACCCGCCGCCATTCGATGCGCTAAATCCACGATCTGCCGCTCCGCGTTACCGAATACCAACATATCGGCCTTGGCGTCCAATAACACCGAGCGACGCACCGTCTCCGACCAATAATCGAAATGCGCGACGCGCCGCAAACTGGCCTCAATACCGCCGATCACGATGGGTACGCCTTTATATGCCTCGCGCACACGCTGGCTATATACAATCACCGCGCGATCCGGTCGTTTGTCGCCCGCCCCATCCGGCGTATAGGCATCGTTGCTGCGAATTTTACGGTCTGCGGTATACCGATTGACCATAGAATCCATATTGCCGCCCGTCACCCCGAAAAATAATTTGGGGCGACCAAGAGCCTGAAAATCTTGGGTATTGCCCCATGCCGGTTGGGCGATAATACCCACGCGAAACCCTTGCGCCTCCAACGTACGCCCTATAACCGCCATGCCAAAACTCGGATGGTCCACATAGGCGTCGCCGGTGACGATGATGATGTCGCACTCGTCCCAGCCAAGCGCATCCATTTCCGCCCGTGTAGCGGGCAAAACGGGTGCAGGGGTCAGGCGTTTTGCCCAGTATTTGCGGTAGCTAAAAAGGTCTTGGACGGGCTGCATAGAGTAAAGGCTAGGATGTAAGTACCAGGAACTGGACGAGGGGTACATTATAGCAGAAATCTTAGCTGTCGCTTGTTGCCGAGAACTAGGTTAGTTGAGATATTCTGGCGGCATCATGCGGACAGAAGCCTATCAACCCTGCGCGCGCACCGAGTGCATACTACGCACATTGGGGCGGCGCTTAAGTTATATCGCCTCGCTGCCGATGGTATTTGTACGCATCAAAATGCCAGGAATAGCCCATGCCTATTACGCAGCGCCAGGTCACGTTGATAAAAGAAAGTTTCGCAAAAGTTGAGCCGATCGCAGATCAAGCGGCAAAAATATTTTACAAAAAACTGTTTGAATATGATCCCGCATTGCGGCGTTTATTTAAAAATGACATGCAGGAGCAAGGGCGTAAACTAATGGCAGTGCTCAAGGTCGCTGTCAGCAGCTTAACCAATTTAGAGGCGCTGGTACCTACACTCCATAAACTCGCAGACCGCCATCTGGAATACGGTGTCAAAGTGGAAGACTACACACCCGTCGGAAACGCCCTATTATTCGCGCTCAAACAAGGATTGGGGACCGCATTCACGCCGGAATTGCGACAAGCGTGGATAGAGGTATTTCAATTGGTCGCGAATACGATGCGCGCACGCGCCTACCCTCAATTCAACCCCAGGACATTTAAAAATACGCGGCAGTACAATCGTTAAATACCGCCGCTTTTTACAGCGCATAGTTTTTTGAATGGCGTTCCCCCACACCATGTTTAAGCCGCTCGTTGGTCTGGATTCCGATGTTTTTCATATAAAAACGACAACACTTCTCCCCGAATTCTCATGTATTGCGCATCGTTAGCAAGCGCCACCCGGTCACGCGGCCGCGCCAAATTAACATTTAGGATTTGACCGACAGTGGCGGCGGGACCGTTGCTCATCATGACGATACGATCCGATAACAACACCGCTTCATCGACATCATGGGTGACCATCACTACCGTCGCCTGGGTGCGCGCTACTATACGCGACAATTCGTCCTGTAGATGAGCGCGCGTAAGCGCGTCGAGGGCGCCGAAAGGCTCATCCATCAATAATACTTTGGGCTCCATCGCCAACGCACGCGCTATGCCGACGCGTTGTTTCATCCCACCGGAAATTTCATGCGGATACTTCAAGGTCGCATCGTCCAAGCCTACTAAGGAAAGCGCTTCGTGGGTACGCTCATGGAGTTGCGTATGTGACACGACCTTACCGAACACGCTTTCCACCGCCAAGAACACATTCTGGTGACACGTCAACCAAGGTAAAAGCGAGTGATTTTGAAAAACGACCGCGCGCTCCGGCCCTGGCCCCTTGATTTCCCGTCCAGCACATAAAGCCACGCCGGATGTCGCATCCAACAGGCCGGCTACGATGTTCAAAACGGTGGACTTTCCGCAACCGGAATGTCCGATTACAGAGACAAACTCACCTTCCTTGACGACTAGGTTGACGTCACGTAGCGCAGTAAATTCACCACGTTTGCTTATAAACGTCATTTCAATATTTTCAAGCTTCACAAAATCCCGCATATACCCGCTCCTAATCGTAATAAAATCGTTTCGCGACCATCAGAATCGCTTGCTCCAACATCAGACCTACGATACCCACTACAAAGATTGCAATAATAATGTGCTCGACATTGAGATTATTCCACTCATCCCACACCCAAAAGCCCAACCCTATGCCACCGGTAAGCATTTCCGCAGCAACTATCACCAGCCATGCGACTCCGATGGACAAGCGTATGCCGGTCATTACATACGGTAGTGTTGCCGGTATCAGTATGCGCGTGAAGATTTTCCACTCCGACAATTTAAGCACGCGCGCAACATTGAGATAATCTTGGGGTATACGCGCCACCCCAGCCGCCGTATTCACGACCATCGGCCAAACACTGGAGATCGCAATGACCCAAATAGACGCCGCTTCCGCCGCTTTAAATACCAACAGGCCTATGGGTAGCCATGCTAAGGGACTCACCGGCCTCAACACGCTGATAATCGGTGCCGCCATCGCGTTCAGGAATGCGAACCTACCAATCATGAAGCCAAGTGGAATACCTACTATCGCGGCAAGCGTAAACCCTAGCCCGACACGTTTGAGCGAATTCCAGATATTCCAACCTATACCCTGATCATTCGGCCCTTTTATGTAAAAAGGATTGCTAAACACCTCAACAGCGGAATGCCAAGTTTTCAATGGGGTTGGCAGTTGTGGACTCGTAGTGGAGACTATCGCCCATATGCCGATCAACAATATCAAACCGGCAAAAGGCGCAACCACACCCATTGCGAAGCCGCGCGCGCTAGGCAATAATTTCTGAAACCGCGTACGCAACGACTCGGTTTTCAATACCCCAGTATCTAACAGCACTCGGCCCTGTGTAGGCATTGCAGACATAGATTAATGCTCCTAACGATTAATTATTAACCATGGTAAATAAATTTATCTGCATAAGCCGACGGATTGGTTCCATCCCATTTCACGCCGTCGTGCAACACACTGCTGCGCATGTCTCCCTTAGGCAGCGGCACTTTGAGTTGCACGGCGGCCTGTTTATAAAGATCGAGTTGGTTGACCTTTTTGGCCACCGCCAGGTAATCCGGATGCGTTTTGAGCAGCCCCCAACGCTTGTGTTGTGTCAGGAACCACATGCCGTCCGACAAGTAAGGGAACGAGGCTGCGCCGTCGTTGTAGAATTTCATGTAGTTCGCGTCTTGCCACTGCTTACCCAATCCGTTGTCGTATTTGCCGAGCATGCGCCCTTCAATCACGTCCACGGGCGCGTTGACGTAAGATTTATCAGCGATGATGCCCGCCACCTCGGCGCGGTTGCTCATCGTGTCGATATATTTCGCGGCGTCAAGCACAGCCATAATTAGGGCACGTGCGGTATTGGGATATTTCTGTACAAACTCGGAAGTTGTCCCAAGCACTTTTTCCGGATGGTCCTTCCAGATATCTTGCGTTGTCGTTGCGGTAAAACCGATCTTGTCCGCAATCGCGCGCGCGTTCCAGGGTTCGCCGACACAAAATCCGTCCATATTTCCGACCCGCATATTCGCTACCATTTGCGGCGGCGGCACCACAATGGTCTTGACCTCCTGCACAGGATTGATGCCGTTCGCGGCCAACCAATAATACAACCACATCGCGTGGGTGCCGGTAGGAAACGTCTGCGCGAAAGTATATTCTCGCGACTGCGATTTAATCAGTTTCGCCAGTGTCACGCCGTCTGTGACGCCTTTTTCGCGCAACTGCGAGGATAGCGTGATCGCCTGACCGTTGTTGTTCAAAGTCATCAACACGGCCATATCTTTTTGCGGCCCACCAATACCTAGCTGTACACCGTACACCAGTCCATATAAAACATGTGCCGCGTCGATTTCACCATAAATCAATTTGTCGCGCGTACCGGCCCATGACGCCTCTTTGCTAGGAGTGATTTTTATACCGTATTTTTTGTCAAAGCCTTTGGTAGCCGCTACAATGACCGACGCGCAATCGGTCAGCGGTATAAAGCCTATTTTCAAGTCGGGCTTTTCCGGTGCATCTGAGCCCGCCGCCCAGGCGGCATTGCGCACGGCTGGCGGCACCATGCCCATCAAGGCGGCGCCGGCGGCTAACACGGTGGTGTTTTTGATAAAATCGCGGCGGGTAATGGTCTTCGGTGTATCTTTAGTGTCGCTCATCGTTTCCTCCAGTCAAAAAAAATCAAAAAAAACGACCATCTACCTGTCGTGTGACAGTTCGATGGGTGCCGCTGCCCTCGCGGGTTGTCCCGCTATATCAGTTCGTCACATCAAAAATAAATTCACCATATATCGCAGTGACGCCGATTTTTGGCCATCTAGCGCGATATTTAATTTTTTAAAAAAGCAAGGCAATTTCTTATCTATCATCACAAAGCATGCCAAATTTATAAGCGACTAATTGTTATCACTATTTTCGAATATTTCAGGGTGTTGAGTAGCCTGAAAATCAATACGTGCTCAATCGTTGTGCAATCCATTTGCGAGATTGCACAGCGCCGGGGCAAATAACATAAGTCCGTAGATTTAAAGTCCGCACTGAACAATGCGGTGGTGGAGCGATAAACTAAATATTTATTCGAATTCAGGCGCGGGCGTAACGAGTGACTCAAGTTGCGGGGTTCATTAACGTGAAAAGCCGCCCCTAACGCGGTAATATTTAATAAAATAATATGCATGTAGGTTCGAATTTATTCGAACATTCAATCGACCGCCTCCTGTTGCTGGCGCAAGGTGTGAGCGTAGAGTGCTAAAATTTTATCTAATACGGGTTTGCTAAGCGTACGCTCTCCCGCCGCAAGCAATTCTTGGTGCCGCAAAAACATACGCAGTTCATCAGGTGAAATGCCCAAATTGACCGCCATTAATTCGGGAGACATACCCGATTGAGTCAATTCGTTTTCCAACGTGCGACAGGCGCGGCGCAATAATAGGGTGTCATTCTTATCGACACTACTGGAAATCGGCGTAGCCGAACTTTTTTTCGCTATACCCGTCTTAACTGCTTTCAATTTGTTTATAGACGCCGACGTTTGTTCAATCCTTGGATTGTCGAGCGCCAAGGGCGCGATTCGGGGGGTGGGTGGCGTCGCTGTGTGGTCCGCTGCGATATTTTCCGGCACATTTTCGCCCTTTTTTTCTGGGCTGCGACTTTCCAACATCGTCGCACGCAATACGGAAATTCGGTTGATCGCGAGTATCGCGCCTAATTGAAATAACAATAGCGCAAATACCTGCATCGCGACAATAATCATGGCGCGCATTTCCGCCTGCACCGATGGATTTATCGCACGCAATTCCGCGAGCCGCGCGCGGCGTTCTGCGAGCTCCGCCTGCGCACGTTGTACAATGTCTATCGAATCGGCGCCACGTGTCGCTGCATGTTGATACTTGCGCAAATCGGCACGCAAGTTCCGGTAGCTGCGGTTTAATCCATTGGGAACAGATTGTTCGGTGGCCTTGAGGCGATTGATTTCCGCGTTGATGTTGGCGAGTTCTGTCTGGGTTTGGCGAATTACCGAGGCCCATTCGCCACCGCCTGATCCGGTAGTAATGCGGGCCAACGCCGATTCGCGTTGGCTAATGTCGATTTCTAAAGCGGCGATGTTGGCCGCGCGCGCCGTATCGTTATGCACTGCGCGCGCGGATTGGTCGATAATCGGCGTGGCAACCCAATAGACAGGCCCTGCAAGCACTAATATAGAGGCCAGCACACCTAGTCCACGCGTAAGAGGGGTACGTTGGTACCACAACCATAGGCCCATCGCATCCAATAACAGCGAAAAACCCACGCCGGTAAGACCGACTTGCGCGACCCAAAATTGGACGGAGTGCCATTGCAACAGGGCGATGGCCCCACACAACACGATGATGGCTGCGGCTATCGCGCCCATATCATCCCTGCCCCTTTTTTTGCTCGGCCTTAGTGTACCTCAAGACGGGTTGTGGTGGTAATCGAACGCGCCAATTGGGCGCGTCTTCATGCCTTCTTCAATAATTTGAGGTGCCGCCACACATACCACACCGTTGCGGCGACGATCACCACGCCTATGGCCGTGTCGAAACGGTGAAAATATATGCCCAAGGTATTCCAGCGCTCGCCCAATTTATATCCCACCCAGGCCAACGCCCAGCACCAGATATATGAACCGACAAAGGTGTATACGCAGAAGCGCCATAGGGGCATGCGCGCCACCCCGGCGGGAAAGGCGATAAAGGTGCGTATCACCGGCAATAAGCGCCCGATGAAAATAGTGATATCGCCATGCCGCTGAAACCAGCGGTCGGCGAGATCGAGATCGTGATGACTTATCAATACATAGCGGCCGTATTTTTCGACCAATGGGCGACCGCCATAAAGTCCGACATAATACGCCACGATAGAGCCTAAAACACACCCCACCGCGCCTGCAAGCGCGACCAAATTGATATCCAACTCGCCGGTAAAAACCAAATATCCCGAAAACGGCATAATGATTTCGGAAGGCAACGGAATACATGCACTCTCGATGGCCATCAATAACACTACGCCCCCATAACCCAGCGTGGATATAGTGGCAATGATATAGCTGGCAAGGAATAAAATAATTTTTTCGATCATTTTTTCATCCAATAAAAAAGGCGGTAAAACCGCCCTTTTTCAACACAACAGCCCAAACGCCTATTTCGCCACGAAAGACTGATCGCGCGCTTCGATATCGGAAATGACCATACGTCCCTTACTATCCGTCGATAACACGAACTTTACCTGTTGCCCGGCCTTCACTTCCTTCAACATTGAAGGATCGCCCACCGGAAAATCCATGGACATGGCGTCCATACCCAAGCCCTTGATCGCCCCGTGTGAAATATTCAGGGTGCGTTTGTCAACGTTAACGGAATTCACCGTTCCTTGTGCTTCATACTCTGCCGCGATGGCGCTATGACCCAACACCAAGCCAGCAATGGCCATTAAGAAAATTCGTTTCATGTCACTAATCCCCAGTTCGGTATATTCATACAATCGCATCACAACCGTGTGCTATGTGGTCGCCCCCTGCAACCCTGGCCAAACGCTATGCTACGCGGGCCAAGTGAATTATAGATTAAAACGCCGTCGGCGCACCAGGTCTGTTAAGCGTTTTCGGGCACGCGCACTTTCAATAACGGGACTGCCTCGGTCAACACAAAGGTTTTAAACGCCTGCGCAACGCTCGACAAACGCTTGCCCTTGCGGTGTACGACATACCAATGCCGCAAAATCGGGAAACTTTCCACGTCCAATATCACCAGCCGCTCCGCCGCCAACTCCAGTTCCAGGGTATGGATAGAGACAATACCCAATCCCAAACCCGCTTGTACCGCTTGCTTGATGGCCTCATTACTGGTCATCTCCATTGAAACCTTTAGCATTACGCCACGTTCCGCAAAAAAACGTTCCATCGCGCCGCGTGTCCCCGAACCTTCTTCACGCAATACAAACGGGGCGGATTGTAATTCTTGCAAGGGTATCGCCTTGCGACCGACCAACGGATGATCGACCGGCGCAATGATCACCAACGGATTTTCCATGAACGGCTCGGCGACCAGATCCAGTTCCTCCGGGGGACGCCCCATGATTACCAAGTCCTTGGTATTGGCGTCTAATTGTTCGAGCAGCGTTTGGCGATTGGTGACCTCCAGCCGATAGGTCAACAACTCAAACCGCTTTGAGAATACCGCTAATAAGCGTGTCGCAAACGAATTGGCGGTGCTCGCCACGGCGATGTCCAAACGCCCCCGGCGCGATCCTTTGAGGTCGTCCACCACACCTTGAAATTCATTGAGCGAGGCGGACACCTGGCGGCTATATTGGTACAATTCCTTACCCGCGTGGGTCAAAAATATCTTTTTGCCCAATTGCTCAAACAACGGCAACCCGACCTGTTCTTCTAACTGTTTGATTTGCATAGAAACTGCGGGCTGCGTAAGGAAAAGCTCCTCCGCCGCGCGCGTGAAACTCTGATGCCTGGCCACGGATTCAAAAACGCGTAGCTGGCGGAAGGTCAAATTCATTGCCATGTGCGGATTGTATCATAAGGTTGTCCTTATGGTAATAATTATAATAATTTAGTTTACTTTATACATAAACGACGTAAAATCACTTTCAGCCCGGTGCTTGCGGGCGCCTTTTTTCGATAGTCCGCGTCGCGGACTGATGCTTGGTTCACCACTCTACGGAGGAAACACTATGTCCCGTAAGACCTATAGCGCTGGCGTGAAGGAATACCGCCACACCTACTGGATGCCCGACTACACCCCGCTCGCCACCGACATCCTGGCCTGTTTCAAGATCACCCCGCAAGCGGGCGTGGATCGCGAAGAAGCCGCCGCCGCAGTGGCCGCCGAATCCTCCACGGGTACCTGGACCACGGTGTGGACCGACCTGTTGACCGATTTGGACTATTACAAAGGCCGCGCCTATCGCATCGAAGACGTGCCGGGCGACGACACCTGTTTTTATGCCTTTATCGCCTATCCTATGGACCTGTTCGAAGAAGGTTCGGTGGTCAACGTGTTCACCTCCTTGGTCGGTAACGTGTTCGGCTTCAAGGCCATTCGCGCCCTGCGTTTGGAAGACGTGCGCTTCCCTATCGCCTACGTGAAGACCTGTGGCGGCCCTCCGATGGGTATCCAAGTCGAACGCGACATCATGAACAAATACGGCCGTCCGTTATTGGGTTGCACCATCAAACCCAAGCTCGGCCTGTCTGCGAAGAACTACGGTCGTGCGGTGTATGAATGTCTGCGCGGTGGTTTGGACTTCACCAAAGACGACGAAAACGTCAACAGCCAGCCGTTCATGCGTTGGCGCCAACGTTTCGATTTCGTGCAAGAAGCCACGCTGAAGGCCGAAAAAGAGACCGGCGAGCGCAAGGGTCACTATTTGAATGTGACCGCCCCAACCCCGGAAGAAATGTACAAGCGTGCGGAATACGCCAAAGAAATCGGCGCGCCCATCATTATGCACGACTACATCACCGGCGGTTTCTGCGCCAACACGGGCCTGGCCAACTGGTGCCGTGACAACGGCATGTTGTTGCACATCCACCGCGCCATGCACGCCGTGCTCGATCGCAACCCGCACCACGGTATTCACTTCCGCGTGCTTGCCAAGATCCTGCGTCTGTCGGGTGGCGATCACCTGCACACCGGCACCGTGGTCGGCAAGCTCGAAGGCGACCGTGAAGCAACGCTGGGCTGGATTGACATTTTGCGTGACAAGTTCATCAAAGAAGACCGCTCACGCGGTATCTTCTTCGATCAAGATTGGGGTTCCATGCCGGGCGTGTTTGCCGTGGCCTCGGGTGGTATCCACGTGTGGCACATGCCCGCGTTGGTTAACATCTTCGGTGACGACTCCGTGTTGCAATTCGGTGGTGGTACCTTAGGCCATCCGTGGGGCAATGCCGCAGGCGCTGCTGCGAACCGTGTCGCGTTGGAAGCCTGCGTTGCCGCACGCAACCAAGGCGTGGCGATCGAGAAGGAAGGCAAGGCCATCCTGACCGACGCCGCCAAGAGCAGCCCAGAACTGAAGATCGCCATGGAAACATGGAAAGAAATCAAGTTCGAATTCGACACCGTTGACAAACTGGACGTGGCGCACAAGTAATGGGGCACTGTCCCGCCGTTTCGTGCGGCGGGGTTACCCTTTACCTGACCCGTACACTAAATCGCATTGAGAGGAATTGACATGAGCATCATGCAAGACTACAAATCGCGCCTGAGCGACCCCGCCAGCCGCAAGTTTGAAACTTTTTCTTATCTGCCCGCGATGACCAAAGAGCAGATGAAAAAACAGGTGGAATACATCGTCAAAAAGGGCTGGAACCCAGCGGTGGAACACACCGAGCCCGAAAATTTGATGGACAACTATTGGTATATGTGGAAACTGCCGATGTTCGGCGAAACCAATGTGGATGCCATCTTGGCCGAAGCCGAAGCCTGTCACAAAGCCAACCCAAACAATCACGTGCGTTTGGTTGGTTATGACAACTTCGCGCAATCGCAAGGTACGGCGATGGTGGTCTACCGCGGCAAGACTGTTTAATTCGCGGCACGGGCGATAGCCATTCAAGCCCCCGTTGCCGCATGGCAATGGGGGCTTTTTATTTTTGAGCATAGACCCACTGAGCAATAGCACGGCATTCAGGGTGGCGAGACCTTAGCCCGCATGGATGCGGGCTAAGAGCCTACAGGGATGTATTCACGGCGTGTCTCGCCACCCTGAATGCCGTGCTAACAAAATTCGGGTAACTTGAATCGGTTTTGTTTTTTTATTTGCACCACACGTCACAGAGGACGCCATGAGCGACATCATTCAGCAATATCGAATTGAAAAAGAACCCTATTACCGCGCCGTCGCGGACGAAGTGGAGCTCTATGAAGCCGCCTATTCCGTGCGCATGCCCATGATGCTCAAGGGCCCCACGGGTTGCGGTAAAACCCGCTTTGTCGAATACATGGCGTGGAGACTCAAAAAGCCGCTGATCACCGTCGCGTGTAATGAGGACATGACGGCCTCCGATTTGGTCGGGCGCTTTTTGCTCGATGCGCAAGGCACCCGCTGGCAGGATGGCCCGCTGGCACTGGCGGCACGTTATGGCGCGATATGTTATCTGGACGAGGTCGTCGAGGCCCGCCAAGACACCACCGTCGTCATTCATCCGCTCACGGATAATCGTCGCGTATTGCCGCTGGAAAAAAAGGGCGAATTGGTCCATGCACACGCCGATTTCCAATTGGTGATTTCATATAATCCCGGTTATCAATCACTGATGAAGGATTTGAAGCAATCGACTAAACAACGCTTCGGTGCACTGGATTTTAATTATCCTGAACACGACATCGAAACCGAGATCGTCGCGCATGAGACCGGCGTCACCAAAGAAGTCGCCGACAAGCTGGTCTCGATTGCCGAACGCGCGCGTAATTTGAAAGGTCACGGTCTGGACGAAGGTATTTCAACGCGTATGTTGGTCTACGCAGGCAACTTGATTGTCAAAAATGTCGATCCAAAAAACGCCTGTCGTGTGGCCTTGGTGCGCCCCATCACCGACGACCCCGACATGCGCGACGCCTTGGATGCCGCCGTCACTACGTTTTTCTGATTATGAGCATCAACCTCGACGATTATAAAGATATCCTCGACGAACTGTCCGCCGAGTCGCAAGAAGTGTTGCGCGCCGCCTGGGTGGACGCCACCAAGGTGTATAGCCCACGCGGCCTGGATAACTACATCAAAGGCGCGGCCGCACTGCGCGGCTTGGGGCGTGGTTGCAACCTGGTCATCGCATGGCTGGAAAATGCGCCGCAAGTCGCCCACGAGGTCGGCGAAGACGTGGTTGCCGATCTCGCGACCACCGCCTTAGCAATGGCCTCCAAGACCTCCGGCGCCGTCATCGAGATGGTGTTGGCCACCGC
>CAKKRP010000086.1:4539-24282 GCA_919902765.1 Gammaproteobacteria bacterium | reverse complement strand
TTTTCCATTGCCCAATCGGCACCAGAAAGGTATCCTTCATACATGCCATTAAACGACTATCTCCCAACCGATTTCCTCGACTACTACGAAGCCCATAATTTTCGGCATGCTGCGGAAGTTCTTGCAACAGGCTGCCCTGATGAATTCGCAGAACTTATCGGCGCATTAAACCAGTTCCGCCTAACCACGACTGACATTCTAGCCAAAGGTGGCAATGAGTCTCAAATCCCAAAACGTATGGCCTCACTGTTTCGCCCAATGGGCTGGTTTGAGACACGTATCCACGGAGACCTTGTTGTTACCATTGAAACCCACACAGACGATGGAACCGTAAAAACTGAAACCCGTTTGGATGACTTCATGGACGGACATAAGGTCGATTTTATTAAAAACCGCGTCGCTTTCGATCTGGAATGGAACAGTAAAGACCAAACCTTTGACCGAGATTTGTATGCTTTCCGGGCGTTTCACGAAGCTGGCGTAATCAGTGCAGCCGTCTTACTGACGCGTAGTGCAAGCCTCAACGATGTTTTTAAGAGCCTTGGCATTATGGCAAAATACGGCGCAAGCACCACATGGATGGGGAAACTACTTTACCGCATGAAAGCTGGACGCAATGGTGGTTGCCCCGTACTGGTACTCGGTATCACACCCAAATTAATTGAGGATTGGCCGCAGTGAATCCATCAAAAGACCTGCTGAAAAAAACCAAAGGCGAACAATTTGCTACCATTCTGGCTGATCCGCCTTGGCAATTTCAAAACAAAACCGGGAAAGTTGCCCCGGAACATAAGCGGCTTAATCGCTACAGCACCATGACGCTCAATGACATTTGTACCCTTCCAATAGCGAATGTCTGCGCAGATACAGCTCACCTGTATTTGTGGGTACCTAATGCCCTGCTACCCGAAGGCTTATGCGTACTGCAAGCCTGGGGCTTTTCATATAAAAGCAATATCGTTTGGCACAAGGTACGCAAAGACGGCGGCCCAGATGGCCGCGGGGTCGGATTTTATTTCCGCAACACTACCGAAATTATCCTATTTGGTGTGCGAGGAAAAAATGCGCGCACTCTTGCTCCTGGCAGGAGTCAGGTTAATATCATTCGCTCAATGAAACGCGAACACTCGCGCAAGCCCGATGAGCAATATGGAATCATTGAAACCTGCAGCCCAGGCCCATATCTCGAGCTTTTTGCTCGCGGCCCCCGCAAAGGATGGACCACATGGGGTAATCAAGCCGAGGAATACGCACCCACTTGGCCAACCTATTCTAATCATTCTCAGTCTCATCTTGATCCCAAGAATCCCTAACAAATAGAACCGTACTTATAAGTCAAAAATTAAAAAATGTGCTTTTTTATTCAAAAATTGGGGCTCACAATCCAACAACGTTGCTAGACTTCGAGCCCCAATCACGACTACATAAATGCGCCCTGCGATTCTACTTTAAACGTGCGCAATATCAGGTTAAACGCGCGATTACTCGCCGCCTGCGCGACCACATCGAACACATCGCGATCCGTCCAACCCTGCGCCTTGGCAAGCTCGATATCTTTTTTGGCCACACCCGCAGGATCGTTCACGGATTTCAACGCCAACATCAACAACGGTTTTTCCTTCTCCGGAATAGGCGCAAGTTCGGGGTTCTTGCGCGCCGCGCGCACGGCATCGAGGCTCACACCCATATTCGTCAAAAAACCTTCGTTCATATTGATGCAAAAATGACACTGCGCCTCCCACGAGACCAAATAACGTATCATCGCCATTAATGAAGGCGCCAGGCGCGCGCCGCTATTGAAATACGACACATTAGTCACAAACGAATCCAACAACGGCGGACTAAAACTAAACAAGCGCACGCCATCGGGGATAAATCCGATGTGTTTTTCTATCGCGGCCAACACGGCATCGACACGCGCCTCCTCACCCACGGGGGCGTGTGGAACAAGCAGCGATTTGGGCATGACATTGGTTTGCAGTTGCATAATTTCTTACTCCTTAGGTGTGTGGAAAACATACTAGTAGACCGGTCGGTTTACTTAAAAACAAACAAAAAAACACTATACCTCATGCATGGGCTGCTCCTAGCGGGTGTGGATACGGATATCGACGATGGCGGGTAATAAGTGTTTGACGATGTTCGGGTCATTGCGTGTCTTGGATAACAACATCACGCCCTCAAAATAGGCAAACATCGCCTGCGCAGTGGCCTCTACATTTAGATTAGACACGTCGCCAGCGGCCTGCGCGGCGTGTAATTCCCGCCGCAATAGAGACTGTAAATTGGCGAAAATATGTTCGATCTTGGCGCGTATGGACTCGTCTTGCGTCGCCATTTCGACCGCTAAATTTCCAAACGGGCAGCCCAATACCCGCCCGGTGCCTTTAAACACTTGCAGTTGAAATTCATACGCAAACAGCGCGAAACGCGCAATCCGCGCCAAGGGCGCGATATCGTTATCAAAGGCCTTGTCCACCAGTTGCGCCTTGAGATCGACATAAAAAGCATCCAACACCGCCAACGTGAGTTCGCGCTTGCTGGGGAAAAAATGATAAAAACTGCCCTTTTTGACCCCCGCATGTTCACAAATATCCGCCACGCCGACATCGGCATAACTGCGCGCGTAAATCAGGTCGCGCGCCGAGGCGAGGATACGTTGCTGGGTGTCATTGGCGGCTTGCATGGGTTTATTATAGTTGACCGGTTGGTTTAGTCAAGTGGGATTTGCCTCAACCCCTTAACTGAGACCCGCATCAACTAATTACCAGCACACAAATTGTTACAATGGGCCGCTATTAAGTTGTTCAGTGGGTTTGCGGCCTTGACGTTGTGGGCTTATGACGCTGAAGGCAGAGACGCCACCTGTGGGGCTAGCGTTACCGGCTTGCTCGACAGACCCGCAAAATGGAATTGGTGACTTTGTTGTAATTCTAAACTAAGCTATCTCGTGTAAAAACGCACTTTTAGTTGGTTTAAATTACGCAGTTCTGTATCGCAGTGGAGGTTGAGAATGAGAAATAGATACTTAGTCGTACCGGGGTTGTTCGTCACCGCTGTGCTGGCCACCGCCAGCACGTCAGTGGACCCCTTCGTTGATGTCGTCCACGCCCCGGTTGTGGCCACCGGGATACCCGGTGTCGGTGCGATCGCCCAAATTGCGGCCTTCCATCGCGGCAGCCCAGTGCATGATAAACCGGCGTTCAGCGCGTATACCCAGCCGGGTCGCGTGTTGGATGGCGCACGCTTGTTCGTGGCCAGCAGCTCAAACTACGGGGCGCCGCTAGGGAATCCAGATCAATATGCAGGTACCATCCTGTCGATTGATCCGTCTACGGTCATCGACGTGCCTGCGGATTTCGCGTTGGCAGGTGACCAGGCCTCGGCGCTCAACGGCGCAGTGCGGGTGTATTCTTCGAACAGCACTGCGTTCTTTAATGCCCGCTTTAATCCGTTGGCGGTAACCGCCAACCAAACCGGCGTCAGCTTGCCACTCGGTATCTCGACCAATAACGGTCACGGGCGTCCGTGGATTGCCAGCGCCCCCTACGGTGCGGCAGGCAATGGTAAGGTCTCGGTGCTCGACCCGGTCGGTGCCCCCTTAGCGGGCGCGCCGAATCCGGTGGCGGGTGGTATATTCATGGGCGATTTGACCAACCGCAACGCGGCGTCCACCCACGGACTGACGTCGGCCGCCATCGGTACCGCGATCATCTCCAAGTCGTCTGATCGCAGCAATCGCGCGGTATTTGCCGCTGTGGGTGCCGACGGTAGTATCGTGCAGATCCACGTGCAAAAGGGTGTCGATGGCCTGTTGCCGCCCGGCACGCTGACCCCGTTGACCAACATCACCCCGGCGGCGGCGGCGTCTAACGACCCCCTCACCGTGGTGCGCGCCGGTATCGCCTTCAATTGGGCGCCCAACCGCGTATTGTATGTCGCTGACCCCTTAGCCAACCGTGTGGTGGCTGTTGACCTGACCGATGATGGCGTGTTATTTAAAGCCGCCGCCCCCCGCCTTTTGGGTGCCGAAAGCAACCGCAACGACTTTTATAACACCCCCGTCGATGTGGTGCCGGCCGTGCCCGAAGTGGCGGCGGACAACTTCTCCAGCAACTCGACCCTGGCCGTCGGTGCCGACCTTTATGTGTTGAACCGTGGCAACAACAGCGTCGTGCGCATCACCCAAGACGGCCAATTGGTCGGCAAGCGCTTTATCGTCGTCGATGACCAAATCGGCTTCCGCGCTGCGGGTTTGGGCGTGTCGCCCGATGGACAGACCATTTGGGTGACCGGTCAGACTAAAGATGGCGGTGGTATCGTCGTCAAACTGGCCGCCTTCGGTTCCGGCCCGATCATGTCGTCGTTGATATCGACCGCCACCACGCAAGGCGCTACAACGGTCAATGCCTTGGGCGAATTCTTCTTCAAGAGAGACTATTCGATTGTGGAAGGTGTAGGCCCGCTGTTTAACGCGCAAAGTTGCGTCGCGTGTCATGGCGAACCCAATGCCGGTGGCATGAGCGCGTCTATCGTCGATGTGCTGATGGACGGCCCGCATGGCCCGACCGCACGCGCGCATTCGATAGCGGAACTGGGCAGCGAGTGTACCTTGGCCACCGGCCCTATCGGGGCGACAAATACCTCGGTGCGCAGTTCGATGACCTTGCGCAGCACCAGCCTGATCGACTTCGTGCAACCGCATGACATTATCCTAGGCGCAGCGGCGCAAGCTGCCGACGTGCGTGGCCGTGTCAACTACTTGGCCGATGGCCGTGTCGGCCGCTTCGGTTGGAAGGCCAACGTACCCACCCTGATCGAGTTCATGGGCGGCGCCTATCGTAACGAAATGGGTCTGACCAATGGCCTGGAGCGTAACGATCTGGTCACCGGTTGCGGTTCTGACCTCGTGCGTCCGGAACTCGATGCGGTGCCGTTAGTCACCACGGCGGCGTTTTTAGCCACCGTCGATGCACCGGCACCCAGCGCGACATGCACCACGTCGCATGGCGCGACCGTGTTTAAAGACGCGGGTTGCACCAGTTGTCATCGTCCCTCGTTCCCAGGCCCAGGCGGCGTACCGGCGGTGTTGTATTCCGACCTGTTGCTGCACGATATGGGACCTGACTTAGCGGACGGTTTGGCGCAGGAATCGGCCACCGGTTCAGAGTTCCGTACCATGACCTTGGTCGCGATAAAGGAACGCTCGCAGTTCCTGCATGACGGTCGCGCGAAGACGGTCTCTGACGCGATCTTTGCACACGGTGGTCAGGCGACCGCCAGCAAGAACGCAGTCCAAGCGCTCAGCCCCACGGATCAAAGCGCGCTGGTTGAATTCTTGCAGTGCCTATAATATTTAATCGCTAAACTTTGCCCCGTTGCGCACCGGCCATTGCGCTGCACAACGGGGCAATTTTTTTGCCTAAGGAAACCGCAATTGCATATCGAACACGACGAGCCATAACATTTCCTATAAAATCTCCACCGCGCTAGGCATAAATTTCGCAGATGGATTGACCGCGCACCATAAGACGGTGTACTGACATTGGCGTTAGAAGTCGCGGAAGGTACCGCCGCCGCATTTGAGCCACACCTACAATAACAATCTGCAACAAACGAAATCGGCCTTAGGCATACAGGGTTGCAACACAGACTGCGAGTAACATTTACACTCGCTAATAACGCCGGTCGAAAATTTATCTCAGCTCACTTCAAGCTATAATGAGCTTGCTACGCAGCTACATGCTGGAATGTATCGTTCGATTTTTTAATGGTAGCGCCATTCGGCGCTATGTTGCCCATCAGGAGGACGTAATGATGTTGAAGTCACGGAAATACCGCACGTTCAACCGCAAAGACCTATTGGCGCAAGCCATCGCGTTCGGTCTTGTTGCCGCGCCGATGGTGGCGCAGGCGGACGCGGGTTATGTCTATGAAGCCGGCCATGCCAGCCTGAAAGAATGGCTGCTGCCGGACGCCGCGCCGTCCCCCGACGATAATAAATATTCTGAAAAACGCGCCAATTTAGGCAAACAATTGTTTTTTGATCCGCGTCTCAGCGGCACCGGGCAAGTAACATGCGCATCGTGCCATTTTCCGGAACGTGGATGGGCGGATGGCTTGCCGACCGCCGTGCGTTTTCAGGGCAAAAACGTTGGTCTGGCCACACCGACCATCATCAATCTCGGATACAATGACGTGCTGATGTGGGACGGGCGTATGCCTAATTTGGAAAAGCAAGGCTTTGCAGGACAAGGCAAACCTGCCGATATCAATGCAGGCAGCACTGTGGAACCGGAAGTGGTAATCGAGCGCCTGAACAAGGTCAAGGCCTATGTCAAATTATTTGAAGGTGCGTATCCAGGCGAAGGTTTGACGCGTGAATCCGTCGCCAAAGCGTTGGCGGCATTTGAACGCACTATCGTCAGCAGAACCTCACCCTTCGACCGCTGGGTCAAGGGCGACAAATCGGCGCTGACGGAACAACAAGTGAAAGGGTTTAAAGCCTTTGTGGAAAAAGCCAAGTGCGTTACCTGCCACCTGGCGCCGAATTTTAATGACGGCGGTTTTCACAATATCGGCCTGAAATCCTTTGGTGACGCCGATCACAACGCCGGTCGTTTCAAACAAATGAAACGCAAATCGATGGACGGCGCCTTTAAGACCCCCACGTTGCGCGATATCAATCAGACCGCACCCTATTTCCATGATGGCTCCGCCGCAACTTTGAAGGATGTGGTCGAACACTACGCCCTTGGAGGGATGGTGAAGACCAATCTTTCTCCCAGCCTGCCGCAGGATATCGCGTTGACGGCGCAAGATAAAGACGACATCGTGGCCTTTATGAACGCCTTGACATCCGAACAGCCGATGTTCGTCTATCCAGTATTACCGCAGAATTGATGCAGCGACAGCGGCGAATTTTCAAGCATATGCAAAGGAGTTTCTAATGGCAAAGCGTAGCACGATGGTTTTCTTTACCACCACCCTGGCGATGACGGGAAACCTATGGGCCCAAGAGTTGGTTGTAGATCAAAAAAATCGATCCTTCGTAAAGGATGGTGCCGAAATCAAGACCCTCGACATCAAAGTCGGCGACGTGATCCGATTCAAAAACGAGGATCCATTTTTTCACAGCATCTTCTCAGAATCGGAAACCGCGAAATTCGATCTCGGCAATTACCCTAAAGGTCAATCGAAAACGGTCACGTTCGAGAAAGCCGGAAAGGTCGATATTGAATGCGCCATTCACTCGAAAATGCATTTAACGGTGAATGTGAAATAATTGTAATCCATCATTGCAGCGGCTTACCTGGGATCGCTACGTCAATCCGAAGGCGATTCCAGGAGACGTTGTTACATGCACGGCTAATGACCGCGAGACCCGCAATAAAAAATTAGCCTCGCAACAAATTCTTGGTCACCAAATCTTCTATGACCATCCCGTCTTGCATGTCCTCAGCGCACATAACAGTCCCCAGCCTGTGGCGGGTCGTCAACCTTTTATAGGCATAAGTGGTTTATGGCGCTGCATGGCAAACCAAACGGACACCGAAATCGTAACCAGGATTTGTTTGCAGGTGATTGATTTTAAAAAATAAAGTGGTGGCCAGGGGCAGAATTGAACTGCCGACACGAGGATTTTCAGTCCTCTGCTCTACCAACTGAGCTACCTGGCCACGCGAAAGAACGCGTATTAAACCCGCTGTGGGAGCCCGCGTCAAGGGTTGGACGCCCCAAAAGCGCGGATTTATTTCGGGGCGACATAGCCGCCGGGCATAACGCTGCCCTCGCCGAATAGGAATTTTTCCATTTCTTCGGCCAAAAACTTACGCGCCTTGGGGTCCACCAAGGACAAGCGGTATTCGTTGATCAAGATGGTCTGCTGACGCAACCACAAGCCCCAGGCCTCTTTCGAGATATTTTCCCAGATACGTTTGCCCAAATCACCGGGGTAGGGGGGCAGGTCTAGGCCTTCGGCCTCTTTTTTAAGTTTGACGCAATTGACAGTACGGCTCATGTTTTCTTCCTCGGGACAGGTACGGGGGGATCGAGCAGCCGCAGCACCGGCGCGGCCAGACCACGATCCACTCCACTGGCGCTGTTATACCAAACTGTGGCCGAGTCTTCCATGACCAAATTGCTAGGGTTTTCCGCCTGGGCGTAGATCGGGTGGATATCTAAATGAAAATGGCTGAAGGTATGCCGCCATGCTGCACCGCGCAACGGAGCACTCAGTTGCAAGCCTAGCTGCCTATGCGCCCAAGCTTGGATATCTTCCTCCACCGCACATTCGGGCAAGGCCCACAAGCCGCCCCAGATGCCGGAAGGCGGCCTTTTTTGCAACAAAACCTCGCCTCGCGCATTACGCAAAATCAACATCGCGGTGGACTTGACCGGCAGCGCCTTGCGCGGCTTCGACGCAGGAATGGCGTCGGCCAAGCCGCCATGCCGGGCGACACAACCCTGTTGCAAGGGGCAGCGCGCGCAATCGGGGCGGCCGCGCGTACACAAGGTCGCACCGAGATCCATCATCGCTTGGTTATATGCGGCGCAGCGCGCGGCGGGGGTGTATAGCTCCGCCGCTAGCCATAAATCGCGCTCCACGGCGGGCGCGCCAGGCCACGCCGTGACGCCCAACACGCGGGACAACACGCGTTTGACGTTGCCATCCAAAATCGCATGCCGTTGACCTGCGCCCAGCGATAAGATCGCCCCCGCCGTCGAACGCCCGATGCCAGGCAAGGCCACCACGGCCTCGATGTCGAGCGGAAATACACCGCCGTGGATGTCCATGACGATGCCCGCCGCTGTGTGTAGATTGCGCCCGCGCGCGTAATAACCGAGGCCCGACCACAAGGCCAACACTTCGTCCTGACTGGCGATGGCGAGCGCTGCCAGATCGGGGAAGCGCTGCATGAAACGCGCGAAATACGGGATCACCGTCGCGACCTGGGTCTGTTGCAGCATGATCTCGGACACCCATACGCGATAAGGCGTAGGCCGCTGCTGCCACGGCAGGTCTTTGCGTCCATGCTGGTCGAACCAGGCCAAGACGCGCGCGCCGAACTCGTCGGCGGCCAGCGGTTGGGGGATGACTGTTAATGCATTCATGGTTAAATCGCGTTAAAATGTCTAGTTCTAAACATGGCGTGTGTAAAGTGTCCCGACCCGTAACGCAGCCCTTGGCAATTCTACACGATTCGACGACGGTCGAGGGTGTGGCATACGCCATTGCGTTTGCACAACACGAGCGCATATTACGCGCCCTAAAGAGTTGGTTGGGGTTCACATGCGCGGGTGTGGCGGCGATCATTATCCCGATTTTGCACTTTATTTTCGTCCCGCTGCTGCTCATCGTCGGGGCGGTCTTAGGCGTCAAACGTTTGCGCATGGTGCGCATGTACACCCATGCAAGCGGAATTTGCCCGCGTTGCCAACAAGCGTTTGAGCTGGGCCTGGACGCCGCTCAGCATTTTCCAAAATGGACTTATTGCCCGCATTGCCGGGCGAGTTTAAAACTAATACAGAGGTAGACATGCGCCTGATGATGGCTTTGGTAATGGTCGGTATTATGTTTGGGGCGGGTGCGGTGAGTCTGACGCTGTTTTTGTTTCAGACCGGATTGATTGGCTAGCGGATGCGGCGAGCGTCCTTGTCCGTGCAGTGGCGAAACCTTAGCCCGCATGGACGCGGGCTAAGAGCCTACACGGATGTATTTACGGCGTGTCTCGCCACTGCACGGACAAGGACGCGGAAACTTAGCGCTACAGTAAGCTAAAAAATGTTTGGAGCGGGTGATGGGAATCGACACTTTGCGCAGCAAACTGGACGTGCGTTACTTTGCACGCCCGCAGGGCGAAGGCCGGAACGGCCTGAGTCAGCCCACGCTGAACGGATTCAAATTGGTTTGGAGCGGGTGATGGGAATCGAACCCACGCTATCGGCTTGGGAAGCCGAAGTTCTACCATTGAACTACACCCGCACAGGCGCACATTAACGTGAATTTTACAATTATTGTCAAGAGGTTTGTGAGTGCTGGAGATTTTTGTCAACGGTGAAATGCGTGCCGTACACATGGGCTATACCGCTGCGCAACTGGTCGCGGCGCTGGATTTGGCCGAGCGGCGCATCGCGATGGAGGTCAATCGTGAGATCGTGCCGCGCAGTCAATATGCGGGTTTTGTGTTCTCCGCCGGTGATCGCGTGGAAGTGGTCCAGGCAATCGGCGGGGGTTGAGGTGTAATATGTCCAATCAAAACAGTATCCAAGATCCCTTAATCATCGCCGGGCGCAGTTATCGCTCGCGCCTGTTGGTCGGCACCGGCAAATATAAAGACCTGGCCGAGACCCAGGCCGCCACCGAGGCCAGCGGTGCCGAGATCGTCACCATCGCGGTGCGCCGCACCAATATCGGCCAAAACCCCGGTGAACCGAACGTGCTGGAGGTGCTGCCGCCCAGCCGTTACACGCTGCTGCCCAACACCGCCATGTGTTACACCGCCGAAGACGCCGTGCGCACCTGCCGCTTGGCGCGTGAATTATTGGATGGCCACGATTTGGTCAAACTGGAAGTGTTGGGCGATCAAAAGACGCTGTATCCCGATGTCGCGGCGACCTATGAAGCGGCCAAAATATTGATTAAAGAAGGTTTTAAGATCATGGTCTACACCAACGACGACCCCATCGCGGCCAAGCGTTTTGAAGAAATGGGCTGTGTGGCGGTGATGCCGTTGGCCGCGCCGATCGGGTCGGGTTTGGGCATACGCAACCCGCACAACATCCGTCTGATTATTGAAAACGCCCGTGTGCCCATCCTGGTCGATGCCGGTGTCGGCACCGCCTCGGACGCCGCGATAGCGATGGAGCTGGGCTGCGACGGTGTGCTGATGAACACCGCCATCGCCGGGGCGAAAAACCCGGTATTAATGGCCTCGGCAATGAAAAAGGCTATCGAGGCGGGCCGTGAGGCCTTCCGCGCCGGACGCATCCCGCGCAAGGCCTATGCGAGTGCGTCGTCGCCGATCGATGGGACGTTTTTTTAGCGCACACTATGTCTATTGAAAAATTTGGCGCACCGTTGCGCTCCATCCGCAGCTTCGTGCGCCGTGAAAGCCGCATGTCGAACTCGGCGCGGCATCAATTGCAAGAACTGTGGCCGCGCTATGGCGCCGATGCCGCGCAACTGGTAGACCCCGCCACCCTCTTCGGCCGCGCTGCACCCCTGCATATTGAAATCGGTTTCGGCAAAGGCGACAGCCTATTGGCCTTGGCCCAGGCACACCCCGAATACAATGTATTGGGCATCGAGGTCTATCGCCCTGGTGCCGCGCACTGCATGACCGAGGCGGCACGCCTGGGCCTGCACAACCTGCGCGTCGCCATCGAAGATGCGAAAGAAATGTTGGACAATAAGATCCCCGACGGGTCGATCTCCGCACTGTATGTATTTTTTCCTGATCCGTGGCCCAAGACGCGCCACCACAAACGGCGTTTGATCAATCCTGAATTCGCCGCGTTGGTCGCGCGTAAACTGCAAGTCGGTGGGCTGTGGCGTTTAGCAACGGATTGGGCGCATTATGCAGAACAAATACTAGAAGTGTTAAACGCGGAGTCGGCGTTAATCAATGCGAACCCCGAACACGGTTATGTGCCGCGCCCCGATGCACGACCGCTGACACGCTTTGAACAACGCGGTCAACGGTTGGGACATGCGGTGTTTGATTTGGCCTATCGGCGTAGATGATAAAACATTGTTTGACGCGAGAAAATCAACACATGTGATTACCTACGGCGTGGCTTATTGAGCGATTTGGTAGGCGTATTTAAACTATCACTTTGATGTACAGGATGTAGAATGATGACTATACGTATCACCGGGACTGTCCGCTATGCTTAGTTCGACACCCTCTACACCACGATATAGCGACGTTGGCCAACAAAAATTTGGCGGCGTCACTTATACACCTATGGGCCTAGCGAATTTTGTTGCCCAGCAAATTCTGCGGTTAGCCCATCTGCCCAAGGGCGGCAAAATCAGAATACTGGACCCAGCGGTCGGAGACGGCGCATTGCTCGATGCGTTGATTAATCACTTTCCCGCCGCCACTTGGGCGCGGTTAGAGATCATTGGATACGACACCGATCCAACGGCTATATTAGCTGCGACGCAACGATTTCAACAATTTTTTCCAAACTTAAGCGTACGCTTAGAACAAAAAAATTTTCTAGAGCATATTCTAAACCTCAAAGGTTACGGTGATTTATTTTCCGCCTGCGAAATACAGGAGCGGTTTCATATAGTGATTGCCAACCCACCCTATGTCCGCACCCAAATCATGGGCGCTCAACAAGCGCAGCAGATTGCTCAACGCTTCGGGCTGACCGGCCGAGTTGACCTCTACTACCCGTTCTTGTTGGGAATATCTGAAGTTTTAGAAGTCAACGGCGTTGCTGGTGTAATCACATCTAATCGTTTCATGACCACAAAATCCGGGCAGTCAGTTCGTCGGGAGCTGTTAAGCCGTTTCCGAATTTCCCAAGTCTGGGATTTTGGAGACACAAAACTTTTCGATGCGGCAGTGCTTCCGTCAGTATTACTCGCGTATGGCGTGTCTGATACACGCCATCCCCATACAGAGGGTATCGCATATTCGTCGATTTACGAGACAGATGCCCCCGCAACTATAATTGCCAGCGATGCCATAGCGGCATTATCTGCTGATGATGATACAGTTGTTGCAACACGAGACGGTAGACACTTTCGTGTGCGACATGGCGATTTGAACAACGGCAGCGACGCCGAAGGTGTCTGGCGCGTTGCTACCCAATCAACGGATAAATGGCTGGCGACAGTTAAGGCAAATACCTGGAATACATTTCGTCGCATCGGTAAAATTCGAGTAGGGGTTAAGTCAACGGCAGACAAGGTGTTTATTCGAAGTGATTGGAACGACCTTCCTGAAGGGCGCCCCGAGCTGCTTCGCCCATTGATTACGCGTCATAACGCACGCCGTTTCAAGGCAGACATTCCATCAAAGACCAAACACATCAAAGAAATCCTCTATCCCCACGAAGCAACTAACGCTGGCCGAAGTGCAGTAGATTTATCTCGGTACCCAAAGGCAGCACACTATCTCGAGCGCCATCGGGATGCCCTAGAAGCGCGAACCTACGTTATCGAGGCTGGACGTAAATGGTATGAGCTATGGGTACCCCAAGACCCTGCCGCCTGGTCATTGCCAAAGCTGGTATTTCCCGACATTGCCGATAAACCGATTTTTTGGATCGACATGGATGGAGGTATCGTAAACGGCGAGTGCTATTGGCTGCGTTGCGAGAATGAGCCAGAACAGGACTTGCTTTGGTTGGCGCTAGCTGTAGCTAATTCATCATTTATCGAGGCATTCTACGACCACCGGTTTAATAACAAATTGTATGCTGGTCGACGGCGCTTCATCACCCAGTACGTGGAGCTATTCCCATTACCAAATCCAGCACGGGAAGAGACAATGACCATCGTTGCAATGACTAAAGAGATATACGCCAAGCTTCCGTCAGATGAGGCAAATCGTTTGGCGGATGAGCTTGATAAGATGGTTTGGAGAGTATTCGGTCTCTTACGTGAAGAAGTCAGCGGGTAGCGGAATCTGAATTTTCGCGTTCGTGATATTTCCCTCGAAGCGCCTAAAGCGGGTGAAAAAATCTGCGCCCGTAGCAACAAAAAGATGGGTTAGATTTACAGACGAGCCATCTGTATTTGCGTAAAATAGTGCGTAACGAGTATCACAATGACGAGGGTGATGGCTACCAAGCTGCCGGACATCAAGGTAATCATTGCTGTTTGGCAATACCAACCCGAGATCAATGGTTGGGGACGTTTGCAGCTTTACTTCAAGCAACTGGTGACGAACATCCGGAAACTGGCCTGTATCACCATAACGCCTGTAGCCAAGGCATTTACATATCAATTTATGCAGCGCTGCGCCACGGTTTCGCTCTTGATCCATACCCGGGTCGGGAAATGATTGGCCGACCAGCTGCGACAACAAGCTAAAAATCTCGCCAATGGGAAGCAATTCGCCGCTCACAGGTTCGTCTGTAGGGCTTGTGCTTGGGCCAAAGGTAACTTGGGATCCAGTATGCGGAAGAATGGGTTGGGTGTCCGCAGTTGATATCAATTCGTGTGTGTTGTTTCTTGTTTCGAGACGAGCCTGATATTTCGTGGTGATCGTGCCTGTGGTATCGAGAAGCGCAAGCTCTTGGCCATTGACCACCCGCACTTTCAACACCTCGTCATTGTCCGAGATTTGGATAATTGCATATCTTCGTGTGGGGGAGAGTTCTTCATTCCAGATTTGCAGATTCATTGATTTCTGGGCATAAGTATCAAACTGCTGCCCAAGAAACCGTGGTTTAGTTTTCTTAAAGGACTTTGGCACAGGGTAACCAAGCGCTTCACAGGCAAATGATTTTACTACCTTCGAACGTGTACGATTTGGTAGTGTCCTTCCCTTTGAATCCTTTAATAGTCGTCCCCGCAGTCCCTCGTTAAGCAGTAACTCTAGATGCAGTGTCGAAATCCACAAATTCGCATCGCCGATGTCAATTTTGTCGTAGATCGTTATTCCAAAGGTTTGAATGGATTTCTTAAAATCAGCGGGAGTCTTTTTGGCCATGCTTTGCTCTTGGTGTCAGCAGTTCCACGACGCTGACTCCAAGAGCCCGGGCAAGGACTTCGAGAGTGCTCAGAGAAACATTTCGCTCTTCGCGCTCCACAGACCCGATATAAGTACGGTGAAGCTCACAACGATCCGCTAATTCTTCCTGCGAAAGCCCGTGTTCTTTCCTAAAAGCACGGACATTCTCAGCAAGGACGCTACGTAGTGAGGAGCTAGGGATTCTTGGCATCGTCAGAACAATTTCCAAAAACGCATTGTTTCTGACTGATGACCATAGTGCTACAGACTATGAGTAGCACCATAATTTAACGTTATCGGCGCGCCTGATCGATCTCCAACAAGCCCAAAATGCCGTCCAAACCGACATGATTGAGCACACAGCACGCCTCGGCCTGCACCTTGGGTTTGGCGCGATAGGCCACGCCTACCCCAGCCTCGTGCATCATCAACAAATCATTGGCACCGTCACCTACTGCGATCGCCTGTTGTGGTGTAATCCCGAGCTCGGCGCACACCTGCAACAAAAACTCGGCCTTTTCTTGTGCCCCGATAATGCCGTCGGCAATTCGCCCGGTAAGTTTTCCTTCCACCACTTCCAAGACGTTGGCGCGACTGAAATCCAAACCTAAACGCTGGTGCAAACGTTGGGTAAAAAAAGTAAACCCACCGGACACCAAGGCCACCCGGATGTGATGCAGTTTCAATCCTGCGATCAAGGCCTCGGTGCCCGGATTGAGCTTGAGGCGTTCCGTGTAGACGCGCTCTAATACGTCGGCAGACAAGCCTTCCAGCAAGGCCACACGTTGGGTCAACGAGGCCTTAAAATCTAATTCTCCGCGCATTGCTGCGCCGGTAATCGCCGCCACCTGCGGTTTAACGTTGGCAAAGTCAGCGATTTCATCTATGCACTCGATATTGATCAACGTAGAATCCATATCGGTGAGCACCAGGCGCACCTGATGTGAGTCGAAATCTCGCGGCAATAGATTGATATCTATCGGATATTTATTCCTTAATTCGCGTATAGTTTGGTGCGTGGGTGTCTTCCGTGTATGGATGCGCCAATACCCATGCCGGGTCACTAATTCGCCACCCAGGACGTCGAGCATTTTTTCCACCATCTGCGCGGTGGCGCCGCCCTGGACAATAATTGTCGCCATGCTAATATGTCCTTAACATTGAAAATCTAATGTTACCATCAATCGAGTATACAAACGCGTATACTGCAGAATGGTGTGTGATCGGAAATCTTGTATCCGGTTAATTTGGCCCACGGCAAGCGCACACGAAGGGGGTAGAAATACCCGTGGCGTGTTTGTCAATTCAACGACAGTGAGGGAGTGAGTATGACGAATCGAATTTATCGACCATTCGGCGTAGCGATGTTGGGTATGTCCCTGGCAATCACCAGCGGTTGCGCCACGCATGAAACCAAGAAGATGGCTGCCGACAATTCCAGCACAATGGATCACAGCAAGATGCCGGGTATGGCAATGGCTGCGGCTGACAAACCCGCAAATGCAAAACCTGCTGCGGCAAAAGACGACGAAGGCTCTGGCCATGACTACCGCACGTTCTATCAAGACGGCAAGGTCGTGGAAGGCGCGATAGGCGATTCCTATACCGCCGACCTGGTAGTCTACGTCGCCGGTAACCAATACATGGTGATGGACGAGCTGATCAAAGACTTCCTGAAGGCCAATCCGGCGATCAAAAACGTCTATGTCGAAACCATTCCACCCGGCCAGATCTTGAAAGATCAAATCTTGGCGCAGGGTGAAATCAACGGTCAAAAAACTGCGCAAAACCCCGACGTGTATGGCAGTGTCGAGCTTAAGCATTTGAAAAAACTTAAAGAAGCCGGTTTGATGGACAGCTACACGACCTATGTGCATAACAAGCTCGAACTGATGGTCGCCGCAGGCAACCCCAAGAACATCAAGGGCGCGGAAGACCTCGGCCGTGACGACCTGGTGCAATCGCATCCAAACCCCATCAATGAAGGCATATTCACGTTCTATGGCGCGGAAATGTTGAAGGGCCTGAACTTGTACGACAAGGTCACCGGCGGCAAAAACTGTAAGGGCTGCTGGGCGGTAGATAACAAAGTGTGGTTCACCGAACGTCACCACCGCGAAACCCCGGCGCGTATCGAAAAGGGTGAGGCCGACGTAGGCATCGTGTGGTCCACCGAGGTACAAGAGGCCAAAGCGGCAGGTCGCAAGATCGACGGCGTGCCTATCGCCGCGCCGCACAACATGGCGAGCAAGGTCTCTTATGTCGCGGGCGCGATGAAAACCGGCCGTAACCAAGACAATGCCAAGAAATACTTGGATTTCTTGCTGAGCAATTCGGCGCAAGACATCTATGCCAAATATGGTTTTGCTAAGGCCGTGGCGGATGAGATGAAGTTTAGCGGCCTGTAAGGCATAAACGACATTTTAGGTTAGAATGCGGGGCGCTTTATGCGCCCCGTTTTTTTTATTTAATGTAGAGCGGATAAGCGTCGCGCATCCACCCTACAACCTCTGGCGTTAAAAATATAGAATTTAGCGGAATGACTTAGACATATATGGCATTGGTATTGGCCCAGGCGGGCATTTTAATCATCATAGGCATCCTGTGGCGGCGTTGGCCACCGCATGGTTTGGATGGCGAGCAAACCCGCCGCGTGGTCACCGGCGTGGTTTACCATTTGCTATTGCCCGCCTTGGTATTGGCGGTGATGTGGCGCGCGCCGCTAGGACTGGATGCCTTGCGTCTGGCCGGCGCGGCGCTGACAGGCGGCTTAGTTGCGCTAGGCGTGGCATTTTTATGGTATCGCCACTGCCAAGATCGCGCGACCTGCGGCGCGATGATTCTGGCGGCGGGCTTCGCCAACGTCACCTATCTCGGCCTGCCGGTGCTGGAAAAAACCTTTGGCCCGTGGGCGCGCGGCGTCGCTATCCAATACGATGTGCTGGTCAATACGCCGCTGTTATTCACGCTTGGGGTGATGATCGCGCAACATTATGGTCAACGCCATGCGCACGATGGCCAGGGCATCGCCAATTTGCTGCGTGTGCCCGCCTTGTGGGCCACCTTATTGGCGCTGCTACTCAATATCGCCAACGTTCCGCAACCCCTATGGATCGAAGATTTTTTGGAAACCTTGGGCCATGCGGTGCCGCCGTTGATGTTGTTTGCGTTAGGCCTGAGCCTGCAATGGCCCAAGGACGCCGCGCGCAAGCTGCTATTGATCGCGCCCGCGATGGTGATTCAACTGTTGATCATGCCCTTGGCAGTCGCGCTGATGGGGTTGGCGTTAGAATTGCCAGCACAAGTTTGGATGGCCACAGTGCTGGAGGCAGCCATGCCCACCATGGTATTGGGTATCGCCCTGTGTGATCGTTACGGATTGAACACGCCCTTGTTTGCGGTGGCCGTGACATTATCCACGAGCTTATCGGCGTTGACACTTCCCTTGTGGTTTGCGGGGTTGCGAAACTTTGTCGGGGCGTAGACAATGTGTTCCATGAGCACGACACATCACACGATACGTTGGGCCGCGACCGGGTTGTTTGCCTTGACCGCATTATTTTGGACGATTGCGGTGCAGGTGTATGATGACCGGCCGTCCGATGCACATAGCCCACAGCGCGCGCAAATCCTACGCGTCAACAGCGTGGCGGAACTCCAAGCGGCGTTCGACCAACATACGTATACGTGGCCTCTTAACGGTCGCGCCATCCCCACCGCCTTTGAGATCGCCGCATTTCCACCCGATTTTGCCACGCTGAATAACGTGGAGCTTAAAAAATCCCTCTTTCTTCGCACCCTGCTGCCTATCGTAGTGGCGGAAATAGACCGTGTCGCCTATCAGCGCAAGCTAGTAGACTTTTTGTGGCGCCCCGAGGCCGTCACCGATATCGCGGATTATCGCGCCGTGGTTTCCTCTATCGCGCAACGTTATCGCATCAGCGGCGATTTGCCCAATAGTCAACGCGGCAATTTGATGTGGCGTTTGGACATCCTGCCGGTGGCCATGGTGTTGGCCCAGGCGGCCCTCGAAAGCGGTTGGGGAACGTCAAAATATGCATTAGAAAACAATAACTTATTTGGCATATATACGCCCTTGGCGCAAGGCGGGCGCGCCATCAAGCGCTACGCGTCGTTACGCGCTAGCGTGCGCGACTACCTGAGCACGGTCAACACCCATCCCGCGTATCAAGACCTGCGCGCCTTGCGTGCGAGCATGCGTCTCCAAAATCAAAATCTCGATACCAACCTGTTGGTGCAAGGCTTGGTGCGCTACTCGGAGCGCGGCGAAGATTACGTAGACGATGTATTGCGCATGCTACGCGGCCCTACCTTTATGCAAATTCAACGTGCCGAACCGGCTTTATTGACCGCCATCTAGCGTGATCAACGCCCCCGTCATTGCCGGTCTGCTTACTTATTTATTAATGCTGCTCGCCTACTCCCGGCCGCACCGACGTTACTTGCACGCCCCGCTGATGATAGGCGTCATGTTGTTTGACCTCGCCATGCCCTTTTATCTCTACACCCATCGCGATTGGAAAACGCGCCTTATCGACCACGAAGATATTTTGTCGTTTTTGGTGTGGATGCATATCGGCCTGTTGGTGTCGTTGTTCTTCTTATATGCCATGCAAATCCCGGCCGGGCGTAAACTGTGGCGCGGCGATGAGCAAGCGCGCCCCACGCATGCCGCACAGGCCAAGGGGATATTGATCATGCGCGGTTTGGTGTTGATTACCGGCGCCTTATTGGTTGAACAAACCACGACTTGATCGCGCGCGCATCAACCGCCACAATAAGGCCCTTATGGACCTTAAATCAGCGTATTTTGGCCTCAAAACGTACCCTTCGAGTCATCGCCGTCATGCATAGATTCATGGTTTTATTGTTTGCCTGCGTCGCCTCACAATGGCTCGTTACCGGTTGCGCCACGATCAAACCCTGGGACCGCGACCTGCTTGCCGAAGAAAAAATGCAACTGGTGCCCCATCCGTTGGATAATTTTCTCGACGAACATATTTATTTCAGCAAAGAAGCCGCC
>CAKKRP010000086.1:0-4529 GCA_919902765.1 Gammaproteobacteria bacterium | reverse complement strand
CCGCCAGCGGCGGCCAAGGCGTCGGCGGCGGAGGCTGCGGGTGCAACTAAAATATCCAAGCATACGCTTAGCCTTGGCGCGCGCCACCTATACGTTAATTTCCGGTAGCACTGCAGTACAAGCCAATATCGACGACGGCCTTAAAACCGAAGGCGCGGCCTTGGTTTATTCAGAAACAGGCCGCGTCAGCGTATTTGAACCGGTCATACAAACCACCAGTACTCGACGTGAAGATGAAACGCTAAGCCTGCGCGTGGTCATTGATATCATGAGCGGGGCCTCGCCCAGCGGGGCTGCGCCAGCCACGTCTGTGCAAACGTTTACCAGCCCATCGGGTGGAAAACAATCAACCACCGCCCCCTACAAACTACCCTTGCAAGATTTTTCCGATCAGCGCGTGGCGCTGAGTTTGGATTGGGACACGCCGTGGTCACCGACCCAAAAAAATTTGCTCGGTGTGAATTTTTCTAAAGAAACCGATTATACGTCGTTTGGTTTGAGCGATAATTTACGTACCGAATTGAATGACAAACTCACGACACTCACGTTAGGCGTCGCCGCCAATGTCGATGGCGTAAGTCCGGCCGGAGGCGCGCCGCAGGCCTTAGCGGTGTTCCCTGCGCCTACGGCTCCTAGCAACAGCGGCGACGACGATAATGAGCGCGAAAGTGACGACTTTGGCGAATTAAAGCTCAATGCGAGTACACTGATCGGCTTTACCCAAGTCGTCAATCGCCGCTTGTTGATGCAATTCAATTACGCACTCAGCACCTCCGCAGGCTATCTCAATGACCCTTACAAAATCGTCAGCGTAGTCAACGGCACCACCGGTGCGCCAGTCAGATATTTATCGGAAAGCCGTCCGCGTAGACGCACTAATCAAACGCTTTTTTGGAAAGGTGTGTTACACCTGCCGGACGATGTCGTCCATCTGTCCTATCGCTATTTTTGGGACGATTGGGGCATACGCGCGCATACTGCGGACTTGGAATATCGTTTAGAGCTAGGCGGTACACACTATTTACGCCCTCACCTACGCTATCACGTGCAGACCGGCGCGGATTTTTATCGTCATAGCCTTGTCGATGGCGCGGCGCTGCCGCATTACGCCAGCGCCGATTATCGCTTGGCAGCACTGACCAGTTACACCGTCGGGTTAAAATACGGCTTTCGCATTAGCGCCAACACACAATTTGGATTTCGTGTCGAGCGCATATTGCAAACCGGCGCTCACCACCCCGCTGACGCGATAGGCGCGCAACGCCAAGTCGATATGTATCCCAATTTAGAAGCGTATATTTTTCAGATTGATTTTAGTGCGCTATTTTAGTTAGTGCGCCGCGTGGGCGCACAACGCGAGCGGTTATAAAAACCTTATCGCCTACGCATCCGCACCACTTGGTACGCGCGCGTCAAATAACCCACCGGCGCGCTCCACACATGCACTAAACGCGTAAACGGAAAAAATAAAAACACCGACATGCCGACAAACAAATGTACTTGGTAAATCAAATCGACATTACGCAACAATTCCGGATGCGGGTTTAACGCGACTACGCTTTGTATCCACTCGCTCAAAGATATCATCGTCGAGGCGTCGCCGTGGGCCGCATGCCCCAGCGATACCGGCAGCGTCGATAACCCCACCACCAACGTAAACATCAACCAGCCTAAAATATTGATATCCATCCAACGGCTGGCCGCGCGCACGCGACGATTAAACATGCGCCGCAACCATAATATAACACCACCCGTCAAACACACGGCACCGAACAGCGCGCCCGCATAAATCGCGGTATATTGATGCGCCATGTCGGTGACGCCAAGGTTCAAAAATATTTGGTGCGGCGTCAACAGACCCACCAAATGGCCGAAAAATATCGCGATAATCCCGATATGAAACGCATTACTCGCAAAGCGCATATATTTTTTTGACAACAACTGACTGGAATCGCTTTTCCACGTATATTGTTCGTGATCGAAACGTATCCAGCTCCCCAACAAAAACACCACCGTCGCAATATACGGATAAACTCCAAATACAAATGCGTGCAAATCCATGCGCCCTCCTTACATACTAAGACCTACGTTAGTAAAGCCACCTACTTGATGGCGGGTGTCGGCGGCAGGGATACCGCCGTCAAACCTACAGGGACGTATTCACGGCGCCCCGCCGACAGGTAGGTGGCTTTACACCGACAACATGAGTATATGCAATCTTAACAAAACCAGTCTATGCCTCAATCGGCGCTAAACGCGTTTGCCGCTCCACCACGCGTATCAATGGCGCGTAAACGCTTTCCACCGTTTCCAAATTGATCGCCAACTGCGTGAGCACCTTGGTGATGCGGCTCAAAAATAACCGCCCTTCATCCGCAGCCAATTGCCCGGCAAACTCCAGCACCAACGGCAAATAATCCGGCAATTCGTCCTCTACAGGTTCGAAACCAAAGGACTTGTAATATTCGGTGAGATCAATCAACGCGGGTCCGCGCCCATTGTCATCGCCAAATAAATGATGTGTTAAATGCAGACTATGTTCCGGCGTCAAATCGAAGGTCTGCACATACATCGCCTGCGCGTCTATCAGTGTAGAATTTTCCAACACGTCCAGAAACATATCCAAGGCCTGTGCATCATCTGCGACAGGCTCAGTATCCTGCGCGACATACGCGCGCAATTCCGGTAGCGCATCGATTAACGCCTGATCGGGATATTCCAACAACGCTGCCAACACTTTTAATATCGACATCCGACCACCTATTTATCCGCCGCCATAGGCGCGGGTGTAAGTGACTCCACCGAACTCTTGCGCCGCTCTGGAAACAACGAACTGGCGCTGATACCCGGCGAGCTGTCGTTGCCAAAGGTGAAGCCGTTCTGGCCTTGAAAGGCGTGAAAATCATCCAGTGAAACCTCCGGATGTCCCGTGGGTAATACAAAACGATCTTCGTAATTGGCGATGGCCATATAACGATACATGTCTTGCGCTTGCGCCACGCTCAGCCCTACCGCCTCCAACGCGCGCGTATCCGCCTTGCCTTCAACATGGATAGAACGATGATAAAGACGCATCGCTATCATACGATTTAGCGCGGTACGTACCGGTTCGATTTGTCCAGCCGTGAGAAGATTTGCAAGATATTGCAAGGGCGTGCGTAGATTATCCACAGAGGGAAACATGCCGTCCGCGTCGGCGCCAATATTACCTTGATCGATATGCGACTGCACAGGCGAAAGCGGCGGCACATACCACACCATGGGCAGCGTACGAAATTCCGGATGTAGCGGAAACGCGACCTGCCAATCCATGACGAGCTTATATATCGGCGATTTTTGCGCGGCCTCGATCCAGTCCTCGGTCACACCATCGAGACGCGCTTGCGCGATGACCGCCGGATCATTGGGATCGAGGAATATTTTACGTTGCGCCGCGTACAAATCCTGCTCGTCGGGCGTGCTCGCATATTCTTCTATACGATCCGCATCATACAACATGATACCGTTGTAACGGATACGCCCTACGCACGATTCGGAACACGCCGTCGGCATGCCGGATTCCACACGTGGATAGCACGCAGTGCATTTTTCGGCCTTGCCGGACTCCCAATTATAAAATACCTTTTTATAGGGGCACGAACTGACACACATGCGCCAACCGCGACATTTATCTTGATCCACCAGGACGATGCCGTCTTCCTCGCGCTTATACATCGACCCGGATGGACAGGCCGCGACGCAGGAGGGATTCAAACAATGATTACAAATGCGCGGTAAAAATACTTGGAACGAATTTTCGAATTTCGAGTATATGTCTTTTTCGACCGCCTCAAAATTACTGTCTTTGGCGCGCTTCGCAAATTCACCCGCAAGACCATCCTCCCAATTGGGACCCCAAGAGATTTTTTCTATGCTGGAACCGTCGATTTGCGAGATCGGTCGCGCGGTGGGGGCCGCCTGGGACAGTGGCGCATTTTGCAAATGCGCGTAATTATAGGTAAAAGGCTCGTAATAATCATCGATTTCCGGCATATCCGGATTCGCGAAGATATTGAGCAAACGCGCCAATTTGCCGCCGGATTTGAGTTGCAGCTTGCCGCCGACCAATTCCCAACCGCCACGCCATGTCTCTTGATCTTCCCAATCTTTGGGATAACCTATCCCGGGTTTGGATTCGACGTTATTGAACCACGCATATTCCACACCCTTGCGATTAGTCCATACATTTTTGCATGTGACGGAACAGGTGTGGCAACCGATACATTTATCCAAATTAAATACTAGCGAAAACTGCGCCCGCACTTTCATCGGCTACTCCTTGAATTTTGCACTATCAACGCGATCCTATGCCTTCCGGATTCAACCGGCCTTCGCCCTCTTTGGTCAAGGCGCGCTCCATCCAATCGATATCTTGGTCCTGTATTTTATGTATCACGACATATTCGTCGCGTTGCGAACCGACGGTGCCATAATAATTAAAGCCATACGCAAGCTGCGCATACCCGCCTATCATGTGCGTGGGTTTGACC
>CAKKRP010000085.1 GCA_919902765.1 Gammaproteobacteria bacterium | reverse complement strand
TACAGGTGTCTTATATACCGCCCCAACTGGGTGTGTTTTTCGACGGCACCGGCAATAACCGACACAACGACCTCAAATACTGGGACGACGCCCATGAGCCGACGAACATCGCCAAACTGTATGAGTTGTATCCCGCGAAAAGTACACGTATGTTTGAAAGCGTATACATCGACGGCATCGGCACCGCCCCCGATAAAAAAGACGATGACATAGACATGGCGTTCGCGCGCTCGTTTGGTACGCGACTGGAAAGCGCAATCGATAGCGCACAAAAGTTTTTTAGCGACCACCCCCGCGCGCCCGTCGGTGTCCTCGACGTGTTCGGTTTTTCGCGTGGGGCGGCCGCCGCGCGTGCGTTCATCAACGAGGTGCATAAGATCAACAACACCGAACCGCGTTTTTGGGGCGGGCCGCGCTTGGTGGTGCGGTTCTTGGGGCTGTTCGACACGGTGGGCTCCATCGGTTTGCCGGGCGACAACGACAACGGCCCGTTCATCCTCGATATCCACCCCGATGCCGTGGCCTATGCCTATCACATCACCGCACGCGATGAACGGCGCGAATATTTTCCGTGCAGCTCGTTGCAGGTGGAAGCTTACCGTATGCCCGCCGCGCATTTTGCGGAAGAGGCGTTGCTCGGCGCGCATTCCGACATCGGCGGTGGCTATGGGCCAGTGCCGCAAATCGTGTTTTATCCGCCAGAAAGCTGCACGTGGAATGCGTCAGACGAACGCGACCGCCACGTCGCGCGCATCAGCGGGAAATTGAAGGCGGAATATTCCAAAAAGTATCACTGGCCCGGCATCGACATTCAATTCAAAACACGCAACGAAGACGGCGCCGACTCGCTTAACAAAACCACGATTTATCCTTATTGGGAGCGCGACGTGAAAACGCAATTGGCGCATTGCGCGCTGCACAAAATGCATGCCGTGGCGATGCAACGCGGCGTGCCGCTGGAACCCTTAGACACGCTGTTGGGCACCGCCGCGTTTCGTGGCCATCACCCGGAGCGGGTGTACGCCATCCCCGAGGAACTGGAAGAATTATTGGATCAGATGTACGCCAACATGCACGAGGTCGATGCGGAAAACCACGTGTTGCAACACTATGTCCATCATTCCCACCAATACGCCGCCGACCCGGACGCCGTGGTCAACGCCAACAAACCGGAAAGCGGCCCCAAGATCGCCGCACCGAACCAGGTGCGGGAATTATTTTACAACAACATCGACAACGCGCATGCGCCGGACGACGTGTGGCGGTTGGTGCAATCGCCGGACGAGACGCAATACACGTGGGTGCGGCAGAAGCGCGCGGAGTGATGGCATGATGCACCAGTTGTTCCGCGAGATGCACGAGGGATTCATCATCCACGGCAATGCCGATGTGGCGTACGATTTTTTTTGATGTTGCCGTCGATGCGGAAAGTCTCGACGACCTGCACCGATTTGCGGGGACTGTTGGGGGTGGTTTTTGTGCGTACAAACATAGCGAGAAAGGAAAAAAGCCCCTCGATAGAGGGGCTTTAGATTTATGGCCATTCATTATAGTGAATAAAGCGGGGCAGCATCCAGTTTGATTTCGGTCGCCATTAACACATCGCCTGCGGCGTTCATAGCGCCTTCCACACGCACGTTCTGACCGGCCGCTAATGCGGTGTCTGCGAAATGACGCATATGCGCATTGGTATAATCAACGCTAACACTTTCCGTTGTCGCATCGGCGAGCGTTATCTCCAACATAAAGGTCTTCGCGTCTACCGCGATGGCGCCGACAATACCCTGTTTTTCTACATGCGCAGGCTTGAATTCGATCTTGGTGGCGACCAACTGACCATCGGCATTCTTTTCACCATAAACTTCTACCTTTTGGTCATTCGTCAAGGGCGCGTCGGCCGCAAAATCCTTCATTAAAGTGGCATCGGAATACACCACCACCACCGTCACAGGCATGTTGCCGATGTCCATTTCCTGGGTGGTCAAGGTAAATGTCTTAGCCATTGTATCCAACAGACTGACCACGCCACGCACTTCGCCTACATGCTGCGTATGCGGGATAGCGGATTGGTCGGGCTTAACCACGATCAATTCCGCATTGACCTTGCCGGCGTCAAGGGCACCGCGCACAAATACCTTGTCGCCCACGCTTAAGTCCGCCACGGTCTTCTCGTTGCCGGTCTTGACGATCTTAGTGGTGGCGACGATAGTCACTTCGACATCCGTGACCTCGGCGGATAATGCACCTTTGGCGAAACCTACCTTGACCGTGATGCTGGTGGCGTCGGCGGCAATGGAGGTGATCGTGCCCATCAATTTAACCGCGTTGGCATCCATTGGAATCTGCTGACGATCCGCATGTTCAACTTCAACACGGGTGGCGGTGATGATGTGGGTAACGGCATCTGCGCTGCCTTCCACTTCTACTTCATCGCCCACGACTAATTGGTCGGCGGTCAACACGGCATCGCCATGCTCGCCCACTAGCTGGGTGTTGGCGTCGATATTCACCGTTAAGGTGTTCGCGGCAGGATCATTGCTGTGTTCCAGCGCAAATGTAAAGCTGCTCTTGTCATCGGCGATGGCGGTGATTTTGCCTTCTAAATAGGCTTGATCGTCTGTGGCGCTGACATCGTCATCGTCATCGGCGCTTATGCTGCCTTCTTGTGCGCCACCATTGACCACATCGGCAACCTTAGCCGGGTCCATGCTCACCGTAACGGTGGTGATTTGACCTGCGGCTACCGTGATGTTCATGGACACGGTAATCGTCTTGGGGGCGACGCTGGTGTCTTTGGCCAGCGTCACGGCCAATGAAGTGTAGGTCCCGTCCGGCACACTCTGGACATTGATGACGGTCTTGACTTGGGTTTTGAGGTCGGCCAGATTGACTTGCAGGCCGGTGGCGTTATCGAACACCGTCACGGGCGCGCCACCGGTGGTGGACATTTCAACCTTGTACAAGGTTACATTTTGCGACGCCACGCCAACTGCATCGGCCTTGGCCTTAATCGCCACGGCAATTTTGCCCGCCTGGGCAGCGGCTTTGTCTGCCGGGTTAGAGATGGGGGCGCAGGCCGCGAGACCTAAGCTCACCACAGCCACAATCGCGGCGATAGGGTGTTTTAAATTCATCGTCTTAATCCTCACAAAGTGAAATTCGCTATTCAATCCATCATCATCGACGGACAACGTTATCGCGTAGCCAAAAAACCTCGTTGAGTGTAGCCAGAAAGCTACATGCACCAATGAAGTTTTGCTCGCAGTTAACTATAAAACGAATAGTAAGGGGTTAAGGTTCCACTTGCCGTAAACCATCGACGAACCAAGTCGGTTGGCGACTATATTTGGATTGTACAAAATACCACACCTCGCGTACGCGCACCGGGTCGGACGACCCGCCGCCCGGCGGATGCTCGCGCAACTGGGCGTCAAAATAGACGCTGGCCAGGCGCTCACTACCGTCTTCCCCGGCCTCCAGCAGTTTTGCGTTTAACTCAATGATTTCAGTACGATTTTGGCCGACACGCCCGCGTATCTGGTCTTGCACTTCGGCGAATACTTTGTCGGTCGTAAATTGGCGAATATCCGCCAAATCGGCTTCGTCCCATGCCTTTTGCAGGCGCGCATAGGCCGCCTTGGCGCCGCCAAGAAAGCCTTCGCGGTCGAAGCCAGGGGCGATCACGCCTTCTGGGATATCAAAGCCATTTGCCGCAGGCGCGCTATTATCGACACTGGCAAATGCATCGCCACCACGCCCACGCGACAATAAGTCGGTATCAAAACTGGTGCTGGAACGATGCATAGGCGCCGGGGTGGCCACCGTCGCGGGGCTGCTGTCCACGTGCGCAGTGTGCAGCGGTCCTCCCGCAGGCACGGGCTCCGGCGCTTGGCGGCGGCGTTTGACAAACAGTTTGTAGAGCACAAACCCCAGCAACGCGATAATGACGATATCTAACATGCCCATGCCCCCAAAGCCATGCCCGCTCAATAATGAGCCTATCAGGCCGCCCAAGGCAAGACCGCCGAGCATACCGCCAATGGCACCCATCCAACCGCTACGCGCAGGCGCGGCCACAGGCGCCGGTTGCGCTGCGGGCTGATGCGGGGCGGGCGCGGCTTGCCCAGGCGCGCTGGGCGTGGGCGCCGCTTGGCGATAAGGCTGGTTATACGAGGGACGGCTGCCAAACGAGCGTCCGCCGCCAAAGCGTGCCGCCATCGCGTCATCTATCACCACCAGGCTAGACACTACGGCTACACCCAAGCCTACAAGACCCATAGACATTTTTTTCAAACCCACGGTAACTCCTTCGTAATAAACCTTGGTTTAAGAATAACAACGAGATTATAGTAAGCACCTATTTTATGCAACTGGAAGATAGTGTATGACGGGCGAGACGCCCCCCCTCAAACGTTACAATATCCTCACTCAATTTGACTTTCATCACCGCCTGGGTCAAACACCTGGGATCGCGGTGGTATATTTCACTTCCACCGGTTGCGCCGCGTGTCGCCATTGGCGCGATCTACTGCAACGCTTGCTTAAGCGTCGCTTGGACATCCGCATATTTGAGGTCGATGCGGCGCAAGATCAAGCGTTGACCCGCGAATTTGAGGTCTTTCATCTGCCCGCGCTGTATGTATTCAATGACGGCAGCTTTCGTGGCCCGCTACAGTGCGAGGCTAGACTGGACATCGTAGACGCCACCATCGACGCCGTTGCCGCCTTGCCGCCACAAGACATGCCTTAATCAGGCGGCGCGTTTAACAATGACGGCCGGGCGTGCAGCCCTGGATGACGCGCGGACGGAAGAGCCTGCCCTTCCGCCTATGCATGCCTGGTACCGTTATTTAACGATGGTAATTGCCGACGCAAAGATGATGCGATCAAAGGTACGGTTCATAAACTTGCTGTTAAAGCCTTCCATGACCACATTGGGCGCTATACTGACTTTATCACCCTTTTTAACTTTGGTGATAGGTCCCGCTACCCAGAATTTGTGACCCTGATTTTCAATTTCAACGTAGGTGTATCCATTGCCTGATTTTTCCGACAAGATTTTACCACCGCTTTCATGTGGCTTTACTGTTGGGGCTTCGTCGGCACCCGCCGGTGCCAGCGGGGCCGCTGCCGGGGCGGGTGTCGGCGCGCTGCCACCCAAACCATCGTTCAGCGCCCAACAGGACGCGCTACTCAGCATTGCGGCCATGCCCACCCATAACATCTTCATCCCAAATTCTCCTATTTATCGCCGTCACACTATACCCAAATCGACCAACCACGATTGCTCTACAAGACATAGCGATGGCCCGATAAGTTCAAACCCTCACCTTATTCGCGAGCATATCATACCTTGCTAAGAATCGACCCGTTGACTGTGGCCGGCGAGATGATAAATTGTCACATATCTATATCTACCGCCTAACAGGAGCCCCGCCATGCCCTCATTCGATGTCGTTTCAGAGATCGACACCCATGAACTTACGAACGCCGTAGACCAAGCCAATCGAGAACTCGCCAATCGCTACGATTTTCGTGGCAGCGACGCCAACGTGGAAATGAATGACAACGTATTGACCTTACATGCCGACAATGAATTTCAAATTAAACAGTTGGTGGATATTGTATATACCAAACTCGCCAAGCGCGGCATCGATATAGACTGCGTGGAACTCGGTAAAATCGAGGCCAGCGGATTCAAGGCGCGCCAAAATATCACCATACGCCATGGAATCGACACGGAAATCGCCAAGAAAATTGTCGCGCTGCTAAAAACTTCGCCGCTAAAATTGCAGGCCTCCATACAAGGCGATAAGGTGCGCGTCACCGGCAAAAAAAAGGATGATTTACAAGCGGCTATCGCGACTATACGCGGTGGAAAACTCGGCCTGCCTATGCAATTCGAGAATTTTCGCGACTAACAATCGACAAATATTGACTATATTTTGCACAAAAAACCGCCGCGCTAGGCATATTCCGTTCCTAAATAACGAAGAAAAATATTTTTCTTTCTACCTATTGCAAGTGTAAAAACGCTCCGTTATCTTGAACCCCCCTTGATCAAGCATGGATGCCGGTAGGGCGCAGCGACCACCATCATATGCCACCGCATATTTTTGGGTTTCGGTAAAATTGCACACAGGAGTTAACACACGCTCATGAACAACGCAGTGTATTCTCATAAAATAGACGCCCTCCTGCCGACGGTGTACCCGCATCACACCATAGACCAAACCTTAGACATGATAGTCGCGCGTGCGCCTTTGTCGTTGCTTGCCATGGATGTGCAAGGCTGCGTCACGTGGTGTTCTCCGCTCCCGCCCGCGCACAATGAACTCCATAATGAAGTCTCCTGGCTGCATCGTCCATTAGTGGAGGTATTACCTTTATCGCATGGCGAAGCGCTGGCGTGGCGCGCGTGTTTACGCGGCGAAAGCGGATACGTAAAATTCGTACTCAATGGAAAATTAATCCACGGTTGGTTTTACCCGTTGCGCGACAGCGGCAACCATGTGCAAGGCATCGCCGGGATATTATTCGACACCGGAACGACCGAACCTAATCATCAACTATTGGCCGAACATTCCACCGATGTCGTCACCAAACACAATATGGACGGCATAATTCACTACGCCTCCCCCTCTGTGACACGCCTGCTCGGCTACACGCCGGACGAATTGCTCGGCGTTACCGTATTCGAACTTTTCCATCCCGACGACGCCAAATTGGCACGCAAAAAATTTTTCGGCACGGACCGGGATTATCAACCCAGCGAGGCCATACACTACCGAATTCGCGCCAAAAACGGCGATTACATCTGGTTTGAGACCATTCGTAAATTGATCATTGATGCCGCCAGCCAAATAACTACCGAAGTGGTTGCCGTATCCCGCGACATCACCGAACGCAAAATGACCGAAGACCGGTTGATGTATTTAGCGAATTTCGATTCGTTGACAGGGCTGCCCAATCGCGCGCTCTTTCGCGATCGTTTGCGGCGCGCGATTGCGCGTGCGCAGCGTAACGAAGGACGGGTCGCGCTATTATTTTTAGATCTCGACCGTTTCAAAAATATCAATGACAGTCTTGGACACCACGCCGGCGATCAACTGTTGCGGGGTGTCGCCAAGCGCTTGCTCAAAAACGCCCGCGAGGGCGACACCGTAGCGCGTTTGGGTGGCGATGAATTTACGGTTATCCTGGAAGGCATAGAAAGCAGCGAAGATGCCGCCGCAGTCGCGCGCAAAATTTTGGAATTGATGGAGGCGCCGTTCAAGCTCGACGGCCATGAGATCGTCGTCTCCACCAGCATAGGCATCACGCTTTATCCGGAAGACGCCACCGACATGAGCAATTTGCTCAAGAACGCCGACACCGCAATGTATCGCACCAAAGAAAAAGGCCGCAACAATTATCAATTCTACACCGCCGACATGAATGATAAAGCGATAGAAACCTTGATACTGGAAAACGATTTGCGGCACGCCTTGGAACGCGATGAATTCGAATTATATTTTCAACCGCAATTTGATTTGCACACACGCGCCATTATCGGCATCGAGGCCTTGGTGCGTTGGCACCACCCGGTGCGCGGGCTGCTCGGCCCCAACAAATTCATCCCGTTCGCGGAAGAATCCGGATTAATTATCGCGATGGGCGAATGGATTTTGCGCACCGCCTGCCGATTCGCGCGCGCCTGGCAATCGCCGGGGCATGCACCATTACACGTCGCGGTGAATTTGTCGATGCGCCAGTTTCACCAACGCAATCTCGTCGAGATGGTAAAACAGGCGTTGACGGATTCTGGATTGCCGCCGCATTGCCTGGAACTGGAAATCACGGAAAGCATGTTGGCGCATAACGTGGAAAAAACCAGCTCCATTTTGCATGAGTTGGCCAATCTAGGCATCCGCCTGTCAATCGACGATTTTGGCACGGGGTATTCGTCATTACACTATTTAAAGCGGTTTCCGCTTAATACGCTTAAGATCGCACAGTCCTTCGTACAAGACATCGCCAGCGAACCCGATGACGCGGCGATAGCCGAGGCGATTATCGGGCTGGCCAAGGCCTTGCGGTTGAATGTGATTGCCGAAGGCGTGGAAACCGACGAACAAGTCTATTTTCTGCGTGGACGCGGCTGCGACTGGGTACAAGGCGACTTATTCAGCAAACCCATCCCTTCCAGTGATTTATTACCCTGGTTGCGGCGCAATCGACCGCATTTTGTGGTCTACCAACAGGGCGTGCTGTGGCCGGAGGCCATGCACGGTTAGAATTACAATCAAGCGCGGAGCTGTGGTACAGTAGCGCCCCATGTCCGCCGCCCTCCATATTTTACAGTCGGTATTCGGTTACGCGCAATTTCGCTCGCCTCAGGATGAGGTGATCGAGACCCTCATGAGCGACCGCGACGCCCTGGTCGTGATGCCGACCGGTGGCGGCAAGTCCCTGTGCTATCAGATACCTGCGTTACTACGGCCCGGCGCCGGCATCGTCATATCCCCGTTGATCGCCTTGATGCAAGATCAAGTGGCGGCCCTGCACCAAGCAGGCGTGCGCGCCGCCGCATTACATTCCGGGCTGGATGCGCAGACCGTGCGCAACATCGAACAAAAATTTATTGCGGGTGAATTCGATTTATTATATGTCGCGCCGGAACGCCTGGTGACCGAGCGCATGTTGGATTTATTGAGTCGCGCCCGGCTGGCCTTGTTCGCCATTGATGAGGCGCATTGCGTGTCGCAATGGGGCCACGATTTTCGACCGGAATATTTGCAGCTTTCCATCCTCGCGCAACGCTTTCCAGCCATTCCACGCATCGCGCTGACCGCCACCGCCGATGCGCCGACGCGGGCGGAAATTTTACACCGTCTGCAATTGCATGATCCGATAACGTTTTTGTGCGGATTTGACCGTCCTAATATTCGCTACCGCATCACTCAAGATCAAGGCAAGGCCCGCGAACAATTATTGCAATTTATTAACGATGAACACCCTGGCGACACCGGCATCGTCTATTGTTTGTCGCGCAAACGCGTGGAAGAAATCGCTGCGTGGCTGACCGCGCAAGGCCTGGTGGCCCTGCCCTATCACGCAGGCCTGACGCCGGAAATGCGCAAACATCATCAGACGCGCTTTGTAAATGAAGACAGCATCGTCATCGTCGCCACCATCGCGTTTGGTATGGGCATCGACAAACCGAACGTACGCTTCGTCGCCCACCTCAATCTCCCCAAAAGCATCGAGGCCTACTATCAGGAAACGGGCCGCGCCGGGCGCGACGGCCTCCCGGCCGACGCGTGGCTTAGCTATGGTTTAAACGATGTCATCACCTTGCGCCAGTGGGTCGAGGCCTCTTCCGCAGAGCCGCGTCATAAACAGATTGAACGCCAAAAATTAGATGCGATGCTGGGGCTGTGCGAGCTCACTACTTGCCGTCGCCAAGCCTTATTGGCCTATTTCGGCGATCAACTCGCCGCGCCATGCGGCAACTGCGATACGTGTTTAGAGCCACCCGCCACGTGGGATGCGACGCTCCCCGCCCAAAAGGTATTGTCATGCGCACTGCGCACCGGACAACGTTTCGGCGCGGTGTATTTAATTGAAATACTGCGCGGCGCAGAGTCCGAGCGCATCAAAAACAATCGCCACCATCAATTGAGCACCTTCGGCGTCGGTAAAGATTTGGAAGCCACCGTGTGGCGTAGCGTCATTCGGCAATTAATCGCCCGCGGGTTTTTAGGCGTAGATGCCGATTTACACGGCGCGCTCTACGTCACGCAACTTGCTAAACCGCTCTTGCGTAGCGAGCAATCGCTTGCGTTACGCCACGACACGGCGCGCAATGTTAAATCACGCACCGGCGCGCGCGGCAAAATCGTTTTTACCCATCAACACGAACAACTCCTGTGGGACGCATTGCGCGGCCGCCGGCGCGCCCTCGCCGAGGCCCAGGGCGTGCCTCCTTATGCCATTTTCCATGACGCAACCCTGGCTGAGATCGTCGTCAAGCGACCACAAAACCTAGCGGAACTCGCGCGTATCCCCGGCATAGGAGAACACAAGCTCATGCATTTTGGAAAAGCGGTGCTGGAGATTTTGCGCGACTATCCCGCGACGCAAAAATCGCTATAGGGAACCTTCTTAGCGGTATATTCGTTAAACTTTATATCACGCTTTCTCGCTGTAAATTAGCCACGAATATGCTGCTGTTGTCTATTTGCAACAGAATTATTTCTATATTCTCGTACAAACTTGCAATAATCGCAGAATTGTGTATTTTTATATGACGGTCTTTACTATACATTCCACGTATTTTTCTGAACTTATTGTCCCACTAACGTCTAAAATGAATGAACTGTCGCCTAAATGCCAGCGAATTCGCTATTAAACAGCGCGCTAATGCGCCAACAAGGCTAGGTGTAACATAACGATGGATAACAGTGATATACCGTATTATGCAGAAATTTGGGACAATAAAACCGGCAGATAGCACAAATTCGCCTTATACGCGAAATATGCGGCACATCGCCTATCGGTTGTCCCTATGAACGCCAAGCGCCCTCAGAACAACTTACGCTGGGCCAGTATCGTCGCGCTCGCGTTTTTATCGGGCGGTTTATTGGGATTGGTACGCCAACAGTTTCTTGCGGATCACGCCAATGCTACGCGCGTCGCACATGACGAATTGGAACTGCTTGCGACCATTGCGCAGGATATGTTGAATTCGCAGCGCGACAATGAAATACCGCGTATCCTGCAAAAATGGGGCGAGCATACGCCAGACGTGTTAGAACTACGCGTCACCACCGCGCAAAATAAACTGTTGGGTATGTTTCAACGTACACGCGCCTCCGCGCACACCTATCATTTCGAGGCCACCGTCAACACCCTCCCCGGCACGTCGGCGACTATTCAAGTCACAAAAGATTTCAGCACGGTATACGATTTGCGCAATGTGTTGGCGCTGCAACTTGCCATCGCCTTTTCGGCGGTTGCCGTTTTACTGGCCTACTTGGCGCGGATGTGGAAACTACGACAGCGTGAAACGGCGGCCTTGAATCATGCCAACGCGGCCCTCCAAACGGAAAATCAACAACGCCGCGAGGCCGAGTCTGCGTTATTTGAGGCCAAAGAACGCGCCGAAGTTACGGTACGTTCTATTGCCGATGGCGTCATCACGACTGATCGCGCCGGTGTCATCCAATACCTCAATCCGGTGGCAGAACGCCTGCTCGGATGGACCATGGAGGAGGCGCAGGGTAAAGACATCGCCCAGATATTAGTCACCCTGAATGAACGGACGCGTCAACCGCAAGAAAATCCGATTTCACGCACCTTAGCAACCGGCATCGCAGTAAAGCCGTCGGACAATATGGTATTGGTGCAGCGCAACCAACGCGAAGTCCCCATAGAAGACTCCAGTGCGCCGTTGCGCGATCAAGATGGAAATATCATCGGCGCGGTGCTGGTGTTACACGATGTGAGCGCGTCGCGCGAATTGGCCAATCGATTGTCGTGGCAGGCCACTCACGATGCGCTGACCGGGCTGATCAATCGCCGTGAATTCGACTATCGCCTGACCCAAGCGACATTGGATGCGCACTCCGAGCACAGCGAACATGCCTTGCTTTACATCGATCTCGATCAATTTAAAACCGTCAATGACTTGTGTGGGCATGTCGCGGGAGATGTGTTGTTGCAGCAAATCTCCACACTGATGCAAAATCATATGCGCGCCAATGACACCCTTGCCCGCTTAGGCGGGGATGAATTCGGAATTTTATTAATGAATTGTCCCCTGGCTAAAGCACGCGAAATCGCCGACTCCGTGTTGCGTTGTATACGCGAATTTCGCTTTGTGTGGGAACGCAAACCCTTTGAAATCGGCGCCAGCATAGGTTTGGTGATGATCACCCGCAATAGCGGCGATCTTGCCGCGATACTTTATGCGGCCGATGTCGCCTGTTACACCGCAAAAGAACAGGGTCGCGGCCGCACCTTTGTGTATCCCGAAGGCGCGAAACTACCCGCCAAAGGTTTGCGCAATCGCATCCATGAAACAACGCTAATCGACGCCTTGGCGCGTAATAAATTCGTGTTGTACGGCCAAGCGATCAAGCCGTTGCACGCGGCGCAAAAAAACCATTGCGAAGTGTTGTTGCGGCTGCGCAACACCAAGTCAAAAATACTCCTGCCGGGACACTTCTTGCCCAGCGCCGATCGTCACGATCTGATGCCCGCGATAGATCAATGGGTGATCAACAAGGCATTGACCAAATACGCAAAATATTTGCGTTCCACACAGACGAAAGATTTTTGCCTGCATATCAATATTTCTTCGGCCTCACTCGCCGGCGGCGAAATAGCCGGTTACATCCACGGCTTGATCAGACGACACCGCATTCCCCCTGGCCGTTTGTGTTTTGATATCGATGAATCCGTCGCCTTGTCGCGGCTTACTCAAGCCTTAGGCGCGATGCGCGATTTGCGTGACATGGGCTGCTTGCTGACGCTGGATGACTTCGGCGCAGGCATGTCGTCGTTCGGGTATCTAAAAAGTTTACCGGTTAACTTTGTGAATATTGCTAGTGAATTGATCACGCAACTCGTCGATGAACCCGTCAATCGCGCGGTGGTCGCAAGTGTGGTATCCATATGCAAACCGCTGGGGATCACCACCATCGCCAAACATGTCAGCAACGATCAATTGCTCGAAATCGTGACCGAGGCAGGTGTGGATTACGCACAAGGGCTTGCCGTAGGCGCCGCCCATCCCCTCGATGAATATTTTAAACTTCATTTCGACCACACGGAAGGCATGGCCCTGCCGGGTTAAAAAAAGCCGCACCAGGTGCGGCTAAGGTTAAACTTGCGTTCTTTCCTCTCCGAACTTATTGTGCCGCCAACCCCGCGTTGGTATTTTGTTGCGCTTGCCGCAATTGCGACTCGCTCATACGCGCACTGATATCCTGTATTAATTCTTCCGCCTTGGCCGAACCGCCGTCGCGCGCCGCCGCATACCATTTATAGGCAGACACTAAATCTTTGTCTGCACCTTCGCCGCGCTCTAACATTTGACCCAATTGCAACTGCGCCTTATCCAAACCTTGCTCGGCCGCGATACGTAGCCATTGCAGTGCGCTGACCACGTTTTTTTCCGTCCCCAATCCGTAGTAATACATCAATCCAAGATTATATTGCGCCCAATTGAGACCATTGTCGGCCGCACGTCGATACCAGTGTATCGCCTGCGCGAAATCTTCTTTTACGCCCAAACCTTTACGATAAATATTTCCCAAATTGAACTGGGCGCTGGCATAGTTTTGTTCAGCGGCCTTGATAAACCATTCACGCGCCTTGGTATAATCGACTGGCACGCCCTCGCCATAAATGTATAATTGACCCAGATCAATTTGCGCAGGTGCGAATCCTTGGTCAGCGGATTTTTGATACCATTCCGCCGCTGCGTTAAAATCTTGCGTGGTGCCTATACCATCGTAGTACTGACGCCCCAATAAATATTGCTCCGGGGCATCATTCGGTTTAGCCTGACTCAGCGCCGTATCATTGTTGATGACGGCGCGTGTCGCCGGGGCGCTGCTGACGAGCGCTGGTGCTTGCAATGGCAACAACACCAACGATACCCATGCGCTCCGCCGCCCTAAGGTGAGGAAATATTGCGCTAGTTTTTGAATTTTCATGAGCACCTCGTGATACTGTGGAGTGGGTAGTGGCAGCCATTATCAAGGTATTTTATTTAGTATCACTTAATTTATGTACGGTATAGATAAATCAATGAGTTATCGCTATGTCTAACGCCCCAATGACCCCGCACCCGGCCGCCGGGTCGCGCGAAATATTCGCCTGGGCGATGTATGATTTCGCCAACTCCGGTTATACGACCGTGGTCTTGACCGCCATTTACAGTGCCTATTTTGTAGGCGTAGTCGCCAACAGCAGCAACACCGGTGACGCGACTTTTCTGTGGACGTTAGCCATCGCCATAGCGAATAGCTTAGTGTTAATCAGCGCACCGATACTCGGCGCTATCGCCGATCGCCAGGCCTGGAAAAAGCGCTTTTTGATCATCACCACCGTGGGCTGCGCCGTCGGCACTGCGATGCTGGCGACGACCGGCCCCGGCGATGTCGCATGGGCGACCGGCTGGATCGTTTTAGCGAGCTTTTTATATTATACCGGCGAAAACCTGATTGCGGCATTTTTACCGGAGATCGCCCCGCATGGACGCATGGGTTGGATATCGGGATATGGCTGGACCATCGGCTATCTGGGGGGCTTGGCGGTGCTCGCCCTGTGCCTGGCCTATATTCGATATGCACAGGCCCACGGATCGCCCGCCACGCATTACGTACCCATGACCATGTTGATCGTCGCCGTGTGCTTTGTCCTGGCGGCGCTGCCCACATTTTTGTGGTTGCGCGAACGCACGGTACCTCAGCCGCGAATGGCCGGTATCGGTTATATACGCATGGGCTGGCGACGCTTGCTGGCCTCGTGGACGCATGCGCGCCACTACGTCGATTTGACGCGTTTTTTATTCGCGGTATGCGTGTTTCATTGCGGCATCAACACCGTCATTGTCTTGGCGGCGATATACGCACAACAAGCCATGGGATTTACCATGCAGGACACCTTGTTATTAATCATCGTGGTCAATCTAACCGCTGCTGTGGGGGCGGCGCTGTTTGGGCGATTGCAAGATCGCATCGGGGCCATCACGACGTTGCGCATCACCTTATTGATTTGGATCTGCGCGATGATACTGGCCTATTTTGCGACTGAACGCCCAGGATTTTGGGTGGTCGCCAACCTCGTCGGATTGGCGATGGGGGCCAGCCAAAGCGCAGGCCGGGCCTTGGTAGGCCTGTTTTGCCCCCCAGAGCGCGCGGCGGAATTTTTCGGGCTGTGGGGCGTAGCGGTAAAACTGGCCAATATTATAGGCCCGTTGAGTTATGGCGTGATCGCTGCCGTAACGGCCGGAAATCACCGTGTGGCCTTGGTCACTACCGTGGTATATTTTGCATTGGGCTTTGCGTTGTTATTTGCGGTCGATGAAAAACGTGGACGTGCGGCCGCTGGTTTGCATTATTAGCCTACACTACCTACACCGAGTCTCATGTAAATGATGAAACCCTATGTACCACAGACACCAATGATGCTGCGCGCGATTGCCGACGCCGACCAGCATATCGCTGCACAAGAAGGCGGCCCCTTTGGCGCATGCATCGTGCGCCACGGGCAAGTGCTCGCGACCGCGCATAACACCGTATTGAAAGACCACGACGCGACTTGTCATGCCGAAATCAATGCCATACGCTTGGCCAGCCGCGCCCTGGGCACCCATGAATTGGCGGATTGCGAAATTTATTCGACCACGGAACCCTGCCCGATGTGTTTCAGCGCAATCCATTGGGCGCGCATCCCCGTCATCGTGTTCGGCACGCGTATCGCCGATGTGCAACGCCTAGGATTCAACGAAATGGCCATCGACAACGCACGCCTCGTGCAAATGAGCGGCAGTCCTATTTTATTGGTGGAAGATTTTTTGCGCGCCGAATGTTTGTCGTTGTTACAACATTGGCAAGCACTGCCCGCGTCGGCGACCTATTGACCGCCATGCAAGACGTGACCCTGTTGATCCTGGCCGGCGGTGCGGGACGCCGGATGGAAGGCCAGGATAAGGCCTGGCTGGAAATCAATGGTCAGCCCCTCATCGAAATATTACTCACCTCACTCAGACCGCAATGCGCACAAATCTTAATCAGCGCCAATCGAAATATCGAAAAATTTTCCGCACTCGGCGCTCCCGTTGTCACCGATGAACACTATCGCGGCGCTGGGCCATTGGCCGGAATATATAATGCGCTGGCGCACTGCACTACGCCAAATCTCATCACCGTCGCCGTCGATACGCCGGGTATTCCCGCAAATTATGTGTCACGTTTTATGCGCGTGCGCACCGCTGAGACGCGAATTTTGGTTGCACACGATGGCGTGCGCACACATCCCGCCTGCGCCCTCTTGGCGAGCGATTTGCGCGCCTCGCTCGGCGATTTTTTGCAGACCGGCGGACGACGCGTTCAAGATTGGCAGCATAAATTCAACCCGCAATGGGTGGATTTCAGCGATGCGCCCGACAGTTGTTATAATATCAACACCCCCGACGATTTGGCGCACGCCATACAACATTTTGGAGCGCGTGCGTGAGGCCTTGTATACTTGGCGTGGTGGCCCCCAGCGGAGCGGGCAAAACGACCCTGCTGGAGCGCGTCATCCCACCGACCTTCGCCGATCCGGGCAACCGCGCCTG
>CAKKRP010000084.1 GCA_919902765.1 Gammaproteobacteria bacterium | reverse complement strand
GAGATAGGCCGCGACCGTAGCCTCGTCGCGTATCCCGCCACCGACTTGCACCGGGATATCGGGAAACTCCGCGACGATCTCCTTAATCACGGTTTTGTTCACCGGTTTGCCCGCGACCGCACCATCCAGATCGATCAAGTGCAGGCGACGCGCGCCGGACCCCATCCACGCGCGCGCCATATCCAACGGGGAATCGGAATAGGTGGTGCTGTCGTCCATGTTGCCTTGACGCAGACGCACACATTTGCCGCCCTTGATATCGATTGCAGGGATTAATAACATATTGTCACCTCGCGCCCAAGCCTATCCTAACGTCCTTCCCAACGTAAAAAATTCGCCAACAACGCCAACCCCGCAGGTTGACTTTTTTCCGGATGAAACTGCACTGCAAACACATTTTCGCGCGCCACAGCCGCGCAAAATTCAATGCCGTAACGCGTCGTCGCGCCGATCAACGAGACATGCGCGGGTACCACGTAATAACTATGCACAAAATAAAAACGACTGCCAGGGTCGATATTGCGCCACATCGCGTGCCCGGTAGGCTGCACTTCGTTCCATCCCATATGCGGAACCTTCAAACGAACGCCGTGTTCTTGCATATCGTCTTTGAAGCGGCGCACGTGTCCAGGCAATATTCCTAAGCACTCGACACCGTCGTTCTCTTCCGAAAAATCCATCAAGGCATGCATACCCAAACAAATGCCCAAGAACGGTTTGGCGCAGGCCAACTCGTGTACCACCGGCACTAATTCGCGTTCTTGTAGCGCGTGCATGCAATCGCGTATCGCGCCCACACCGGGCAACACAATACGATCAGCGGCGCGCAACTCTTGTGCTTTGCTCGTTACGCGCACACGCACGCCGTCGCCTACACGCTCCAGCGCCTTGGCCACCGAATGCAGATTGCCCATGCCATAGTCTATGATCGCGACCACACTCATATCTATTCAACCTGCGTATGCGCAATCACGGGCGCTATTCATAGTGCGCCCTTGGTCGATGGTAAGACACCTGCGGCGCGCTCGTCGCGTTCCGCCGCCATGCGCACGGCGCGGCCGAACGCTTTAAAGATTGTCTCGGCCACGTGATGCGCGTTTTTGCCGCGCAAACTGTCGATGTGCAACGTCACCTTGGCGTGATTGACGAAGCCCTGAAAGAATTCATTGAACAGGTCTACGTCAAACGCACCGATGCGCGCACGCGGCATATCCACTTGATAAATCAACCCCGGACGCCCGGAAAAATCAATCACTACGCGCGCCAAGGCCTCGTCCAACGGCACATAGGCGTGCCCGTAGCGACGTATGCCTTTTTTATCGCCCACGGCCTGGAAAAACGCCTGTCCTAACGCAATGCCGATATCCTCTACGGTATGATGATCGTCAATATGGGTGTCGCCGGTGGCGTGTGCCGCGATATCCAGCATGCCGTGACGCGCCACCTGATCTAACATGTGCTCTAAAAAAGGCACGCCGGTTGCGAATTTTCCGTTGCCGCTACCATCGAGATTGACACTGACCTCGATCTGGGTTTCCAGGGTATCGCGTTTGATAGTGGCTTTACGTTCATGCATAGTGGCATCTCAATAATTCAAAATCGTGACTAACCGGCCGCCACGTCAGGCCGCGACATAGTGTCCTAAAATATCCAAAAATGTGCGATTTTCTTGGGCCGTGCCCACCGTCACCCGTAAACAATCCAGCAATTGCCCGCCTTGCCCATGTAAGTTTTTTATTAACACCCCATGTCGCCGCAAATGATCGAAAATGGGCGTGCCCTGCCCCGTGGGTACACGCAATAAAATAAAATTGGCGCGACTAGGGTACACCTGAAAATTCGGCAGCGCCGCCAACTCTAAGCATAACTCATCGCGCGCGCGACGCAACTCGGCGGTCTGCGCATCGAACATCGCTTGATGCTGCAACAAAAAATCGGTGCTGAATTGCGTCAACACGTTAATATTATAGGGCAGACGTAGTTTGTCGAATTCCTGTAACCACGCGGCGGCGCCCGCCAAATAACCCAAACGCAAGCCCGCCAAGCCCATTTTCGATAAGGTGCGCATCACTACCACATTATCGTACTGCAACACACGCGACAGATACGAGGCCTCGGCAAACGGCGCATAGGCCTCATCAATCACCACCAATCCCGGCGCGGCCTCGATAATTTGCGCGATATCCCGTTCGTCAAACAGGTTGCCGGTCGGATTATTGGGATAGGCGAGGAACACCACGGCGGGCTCCTCACGCTCTAGCGCCTCCAACATCGCGGTGACATCCAACGCAAAATCTTCGCGTAGCGGCACACCGGCAAAGCGCAAACCCGCATACAATGCGATCATCCGGTACATCACGAAGGTCGGCTCCGGCGCGAGTATCGCGCGCCCGGTTTGCGCCACCGCCAAGACGATCATTTGTATGATCTCATCCGAACCATTGCCCAGCAAGATGTCACATCCATCGGGTACGCCTTGCGTTGCGCGTAATTGATGTTTTACGCGCGGCGCGTCGGCGTCGGGATAACGATTCAGCGGCGCGTCGCACAACACGCGTGCCCACTCCGCACGCAATGCGTCCGGCAGGCCATAAGGATTTTCCATCGCATCGAGCTTGATCAAGCCTGCGGCAGGCGGCACATGATATGCGGTCAGCGCGCGTACATCCTCGCGCACCCACTGTGCAACGCGTGCCTGCAGCGGGTTCATGACGAGGGTTTAATGCGATATTCGGCCGACCGCGCGTGCGCCGTCAAGCCCTCGCCGCGCGCCAAGGTCGAGGCGTGCTTACCCAAATCGGAAGCGCCCTGCGGCGAACACATGATTAAACTGGTGCGTTTTTGGAAATCATATACGCCTAACGGAGAACTGAAACGCGCGGTGCGCGCCGTAGGCAAGACGTGATTGGGACCCGCGCAATAATCGCCCAGCGCCTCCGCCGTATAGCGACCCATGAACATCGCGCCGGCATGACTAATTTTGGCCGCCAAACCCTCGGCGTCTTCCACCGATAATTCCAAATGCTCGGGCGCGATAAAGTCGGCCACTGCGGCGGCCTCGGTCAAATCACGCACATGAATCAGCAAACCACGCGCGCTTAAGGACTTGCGTATGATGTCGGCACGTTCCATTTGCGGTAATAATTTGGCGATGCTGGCGCGTACGCTGTCCAAAAAATTTTCATTCGGACTGACCAAAATGGCCTGCGCGTCCTCGTCGTGTTCCGCCTGTGAGAACATATCCATGGCAATCCAGTCGGGATCGGTGCGTCCATCGCAGATAATTAATATTTCCGACGGCCCCGCGATCATGTCGATACCGACGACGCCAAATACCAAACGTTTGGCCGTGGCGACATAAATATTGCCCGGGCCTACGATCTTGGCTACCGCCGGCACCGTCGGCGTGCCGTAAGCGAGCGCCGCAATCGCCTGCGCGCCGCCGATGGCGAACACGCGATTTACCTGCGCGATGGCGGCGGCGGCCAACACCAATTCATTGACCTCGCCGCCGGGTGTAGGCACTGTCATGATCAATTCGGCAACGCCCGCGACTTTGGCCGGCACCGCGTTCATCAATACCGACGAAGGATAAGCGGCCTTGCCTCCCGGCACATACAGACCGACGCGATCTAAAGGCGTGATCTTCTGCCCTAAAACAGTACCGTCATCTTCGAGATAGGCCCAAGATTCGAGTTTTTGTTGCGTGTGATAATGACGAATACGCTCTGCTGCGAATTCCAAAGTGGCGCGCCGCTCTTTGGAAATGCGCTGCAAGGCCTCATCCAAACGCGCCTGCGGAATTTCCAATTCCGCCGCCGAGGTGAGCTGCATACGATCAAAGCGTGCGGTATATTCGAGCAAGGCGGCGTCGCCCCGCTTGCGCACTTGCGTGATAATATCCTGCACCGTCGCCATCGTTTGCGCGTCGGCGCCGCTATTGCCGGTTTCGTGGAGGTCTTTCAAGACCTGCCAAAAATCGGCATCGCGACTATCGAGTGTACGCATCTCCATAGCGAAATTTTCCCGTCACAAAGTCGCTGCGGTATGACGTTCAACGGCATGGGTCATTTGCCCGATAAACGCCTTCACCAAGGCCGATTTGATCTTCAATGCGGCCTTGTTCACAATCAAACGCGAGCTGATATCGGCGATATGCTCCAGCGGCATCAATCCGTTCGCGCGCAAGGTATTTCCGGTATCCACCAAATCGACGATCGCGTCGGCCAACCCGACTAACGGCGCCAGTTCCATAGAGCCGTACAATTTAACGATCTCGACTTGTTCGCCTTTATCGGCATAATAGCGCCGCGTCGAATTGATATATTTGGTCGCGATACGCAAACGGCGATTACCCGCCACGGCCCCGGGCTTACCCGCCACCATTAAGCGGCAGCGCGCAATGCACAAATCCAGCGGCTCGTATACGCCGTCGCCGCCGTGCTCCATCAACACATCTTTACCCGCGACACCGACATCGGCCGCGCCATATTCGACATAGGTGGGCACATCGCTGGCGCGTACGATAATCAATTTCACATGCGCCAAATTGGTATCGAGGATTAATTTACGGCTGGTTTCCGGATTTTCCGCCGCTACGATACCGGCGTGCGCCAACAACGGCACGGTATCTTTAAATATGCGCCCTTTGGATAAGGCTATGGTTAAGGTGTCGCTCATAAATAATCAATTAAGCCGGTGTACGCTGGATCTGCGCCCCCAACGTGGCCAATTTTTCCTCAATACGTTCGTAACCACGATCAATATGATAGATGCGATCAACAATGGTTTCACCGTCGGCGACCAAGCCGGCCAACACCAAGCTGGCCGAAGCGCGTAGATCGGTGGCCATTACCGGCGCGCCGGTAATGCGTTTGACACCGGTGCATATCGCGGTATTACCCTCGACGCGAATTTGCGCGCCCATGCGCTGCAATTCCAACACATGCATAAACCGATTTTCAAACACCGTTTCGGTAACCATCCCGACGCCATCGGCAACGACGTTTAAGGCGGTAAATTGCGCCTGCATATCGGTCGGAAACGCCGGATAAGGCGACGTGCGCACATGCACCGCACGCGGACGTTGACCGTGCATGTCGAGCGTAATCCAATCGTCGCCGGTCGCGATATCGGCACCCGCCTCGCGCAATTTCTCTAACACAGCATCGAGCAAACCCGGTTGCGTATCCTTAAGCCTGATCTTACCGCCCGTCATCGCCGCGCCGACCAAATAGGTACCGCTTTCGATGCGATCCGGCAACACCCGATGCTGCGCGCCGTGCAAACGTTCCACACCCTCAATGGTAATCGTATCCGTGCCATGGCCGGTGATACGCGCACCCATCGCGATCAAACAATGCGCGAGATCGGTGACCTCGGGTTCGCGTGCGGCATTTTCGATCACCGTCGTACCCTCGGCCAGCGTCGCCGCCATCATAATATTTTCCGTGCCCGTCACTGTGACCAAATCCAGGCAAATTTTGGTGCCGCGTAAACGCTTGGCGTGGGCCTTAATATAGCCGTTTTCAACGCTGATTTCGGCGCCCAGCGCCTGTAACCCACGGATATGCAAATCCACCGGACGCGTGCCTATCGCGCAACCGCCGGGCAGGGATACCTCGGCACGGCCATACCGCGCCACCAACGGGCCCAACACTAAAATGGAGGCGCGCATGGTTTTAACGAGTTCATAGGGCGCACAAAAATCGCGTATCGTCGTTGCATTGACCTCGACACGCATGCGCTCGTCTATCATTAATTCCACGCCCATGCGTCCAAGCAATTCCATGGTCGTGGTGACATCGTGCAAATGCGGGACGTTGGAGAGTATCACCGGCCCGTCGGCGAGCAAGGTCGCACACAAGATAGGCAAGGCCGCGTTCTTGGCGCCGGAAATGCGGATTTCGCCCTGCAGGGGCACGCCGCCACGTATCATCAATTTATCCATGCCACGCCCAATTAGCGTTGTTGCGCGGCGGACAACGAGGCCCACTGCGCAGGGGTGTAACTTTTAATCGACAATGCGTGCAACGCGCCGGAGGCGATCAAATGCGCGACCGACTCGTTGACGGTGCGCTGCTGCTGAAGCAGGGATTTGCCCTCGAAGGCCGGACTGACCACCGTCACCCGGACATTACAACCCTCGCCTTCGACGAAGGCCTGGGCGGCGGGAATATGGGCCTCGATCAAGACCTTGATATCATCGACTAACATAACGCATCTATCGCCGTAAGAGCTTTTGATTATACAACAAATCCCGCCTACCGACGGAGTTTATAACCGCGTTCTATCATAAACCACGCAACAACGGAAATAGCTATAAAAAACAAAGAGATGATCCAGAGACTCTGATACGGCGAGACATCCGACACCCCCAAAAATCCATACCGCACCCCGTCGATCATGTAGAAAAACGGATTAAAGCGCGAGACCGTTTGCCAAAACGGCGAGAGGGAATATAGCGAATAAAACACCCCACTCAAAAAAGACAACGGCAAGATCAAGAAGTTCTGGAACGCCGCCAATTGGTCGTATTTATCGGCCCAAATGCCACCTATCAAGCCTAAGGCACCCAGCAAGCCGCTGCCCAATACGCCAAACGCCAACAACATGCCCAAATGCGGCACCGGTAAATCGGCAAAGCCCAAGGCGACCGCATACAACACCACGCCCACCATCACGCCGCGCGCAATCGCCGCCAGCACAAACGCCAAATAAAATTCCAAACTGGAAATCGGCGCCAATAATACGAATACGATATTGCCGTTCATTTTGGATTGGATGAGGCTGGATGAACTATTCGCGAAGGCGTTTTGAATTACACTCATCATAATCAAGCCGGGAATCAAAAAAGCCGTATAGGTGACGCCCGGATAGACTTGCACATGCTCTTCCAACACATGCGCAAACACCACCAAATACAACACCGCCGTCACCACCGGGGTCAACACCGTTTGCACCGCGACCTTCATAAACCGCCACACTTCTTTGGCGAATAAGGTGTAAAACCCGCGCCAATTCATGCGTGTCCCCGCCCGGTGATATGTAAAAATACATCTTCCAATTTGGGCTCGCGCAATTGGATATCTTGGATCTGTACACCCGCATTGCGCAAACTGTCCAACACGTCGCTGACCGGATCTTGGCTGCGATGTAGGCGCAATATAAGTGCGCGCCCATGTTGCGACAGCACCAATGGCGCAAGCGCCGCCGGCACCGTCACTGTTGCCGATTGCGTGGTCAAACACAGCAAACGATAGGGATGGCGATCCAATAAAACGGAGGTCTTATCCAGTGCGACCACCGCACCTTGATCGAGGATCGCTATGCGTCCGCACAAGGCCTCGGCCTCTTCCAAATAGTGTGTCGTCAACACGATGGTCGTCCCCTGCTTATGCAAACGCGACGAGAATTCCCATAGCGCTTGACGCAATTCGACATCCACGCCCGCCGTCGGCTCATCCAACACCAGCACCTTGGGTTTATGCACCAAGGCCTGCGCGATCAACACGCGGCGTTTCATACCGCCCGATAACTGAGAGAGATTGGCGGTGGCCTTGTCTTGCAGATTCAACACCGTCAGCAACTCGTCTATCCACGGGTAATTTTCGCGCCCAAAACCGAAATATCCGGATTGCAAGCGCAACATCTCGCGCACGCTGAAAAACGGATCGTACACCAATTCTTGCGGCACCACGCCCAACAACATACGCGATTTTCGATAGTGTTTTACGACATCATGGCCATGCACCTGGATGCTGCCGCCGGCGGCGCGCGCCAATCCGGCCATGATATTGATCAGCGTGGATTTGCCCGCGCCATTGGGGCCTAGCAAGCCGAAAAATTCACCGGCGTGTATCGTAAAGTCGATGCCCTTGAGGGCATGCACGGTCCCAAAATACTTGTGTAGGTGCGCGATGGTAACGGCGTCCATATCACCACGCCAACAACGCATCGACACCGCCGACACGCGCCAATGCCTGCATTTGTTCCGGCACGTTGACAAAACGCAGTTCCGCCCGCTGCCGCCGCGCGCTACGCAGCCACTCCAACACCAACGCGATTCCCGCGCTATCGCTACGCGTCACCCCCGCCAGATCGATCACTATAGACTGCCCGCGAGTGAACACTTCTTTGCTGTCGCGCAACAACTCCGGAACGGAATAAAACGTCAATTCCCCGCGCACGGCGACTTGGCCGGCGGCGAGCGTTTGTAGAGACGCTTGGCTCATGACTTCCCTTGCTTATTACGATCGGCGAGTTTATTAATCAATTGGTCTATGTTGCCTTGTTTGATCTCGCGCGCAAAACTGGTGCGATAATTACCGATCAAACTTTGATTGTCGATGGCCACGTCATACACCATCCAACGATCATCTTTCAAATACAACTCGTAAGAAATCGGGATCGGAAATCCTCCCGGTTGCTCGACCTCGGAGCGCACCGTGACTTCAGCGGCATTGGGCGCGGCGCGAAACGGCAAATAACGGATATTGCGTTCGGAATATTCCATCAACGAGGACGCATAAGTACGCACCAACAATTGCCGAAATTCACCGATAAACCGCTGTTGTTGCGCAGCGCTGGCATCGCGCCAACTGCGTCCCAACACCCATTTCGCCATGCGTTCGAAATCAAAGTGCGGCAATACGTATTTTTCGACGAATGGATATAACATCTGCGGATTTTTGTCGATTTGTGCGCGCTCTTTTTTTAATTTCGCGATCACATCATTGGCCGTTTGCTCGACCAATTCTTTGGGCGGCATGGGGGCGGCGATCACCGCCGCCGCGCCCAGCCATGCGCTGACCAGCCATAAACTTATTGCCCATCGATGCTTTACGTTCATTCGTAGTCTCCAACGCTTTGCTGCAATTTTACTACAGCCATATTGTACTCAAAAACGGATTGCAAATAATCGGTCTGCGCCAACACATATCCTTGCAAGGCGGTAAGCACTTTTTCCGGTTTGTCTAAGCCCGCATCGAAATCCGCGTAGGCGGTGATCATCCAACGCCGTGCCGCGCGCGCGCCTTCTTCCGATTTGCCGGACGCTTCATAGGCGGCGCGCACCTGATGGGCAGCCTCCGCCACTTGAAATGGAATCCCCTGACGCGCCAACGCGGCCTTATCAATCAGCGCGTTTAACTCCCCCTCGGCTTGGGCGACCTTGGCCGATACCACGCCCGGCTGCCATTGCCATTGCACACCCACCAACGGCGTCCCGCCGTAGTCGTTGAAACTGTCGGTAATATACGGATTATCCAAGCGATCACGGCGCAGCGAATAAGAAAACATGCCCGCCACGCCGACATATACGTTTGGATAATGCCCGGCCTTATTGGCCGCCACCAAGGCGCGTCGCGCGTGCAACCCGGCATCCAATTGCCCGAATTCCGGGCGCTTATCCATGGCCTGCGCTTGCAATGCCGAAATATCCAAGGCCGGTAACGCCACCCGCTGCAGGCGCGCATCGGCCAGCGCCAGTTCGGCCGGGGCGGACAAGCCGGTTAAGGTGCGCAAGCCTTCCATGCCGATCGCCTCCAGGCCACGGGTTTGTGCGAGATATTTTTCCACCAACGCCAAACCGGTTTGCAAGGCATAGACATCGGATTGCGCGACATCGCCGCTGCCTTCTTTCAACCAACGATCGACTTTATCCACGGCGTTGGCGACGGTCTTGCGCACATCGTCGAGAAATGCGTGGGCGTCGCGCGCCGCGAGATGTCCATAATAGGCCTTGGCCACGTCCATGGCGATTTCAGCGCGTTGCAGCCGCACATCGCCTTGTTTAACCTGCGTCTGCCCGCGTGCGGCCTCGCGAAAATGCGCGATTTTGCCGAACGTCAGTACCGGTTTGACGATGCTGATTTGCGCATAGGTCCATGGCGATACGCCTTGCGCGATACTGTACCGATCCGTGCGATTGGTACACACGACGCCGTTACCGCAATCCGCATTGGCGAACAAGCCACCGCGCACGGCCGGCGCGAGCCCGAGAAAACTATTAAAATCTACGCGCAAACCGGCGTTGCCATCGACTTCGCGCTCTTGGGCCTGCGCGACATCCACCAAATGATTTTTTTCTGCGATGCGTGGGTCGCGCTGCAGGCTTAAACTCAGTGCTTGGGCGTAATTTAAGGTCTCCGCGCCTGCGTCCGCCCACATCAATGTGGCGCAAATCGCGCTCGCCAGACAGCGGCACCCACGCTTAATTCTTTTTGTCTTTGTCACCGGCCGCTGCATTGAAGATGAATTGTCCCAAGATTTGTTCCATCACCATCGCCGATTGCGCGATGCGTATACGATCACCGTTTTTTAACGTCTTTTCTTCCCCGCCAGGTTCCAACGCGACATATTGCTCGCCGAGTAAACCGGCGGTAAATACCGCCGCCGAGGTGTCCAGCGGAATACGATTAAATTTTTCGTCTATCGCCAGCTTAACCACCGCATCAAAACGTTGACTATCCAACTCGATCGCCGCCACGCGTCCGATATGCACACCGGCCATCGTGACCGGCGCGCGCACTTTTAGTCCGCCGACATTTTGAAAATGGGCCTCGACCTCGTAAGCGCCTTCCGCGCTAAAGGCGCTTAAATTACTCACTTTCATCGCCAACATGACCATCGCAGCCAAGCTGATCACGACAAAGCCGCCTACGGCTATTTCCACCCAACGTTTATTTATCATCAGTACGCCTCAGAACATGACGGCCGTTAAGATAAAATCCAGCCCTAACACGGCAAATGCCGTTTCCACCACCGTGCGCGTGGTCGCGCGGCTTACGCCCTCCGTGGTCGGTACGGCATCATACCCCTCGAACACCGCAATCCACGCCGCCACCACGCCAAATACTACGCTCTTGATAAACCCGTTGAGCACGTCTTCGCCAAAACTCACCTTGGATTGCATTTGCGACCAAAACGCGCCGCTATCCACACCCAGCAAACCCGCGCCGACGAAAAACCCACCCAGTACGCCGATGGCCGAAAAAATCGCCGCCAACATCGGCAAGGATATCAGCGCCGCCACAAAACGCGGCACGATGACCCGCTTGATCGGGTCTACCGCCATCATTTCCATCGCCGACAATTGCTCGGTGACCTTCATCAGCCCGATCTCGGCCGTCAACGCCGAACCGGCGCGCCCGGCGAATAATAAGGCCGTCAACACCGGCCCAAGTTCCCTGACCAAGGACAAGGCCGTGGCCTGACCTAACGATTGCTCGGCCCCGAAATCCACTAGCATATTATAACCTTGCAAACCTAACACCATGCCGACGCTTAGGCCCGAGACCATTATAATCTGTAGCGACAACACGCCTACCGAGTAGATCTGTTGCGCTAACAAATCCGTGCCGCCGCGCAACGACGGCAGCGCGCGCAACACACTCAAAAAAAACAAATTGCCGCGCCCCATACGCGCAATGGCCTTGAGCGTAATTTGACCAAATTCTTGTAAACTGTCTAACCAGATCACGCGTCGTCGGCCTCTAACAACTCCGTCGCATAATCGCTGGCCGGGTAATGGAACGGGGCCGGCCCATCGGGCAGACCTTGTAAAAACTGCTGCATCCAAGCCGATTGCGAGCGACCGAGGGCCGTCGGCGTGCCATGCTCCATCACGCGCCCATCCGCAATGACATAGATGTAATCCGCAATCGCCGACACCTCCAGCACATCATGCGACACGATAATGCTGGTCAATCCCAAGGTGGTGTTCAATTGTTGTATCAATTTCATGATGATGCCCACGGTAATCGGGTCTTGGCCGGTAAACGGCTCATCATACATGATCATCATCGGGTCTAGCGCAATCGCGCGCGCCAAGGCCACGCGCCGCGCCATCCCACCGGACAATTCGGCGGGCATTAAACGCCGCGCGCCGCGCAAGCCCACCGCCTGCAACTTCATCAACACCAGGTCGCGAATCAAATTTTCGGGCAAGCGTGTGTGTACGCGCAATGGGAAGGCCACATTCTCGAACACCGTTAAATCGGAAAACAAGGCGCCGGTTTGAAATAACATGCCCATGCGTTTGCGCAATTCATACAAGGCCGGCAACTTCAAGGCCGGCACATTCAGACCGTCGATTTCGATGCTGCCTTGCAGCGGCGGCAACTGCCCGCCAATGAGGCGTAATAAAGTGGTCTTGCCGGTGCCGCTAGGCCCCATGATGGCGGTGATTTTTCCGCGCGGGATATCTAAATCGACATTTTCTAAAATAACGCGCTCATTACGGCGAAATGATAGTCCGCGCACTTTGACCAAGCTATCGTCCGCATTACCATTCACGTATGCACCGTTGTCGTTTAGCGTCCCTCAAAATTTACTCCACCGATATTTAGGCGCGGCGCGGGCAGGGAGAGCCGCGTCACGCTGGATTCTAAATGACTTTTACCATGCCGCCAACCCTGCGCGCACGCTAAATTATTGCAAATAAAGCAATTCACATGCCTCACCCGCTAAAACACGCACATTTTATGATAGCAATCACTCACATTGGGATTGGGAAGCGAAGAATGTGGCGCAAGAGCGGGGCACCCACCGCGCCACTTAGACAACAGGCCTGTGGTTAGACTACGCGCGCGGGCTATAGGCGTTGCGCAGGCGGGCTTTTTGCGTTCAATTTACCCCGCGCAATGGCTATCGCGTCGTCGAGATAATAGCCATAAAACGCCGGGTTGGTGTAACCCTCTAATTTTTTAGTCAGCATACGGCCTTGATCATCAAAAAATATCACCGTCGGCGTAATCTGCACTGCGTAGCGATTGGCGAATTCGTCCGGCGGCACCGCGACGCCCGCGAAATCGCGTATGTCACCGGGCCGATCCACGGTGACGCGGAGGACGACCAAATGTTCGCGGTATTCCGCTTGCAACAACATAGGGTCTACGTGTTCGTTCTGCAAACGCTCGCAATATTCACAATGCCGAGCGGAAAACACCACCATCACCGGCACCCCGCGTTGGCGCGCAAGCTTGCCTGCGGATTGTAAATCCGTACCTTCGTCCAAGGCCGACGCGGATCCACCCAATCCCAGATAAATCAATACTAAAAATCGAGTAAGTTGTACCATTTTAATCACCTACCCCTCCATCGCCATTAAAAGTTAGTATACACTAGAACGCTAGTCCCGCTGGAACGGGTTAACAGTATTAGCTTATATTCGAATATATTAATTATAGCTTATTGGCAAACATAATAATGTGCGGCACAACACAGGGCAAAGGAGTGGGAAACGTGGCTTACACGCCCACGACCGCCAACCAGACCTGCGCGAATAGGTTTGGAAAGCGAGTCAAAACAATAGTATAGACTGTGAAAATGAGAGGGAATCAATGAGTCGGAAAATACAACAGTGGCGATTTTGGGCCTGCGGCGTGGTGTTGAGTGTGAGTGGCTGCGCCGCCTTACCCCCGGATTTCAATCCCGGCGTGGGCGAAGATGAGTGGGCCTCCGCCCCCCCCATTGAACGCACATTTACCCATGGCCTTTTATGGCGTGTCGAGAAGGCCGGCAGCAAGACCGGTTACGTCTATGGCACCATGCATAGCGACGACCCGCGCGTCGTGAATGTACCGCTGATCGTGACCGATGCCATCAATCAAAGTAAAAGTTTCGCCATGGAATTAGTGATGGATGATCGCGCCACTGAAACCATGTCTAAATTTATGTATTACCCGGAGCCGGATCGCTTAGCGACACTGCTCGACAAATCGCTGTACGAACGCACCGTGAGCACGTTGGTTGCGCGCGGTATTCCGCAATCCGCCGCATCACGCATGCAAGTATGGCTGATAATCGCCACCCTGAGCTTGCCACGCACCCGCAGCGGCGATTTTCTTGACCTGCACCTGATGAAACATGCGCAGCAACGCAATCTGAGCATCAACGGCCTCGAAACCATTGCCGAACAATTGCGCCCGTTTCAAGAGATCGATATATCGCAGCAAGTCATTTTATTAAGCTCGGTATTGGAACACGCCGGAAACGCCGATAAAATATTGGAATCCGCGCATGATTATTATTTAAAACGCGACTTATCGGGCCTGATGCGTTTAAATAGTGAGATCTTCAACTTCTCCGACCCCTTGATTAACGAAACCTTGATGCGTTATTTAATCACTGATCGCAATCACCAGATGGCGGTGCGTATCATGCGTTTAATGCGTACGGAAACTACGTTTGCGGCCATCGGCGCTATGCATTTGCCGGGCAATGAAGGGGTACTGAACTTGCTCAAACAACGCGGATATCAACTGACCTTGGTGTATTGACGATATTGCGCGAGGTCGCTATGCACAACCTCGCGCAATATTTTATGCGGTAACCAAGTGTCGCCAACTCTGCTCCAGTAATCGCCGGGTGCGCGGCTCGACCTCAGCGCTCAACCACGCCGCGCGATCAAACCAACGCACTGCCGACGCATCATCGGCGGCGCGCGGTTCGCCTGCGCGCCAACGTGCGATATAGTCGATGATTACGTAATGAAACCCGTTATGGGTTTCGATCAGATCGAATACGTACAGCGGCTGCACCACTTCGATGTGTATTTGAGTTTCTTCCAACACCTCGCGCGCCACGGCCTGCGCCAAACTCTCGCCCCAGCCCACCTTGCCGCCCGGAAACGTCCATAACCCGGCATTCGGCGCATGACGCCGCTGTATCAACAATACGTGACTGTCACGCACCACGACCGCCGCAACCGCCACGCGTGGCTGCAACGGATTTTTTTTCGCCTGACTCGATACCCGCTTCACTAAACCTCACGCGCCAACACGACGCGATTACCGCCCAGATTTTTTGCCACGTGCAGCGCGCGTTCGGCGAGCGCAAATAAATCTATCTCATTGCTCACATCGTTCGGATAAGTGGTGATACTCAGGCTCACGGTGATACTGCGTTTGATGCCGTCGCCGATGTTATAAACGCTTTGCGCGACCAATTGGCGCACCCGATCGGAAGTCTCCGCCGCCCCTTCATTAGAAGTCTCGGGCAATATAATCGCAACCTCCTCGCCGCCATAACGCGCCGCGATATCGGTAGGCCGCACGGCACCGACAAGTTGCGCCCCCACCGTGCTTAACACCGAATCGCCGACCAAACGCCCGTAGTCGTGATTGATATCGCCCAATTGATCGATGCTTACCAACAACAAAGAAAACGCCCGATTGTAACGTTTCGCGCGTTGCAACTCTTGATACAGCAGCTCCTGAAATTTACCGCGATCATACATACCGGTCACCGAATCGTGACTGGTCAAATATTCTAATTCTCGTTGCAGGCGCTCGCCACGCTCCACCAGCGTAGAAACGACCAAGCCCAACTGCACCAATTCGTTGGCCGGTCGATGATCCAAGGCCATGGTGTCCAACACACGCTTGCGATGTAGCCCGCGCTCAATCCGCTGCAACGGCAATAACACCGTGCGTGCGGCCCATACATTGGCCAACACGGTCACGATCACGCCTAACGCGACGGTCAGCGCCAGTATCCATCCGCTGCTCAACTTATTGGCGTAGGCGATATTCCAGTTGACCTGTGTATTGGCCAGCGTCGATTCGACATAGCGATTTAATAAAATACCGATTTTATCGATATTTGCCGTCATTTGGGCCACCACACCCCGGCGATCCGTTTCATTCCAGCGCAACGGTTGACCGGTTAGTTCGCTATTGAGCGCATTGATATCGCCCCATCCTTTACGCGCCTCATTTAACAACGCGCGGTCCGCATCGCTCAACGCCTGCCCGGAATTTAACTGGCGGAATAAGGCGTCGATTTCCAATTCGATCTGCAAAAAATAATCGAGCACGCTGTTGTCGCCGTTGCGTAAAAACGGATCAATGACCACCGGCAATTTGAGCAAGCGCGCCTCTATCTCCTTTGCGACAAAGGCACCCTCGATGTATTGTTGATGGGCGATCTCATAGGCACTGGTGGTAATATCCAAGCGCCACGCCGCGATGCCCGCCACCACCAACAACGGCGTGAGCGTAATCCCGGCCGCAGCCAAAAACCGTGTTTTTAACGAAACTTGGGGCAGAGTATGCTCCTTAGCAGGGCGCGGCTGGGTTAAAAGCGATCTTGCACGACAGCGCTATCCCAAAAAAACTCCTGACCGTCGATGAACCGCGCGTGCAAGCGCAGAAATATCTCATCCTTACCGAGTTCTTCGTTGAGGATCGTACACGGCACTTGAAAATGGCGCTCGTGCGTCATGCGCACTGCGGCCGTGGCGCGATGATCGTCATACACCGAGTCACCCAAGGCACGCTCACGCAATATGCCTTCCCCCCATAAATCTACCCAGAATTCCAGCGGAACATTAAGGTTTTTGCCATCGCATTTCACCGCATAGCTATACCACACGGTACATACCGAACTGCCCGCGTAGCTATCTCTCTGTATATGAAAGCTTAAATCTTCCAATGACAACATAGTTTTACCCCGTAACTCACCCACCCGCCTATGGTACGGTTTTCACCTTGAGCATGCAATCCAAGCGCTGCACCGCCGCATTCCTAGCTTATCTACCAGTAACCAGCACTGCTTGCAATGGCCCAGGACCGCGCAAGGAACGGTAGCATACACCCACCCAGCCACCCCCTAACGGCCTTGCCACTGCGCCTTAAACTGGCGCAACGCCTCCAAGCGCTGCTTACGTAATGCCTGCGCGATCTGCCGGCCTTGCAGGCCTTGTTGCACCCACGCGGCACCGCTGCATCGGGCGCATGCACTAAACGCTGCGGCGACATAATCGGCTTGCGGATAGGGGGTCGATTCGAAGCCGGGCCGACCTGCCGCATCGGCGCGACAGGCGAGTAAGATTTGCGCCAAGCGTTCCGGCCTGCGCCACACGTCCAAGCGATCAAACATCCCCAACAGCGTGGCCGGGCGCAACTCCAAGGCCTTGTGGATAATGCCGTGCCAACGCCCCACTTTTTCCGCCACGTCCATATATTGATTAGGCGCGCGCAAGCGCTTACACATGCGCCGCACCAACGGCGGCGTGCGTTGTTCGTGCCCATGGTGTTTGGGCCAGAGTTCCGGCGGGGTGGCGGCCTTGCCTAAATCATGCGTCAAAGCGGCGAAACGCACGACATTATCGTTGCTCAATAAGGCCGCTTGGTCGAGCACCAATAAGGTATGTACACCGGTATCTATTTCGGGATGATATTGCGGCGGTTGCGGCACGCCGAACAAGGCGTCGAGCTCCGGAAATAGCCGCGCCAAGGCCCCGCAGGCGCGCAACACGCTGAAATATTGCGATGGGGCGTGCTCGCTCAGGGCCTTATACGTCTCGGCCCATACGCGCTCCGGGACCAGCGCATCCACCTCGCCCGAGGTCACCATCCCGCGCATTAAATCCATGGTCGCGGTGGCGATGGTGAAACCCAATGGGGCGAAACGCGCGGCAAAGCGCGCCACGCGCAAGATACGCACCGGGTCTTCAACAAAGGCGGGCGAGACATGACGTAACTGGCGCGCCTGGATATCCGCCTGCCCGCCATAGGGGTCGATGAGCGTGCCGGTCGGGGTCTGCGCGAGCGCGTTAATAGTGAGGTCACGACGCGCCAAATCCGCTTGCAAGCTGACATCGGGTGCGGCATGCACGACGAACCCTTTATAGCCGGGCGCGGTCTTACGTTCTGTACGGGCGAGCGCGTATTCCTCGTGCGTTTGCGGGTGCAAAAACACCGGAAAATCGCGGCCTACGGCCTTAAAGCCTTGATTTAACAGATCTTCCGGGACAGCCCCTACTACCACCCAGTCGCGTTCGCGCACCGGCAGGCCCAAGAGTTGGTCGCGCACCGCGCCGCCCACGAGGTAGATTTGTAAGGGTTTGTTTTCATTCATAAAAGGTGATCAGTCCAAATGACGGCTACCTATTATTGCAATTTATTACGGAGGAGAGAACCCTTGGACGACATAGATTAAGACTTAGGAGTATGATGTGTTTATCCCATTGGTGGTAGTGATCTATGCGTAGCGTATGGCATTGGATAGGTGTCGCGACCCTATGCACGGCGTGCTCGCCTGCCAATTATTATGCACAGTCGGTCGAGGGGCACCTGGGCGTATTAAGCCATCAGGAATCCATAGACGACTTGCTGCAAGACCTCCGTACCCCCGCCGTGCTGAAACAAAAATTGACGCGCGTCGTCGCGGTACGCGAATTCGCCAGCCGCGCGCTGGGCTTGCCCGACAACGATAGTTATCGCACCTATTCCGATATCAAACGCCAATACGTCGTATGGAATGTGTTTGCGACGCCGCGCTACTCGTTGACGCCGATGAAATGGTGTTTCATGGTGGTGGGTTGCGTCAACTATCGCGGCTACTATTCAGAGAGCGAGGCGCGCGAATTTGCACTGCAATTGGAAAAAGACGGCAACGATGTCTATGTCGGCGGCGTACCCGCCTACTCGACACTCGGCTGGCTGGCCGATCCCGTGCTCAACACCATGATAGACTGGAGCGAAACGCACATCGCGTCGCGGATTTTTCATGAACTCGCGCACCAAAAGGTGTTCATCAAAGACGACACCGAATTCAACGAATCCTTCGCCACGGCGGTAGAACGCATAGGCGTTTTATTTTGGCTGCGCAGCCGCCCGGACGCCGATACCGCGATCGCAAATTATTTGACCAACCTAGAAAAACGCGAAGAATTTTTGGCTCTCATCAATCTTACGCGCACGGCCTTGCGCGACCTTTATGCCTTGCCGCTGACGCCTGAAGAACTTGAATCCGCCAAGCAATTGGTTTTTCGCCACTTGCGCGAACACTCTAACGAATTGCAACAACAAGGCAGTTTACCCGCGCATTACGCCGACTGGTTTAAACAACCGGTCAATAACGCGCGCTTTGTCGTCACCGCCGCCTATGAAGACCATATCCCCGCCTTCACCTCGTTATTCGCACACGCCGGACATCGCTGGCCGGAATTTTATCGCCAAGCGGCTAAACTCAGTCGTCTGGATACGCCACGCCGCCACGACAAACTGCGTCAGCTCGAAAACTCCGCAGTCCAATTTCAGGCCTTCGCGCACGCATTGGATTTAATTAAAACGGCGCAAGCGAAATAGCGCGCTACGGCTATTGTTCGCTGCGCGCAACGCTAAGATGCGCGGTCGACCACCGCCAGTACGCAAAATTGCTGATCATGTGCGCGACGATGGGCGCAAATAAACTCTGCGTATACAAATACAAGCCCGACGCGACCAACCCGAACAAAAACGCCGGTGCCGTGAGATAGGGGTTCATACGCCACAACGCAAACGCCAAGGACGGGATCAACACACCGTAGGCGAGGCCCAAGGGTGAGGACATTTCAAAACCGAAACCTCGGAATAACACCTCTTCAACCACCGGCGTAATCAATATCAAGCCGATCATATCGATAATATTGCGTTGATTATTGTTCGCATACCCCGGATAACGACGGCTGACCCAATTGGCGAACGTCAAACCTGCATGCCCCAGCAGCGCGCCTGCGCATAAACCAAAAAACAAATCGTGCGGCACATTATCGAATTGAATATATTGCGTGCCGCTGTGACCGACGCGCAGGCTAAACACCGGCCACAACATCAATAATATCAACGGCGCATACCAAATAGCGTAGCGCTGCACCGCCATGCCCGCGATATAGCGATCATGGGTGCGCGTGTAGGCGATGCCGTAAGCGACACTGCTGGTCAATAACGCTAGTAATACCGGCAAAAACAATATTTCCATGCTCTTTTACCGAGAATCCGGGGTGTGGCGAGGCCGCGAGTGAATACAGTATAACCCTTAGCGCCACTACGTCAATGTGACGCGCAGACGACTTTATAGAACATATTCTTAGAATGCGAGGCCTAAATAAAAATTAAATTGACTGGCCTTGAGCAATGACTCGTTGATATCAACGACTTTTTTGCGATCCTGTAGATCGGTAATAGTGTCTGCATCATGCGCTTGCTGAGGATTCCGATCACGCGCGAGCGTCAAGGCAGGTGCGGCGAGTTGCACATCCACACCGATGAAAACCGCGCCGTGCGTACGCCAGCCGACATCTATCGCCAGGTAACTTTGGCTGCTGCTAACGGTCGCATCATTATAAGTGTAAGGCGGCTCAAACCAGGCCGGATTCGACTTGGGATAGGCGCGCGAATATGCCGTGGAAACCGTATTGTTACCTAACCCAACGCCGACATACATACCGCGTATACGCGGAAAATAGTGGCGCAGTGTTAGTGTTTGAGTAGATAAGGACGTTTGCATATGTCCTTGTGTATAGTCGCCGCCGGTATAATTCCCCATACCGCTACTGCGCAGTTGTACGCCTAGCGTGTCGGACAACATGTATTCATAGCCGGCCGCAAAACCCCCGGCGCTACTGCCGCGCGCGAAATCTTTGCCATTGCCATAACCGCTCGCCGATGCGAAGCCGCCATGCAATCGGTGATGCCTGACGCGTGGTGGCGGCAGCGACAACACGCGGGCAGGCTTGGCCGAATTCGCGGATTCGCTCGCGCACGGCGCGGGCGAGCGCCGCCGCACGGGTATCACCACCGGGTTTTCAAACATCCACATCGCGCCGGAATTGTAATCAATCAACGCACCGACAAAATAGTTCGCAAAATTTAATAAGGAAATGGCGTTGGTGTGTTCTTCTAGCACCTGCTTCACCGCGTCATAACACGGGTCATTGATGGTGACGGTAGTGTCGCCCCTGGACGCCGGGGTCAGCGGCACATCCATCGGCAAACGCACGGTATAGTGTTCGCGCCCGTCTATCTCCGCGATCACCGGCACGGTGCGCCCGTCGTCTTGCGCGCTGATATATACTTTTTGCGGTTGCGGATTGAACAGCGTGGCGCAGCCCGCTAGGCCCCAAAACATGAGGGCGGCGACAACGCCTCCCCAGCGGGGCATTGCGCGCTGGGCGTTCATAGGTTGTAGTGGATGCTGACCGACGGCAATAAACGCAATTTGGTAAATTCTTTCATGTTATTGAAGGTTGCGGTGTAAAACACATCCAACGATAAGATCAGGCCGTGCGCCGTAGGATTCCCGATATCCGCGCCAAAGCCCGCACCGAGATGCAGTTCTTTGCGATCTAGCCCGTCGCCGACGCCGAATTGAGTTCCTTTGCGATATTCTGTTTCTATGCCCGCACCCATTTTTAAACCTATCGGGGCGAAACGCTCCAAATCAAATCGATTTAGATACCGCCCAAACCCTACGGACAGATCGAGATAGCTATTGCCCGCTTCTTTATCGACCAACCCTGCGAAGGTGCCTTGCCAATAGTTGTGACCAAAATATTGGCGATAACTCAGACCATTGGCGACCACCCAACCCAAGCTCAAGCCTATCGCCTGCTCCGGCGCGGGGGGCCGTGCTTCAGCAACGGCGGGAGGCGTGGGAGCGGGAATATTTTCGGCGGCATAGATGCCAGGAATCGCTGTTAATCCGCTACCCAACACAAAGGCGAGCGCTAACCCATGACGAATCACGCGAGTGTTCATTTTATCCTCCAATAACATACTGTTTGATTGGTTAACTGATTTTTATTCAGAGACTACCGTAAGGCTAAAATACACCCTAAGTTTAGCCTCGTACAAGCGCGGCAAAAACAAGGTTTTGCGCTATAAACTGGTCGGCGTGACCGAAAACTCGCACACCTTTTCCATTCCATGCAAGGTTTCCGCGAGATGACGCAAATTGTCCAATTTGCGCGTGCGTATGGTGAGTTTGTAGGTAAAAAACTTGCCTTCGCTTTCGAGTTCGTAGCTGGACCCGGACACGCTGATCGCGTGTTTCGCCACGATGTTTTTGATTTCTTCTTCGGACAAGATGTCGCGACGTAAAAAGCGTATGGTCACCACGCCGTATTCTAACGTGGGTAATAATTGTTCCAGCCACCGAAACAGCGACAAGGTGCCCAAGGTGACGATCACACCGATAATCGCAGGCAAATAAAACCCGATTCCTATCAAAATACCGATCGCCGAGGTGATCCAAATCGAGGCGGCGGTGGTCAGACCGGAAATACGAAAGTCTTCTTTCATAATCACGCCTGCGCCCAAGAAACCGATCCCGGTCATGATGCCTTGGGCCAAGCGCGTGGGGTCGGAGCGCACGGTATCGAGATACGCCGTGCTCACGACCAATTCCCATTGAAACGCCGTTAATAACATCAATAAGGTCGATGCGACGCTGACCAGCGTATGGGTGCGAAATCCCGCCGGCCGCCCATTGTAGGTGCGCTCTAATCCGATCAATGCGCCCGCCAGCATGGCCAAAAAAATCCGGCTGATAATGACCCAAGGATCTACCCCATGCACTTGCAAAAAACTTAAATCCATCGTTATCCCTAAATTGATTTAACAATAAAAACAAGCAAACACAGAGCCAATGCGCCGCGCCTGAGCGCGCCGGATAATTTCGAGCCGCCACGAAGTAGTATAGAATGACCGCATCGCCAACACTATGCCACCGAGGTCGCTATGGACTGTCTGTTTTGTCGGATCGTCAACCAACAAATCCCCACCAAACTGATTTTTGAAGATGAGTTCGTGCTGGCCTTCCACGACATCAACCCCCAAGCTCCGGTACATGTGTTGATTATTCCCAAGCGTCATATCGCCACGCTGAACGATCTGAGTCTTGCCGATTTAGAACTTGGCGGGCGCATGCTGATCGCGGCGCGCACGGTGGCCGCGCAACTGGGGATCGCCGCAGACGGGTATCGCACGGTAATGAATTGCAATGGCCACGGCGGCCAAACCGTGTTTCATATCCATTTACATATATTAGGCGGACGCGTGCTGAACTGGCCGCCCGGTTAGGCCGACGGCGGTGCCAAGGCCGCGACCAACATGGCGCGCAAGGCCCCGAGTTTGCCATGAAAAAAATGCCCGGTATCCGACAAAAATTCGGCACGCGGCGGCGTGGGCAGCGACGCCAGCCAGGCCGCCACATCGGCGCGCGGCACGATTTCGTCTTGCTCGCCCTGGATCACCAACCAGGGGCAGTGCGGCAACGTTAACTGTTTGAAATCAAACAAATTTACCGGCGGGGCGACGGTGATGAGGCGATGCACATGGCGTTTGGTCGCGGCGTTCAGCGCGACATAGGCCCCGAACGAAAACCCCGTCAGCAGCAAATGCCGGCCAGGGAAATGCACCTGCACGTAGTCTATTACCGCTAACAGGTCATCGGTCTCGCCGCTGCCATTGCCATACGCGCCCACACTCCCCCCTACGCCGCGAAAATTAAAGCGCACGGTGGGAATGTTTAATTCGTTGAGCGTACGCGCCAACAGATGCACGACTTTGTTGTGCATGGTGCCGCCATATAGCGGGTGCGGATGGCACAATATGGCGATATATTCACCACTTTCAGCCTCCGGCAACGCCAATAATGCCTCTAGCGGCCCCACTGGGCCGGGGATCAGCAAGGTCTCGCTGATACACACGACCGGCTGGTCGCGGTCATACGTATGGGCATCTAACGCCAGGGGGCTCATAACCACTCCACGCCTAAACCGACGACGCAGGGTACCCGCGCGATGACTGTTTGTCAAAACCTATTCCGCCTTCCACGCTTAGCATACAATAGCATGCACCCACTCCACCGATGATAGCGCAGGATGCCCGATACCGCGACCATGCCACTGAACCGCCTCAAAGGGGTAGGCCCTAAGGTGGCGGAACACCTTGAACGCTTGGGTTTACGCGTGTTGCAGGATTTATTGTTTCACCTCCCGCTGCGTTATCAAGACCGTACACATATCACTCCCTTGGGCGATCTGCGCGCCGGGGACGAGGTGGTGTTTCAAGCCGAAATACGCGCCGCGCAAATTATCTATGGGAAGCGCCGCTCGCTGCTGTTGCGGGTCAGCGATGGCAGCGGTTTTGTGCAACTGCGCTTTTTTCATTTCAACCAAGTGCAACAACAAGCGCTGGTCGCGGGGGCGTATATACGCGGCTTTGGGGAGGCGCGGCGCGGCCCGCAAGGCCTGGAAATCACCCATCCGGAATATCGCCTGATCGACCCTGGCCAACCGCTCCCCGTGGCCGAGCGTCTGACCCCCATCTACCCCGCCACTGAGGGCCTCAACCAACCATTGCTACGTCGGCTCGCCGAACAAGCGCTGGTGCGCCTCCACGACCCCCGCTATGCGCCCACCGAGTTACTGCCGGAATCCATCTTGGCCCAATGGCACTTGCTGCCACTGATCGAGGCGCTCCAAGCGGTCCACCAGCCGCCGCCCGATAGTGCGTTGGCGACGCTCGAATCCGGCGCTCATCCGGCGCTGCGCCGCCTGGCGTTTGAAGAACTGCTGGCCTTTCAGCTCGGCCTGCGACAATTGCGCCAGCGCATACGCCAACATCGTGCGCCCGCGCTAACAGCGCATGACGCGTTGTGTACACGCTTTGTCCAGACCCTGCCCTTCACGCTCACGACGGCGCAACTACGCGTCAGCGCCGAGGTGCGCGCCGATTTGGCCTTGGCCACGCCGATGTTACGGTTGGTGCAAGGCGACGTGGGCTCGGGCAAGACGGTGGTCGCGGCCCTGGCAAGCTTGCAGGCGGCGGCCAGCGGCGTACAAACGGCCTTGATGGCCCCGACCGAACTCTTGTCGGAACAACATTTTCAGACCTTGCAGCGCTGGTTTGCACCGCTGGCGGTCGAGGTCGCGTGGTTGGGTGGACGCCTGAAAGGCAAGACACGCGCGGCGCTGCTCGCACGCATCGCACAAGGTCAGGCCACCGTCGTCGTGGGCACGCACGCCTTGTTCCAAGACGACATCGTGTTTGCCAATTTAGGCCTGATGATTATCGATGAACAACACCGGTTTGGCGTGCATCAACGCCTGGCGTTGCGCGCCAAGGGCCGCCTCAACCAGACGCCCCATCAACTGGTGATGACTGCCACGCCCATCCCGCGCACGCTGGCCATGACCGCCTATGCGGATTTAGATGTCTCCGTCATCGACGAGTTACCGCGCGGTCGCCAGCCTATCGACACGGTGGCCATCCCGGAGCGGCGGCGCGACGAGGTGATACAGCGCATCCACACGGCCTTGCGCGAAGGCCGTCAGGCCTATTGGGTATGCACCTTGATCGACGCCTCGGAGGTCTTATTGGCCCAAGCGGCGGAAGATACCGCCGCGCAATTGGCGGCGGCCTTGCCTGGCCTGCGCGTCGGACTGATCCATGGGCGTATGAAGGCGGCGGACAAAGAAGACGCCATGGCGCGCTTCAAAGCGGGGGCCTTGCAATTGCTAGTCGCCACCACCGTCATCGAAGTGGGGGTGGATGTGCCCAACGCGAGCTTGATGATCATCGAAAACGCCGAGCGCCTCGGGTTGGCGCAACTGCATCAACTGCGTGGACGCGTCGGACGCGGGGAAATCAAGAGCACTTGTGTATTATTATATCGCAGCCCGCTTTCCGAGCAGGCGCGCGCGCGCCTCTCCACGTTGCGCGAAACGCAGGACGGTTTCGCAATCGCGCGCCGCGATTTGGAATTGCGCGGCCCCGGCGAGGTGTTAGGCACGCGTCAGACGGGTTTGGTACAATTCCATATCGCCGATTTAGCGCGTGACGCCGCGCTGCTGCCCAAGGTCGCACTAGCGGCGGAAAGCGTGTTACAACACCATCCGGAATGCGTCGCACCGTTACTGCAACGCTGGGTGCGGCAAGGTCAGCAATATAGTGAAGTTTAATATAACGCGTCGCTGGTGAACTTTAGGTATACACAATGAACAAATGGATCGCCGAACCTTGGCGCAGTGGCGCGAGCGTGAACCACTGCGCGATACCTGCGGCGCTACGGGCATGGTTATTTGAACGCCGTTCGCTCACACGCAAATTACGCGCGCATTGCGCAGGACGGGTCGGCGTACGCGTGTTATCGCATACCTGGGGTCCGGTGACGCGTAGCGAGCGCACGGCCTTGGGCTTGGGCGAGCGCACGCGGGCGTATGTGCGCCAAGTTGAATTGGCCTGCGCCGGGCGCGTGGTGATCTTCGCGCGCACCGTGATGCCGCCCATGACGGTGGCGGCACGGCGTCATTTGACGCGCCTCGGCAACCGCGCCTTAGGCGATGTTTTATTCGCGGATCGCAGTACACGCCGGGGTACACTCAGTGTGGCACGTCTGCCGCAAGGGCATTTGGCCTGGTTGACCTCGACCACCCACCAGGTCCCGGCGTGGGGACGGCGTTCGATATTCACGTTGGGCCACGCGCCCTTGTTGGTGTCGGAATTTTTTTTGGACACGCCATAATGGTTTCGCTATGGGGAGTAAACGCCACGTCATGACCTGGCAAACCCGCTTCTATCAATATGCCCTGCTGGTGCGCTTGCATCGGCCGGTCGGCATCTTTTTATTGTTGTGGCCGACCCTCTGGGCACTGTGGTTCGCCGCCCAAGGCGTGCCGCACTGGCTCAACTTAGCGGTCTTCGCCGGCGGCGTGGTGTTGATGCGTTCGGCGGGTTGCGCCATCAATGATTATGCCGACCGCGACTTCGACCCCCAGGTGACGCGCACCCAGGAACGCCCGGTGGCGGCTGGCAAGGTCCGCCCGCGCGAGGCCATCGCGATCTTCGTGATTCTATCCCTGTGCGCCTTTGGATTGGTCTGGCTGCTCAACCTGCCGACGATAAAACTCTCCGTCGGGGGTGCGCTCCTGGCGGCTCTCTACCCGTTCACCAAACGTTATACCTATCTACCCCAAATATTCCTGGGAGCGGCCTTTGGGTGGGCCGTGCCCATGGCCTACGCGGCCGAGACTGGCAGTGTACCGCCCACGGCATGGCTATTATTTGTGGTCACCGTGCTGTGGGCGACCGTCTATGACACGCAATACGCCATGGTGGATCGCCGCGAAGATTTGCGTATCGGGGTAAAATCCACCGCGATCTTGTTCGGCGATCTGGATCGCATGATCATCGGCATACTACAACTGATGGTCATCTTGGGCTTGTATGCGGTGGGCATGCAAACGGGGCGCGGCGTGTTCTATGTAACCGGCTTGGCGGTCGCTACGGGCTTAGGCCTGTACCAGCAATATTTGATCAAAGACCGCAATGAGGCGCGCTGCTTCCAGGCCTTTATCAATAATGCGTGGTTTGGCGCGGCGGTGTTTGTCGGTTTGGCGGCCGATTATCTGTGGTTACCGGCGACTGTGGTAACATCGCATTAATATGAGCACAACCACCCCTGTCCCCAACACCCCAGAACGGCGCACCGCGACGCGCACCGGACGGGGCGTCAACGACCAGGCCTTGCGCACGATGGGGCAGGCCGTGATCGACGTAGAGGCCCAGGCGGTCGCCGCCCTGCGCGCACGCATCGACGACGCCTTTGTCCTCGCGTGCCGCCATATGCTGGCCTGCCTAGGGCGCATCGTGGTGCTGGGCATGGGCAAATCCGGACACATCGGCAGCAAGATCGCCGCCACCCTCGCCAGCACCGGCAGCCCAGCATTTTTCGTCCACCCCGGCGAGGCCAGCCATGGCGACCTCGGCATGATCACCGCGCAAGATGTCGTCGTCGCCATTTCCAACTCCGGCGAAACGGCGGAAATCTTGACCATCCTCCCGCTGATCAAACGCCTGGGCGCGCCGTTGATCGCCTTATCAGGCAACCCACAATCCACCTTGGGACGTATGGCCAGCGTGTTCTTGGATGTCAGCGTCGAAAAAGAGGCTTGCCCGTTGGGGTTGGCCCCCACCGCCAGCACCACCGCCACCTTGGCGATGGGCGATGCCTTGGCGATTGCCATGCTGGAGGCGCGCGGTTTCACTGAAATCGATTTCGCGCGCTCCCATCCCGGTGGCTCGCTGGGCCGCCGCCTGTTATTGCTGATCGATGATGTGATGCTCAGCGACGCCGCCGTCCCCAGCGTCCTCAGCGACGCGCTACTCGCCGACGCGCTGATTGAAATGAACAAAAAGGGCTTGGGATTCACCACCATCGTCGATGCCCAACGACGGCTGGCCGGCGTGTTCACGGACGGCGATCTACGCCGCGTCTTGGTGGCGCAAGTCGATATCCGCAATGCGCGCATTGTCGATGTGATGACGGCCAATTGTCGCTCCATACGCCAAGGCGTGCTGGCTGCCGAGGCCTTACAGGTGATGCAAAAATATAAGGTCAACGCGTTGCCGGTGGTGGATGCCGAACTGCGCGTAGTCGGAGCGTTTAATATGCAAAGCATGCTCAGGGCCGGGGTCGTATAGCGATGGATGACATCTTAAAAAAAGCCGCGCAAATCCAACTGGTCATCTTCGATGTGGATGGCGTGCTCACTGACGGCAGCCTTTACCTGAACGATGATGGCATGGAATTTAAGGCCTTTTATTCACGCGACGGCCACGGCATGAAGATGTTGCATGCCAGCGGCGTAGAATTGGCCATCATCACCGGGCGCACCTCGGCCACGGTGACGCACCGCATGGCAAGTCTGGGGATAAACCATGTTTATCAAGGGCGGCGCGATAAACTACCCGCGCTCATAGAATTATTGCGCACCCTCAACATCCCGCCGGAACACGTAGCCTATGTGGGCGATGACGTGGTTGACCTGCCGGTGATGCGGCGCGTGGGCTTGGCGATCGCCGTGGCCGACGCCCACGACTTTGTAAAAAAACACGCCCATTGGCAAACCCAGCACCCCGGCGGGCGCGGCGCGGCGCGCGATGTATGCGAATTGATCATGGAAGCACAAGGCCAGTTACAACGCGCCTTGGAAACCTACTTGTGACGCGCAAACTCACGTTTTTTTGGCGACGGCCCGGTTGGACCATCGCGGTTGCCGCCCTGAGCCTAGGTGCCTGGTGGTGGATCGGCGGCGCACCTCGGGGTGTTGCGACCACCTCTAGCAGCGCCAGTCGCATCGACTATTATATGGAAAATTTCACCGCCCAATTCATTCAACCCGACGGTAGCGCGCCGTACTTGTTGCGCGCGACCTTTACGGCGCACGATAACGTCGCCGACGTGACGGTGCTACAACAACCCGATCTCGCCATCCAAGTACCGGGGCTGGCGCGTTGGCGCGTCACGGCGGGCGGCGGCGTTATCACCGCCGATGAGGAAATCCACCTCCACGAGGGCGTCAATACGGTGCGCGAAGCCATCGCCGACCTCAGCCCTTTGCAGGCTTACACTAAGGAAATGACGATAGACGCGCAACAAGGCGTCGCCCACTCGACCGATCTCGTCACCGTGTTTACCGACCAGGCCACTGTGGATGCCAAGGGTATGCGGGTTTTTTTTAATGAACAACGCTTGCAACTGCTGCACAATGTGCGCGCCCGTTATGCACCCTAATACACCCATAACGCGGTGGCGCACTACTATAGAGCAGCGCCGATTTATTATGCGTCGCCTCGCCCCCGCGCTGCTGCTGTGTTGGCCTGGCCTAGTCCACGCCTTAGACGACGACGCGCGACAAGCGATTTCTATCGAGGCCGACCAAGTTGAGCTGGACGAAAAACGTCAAATCAGCACCTATACCGGGCATGTCAAAATGATCCAAGGCAGTGTCCATGTGCAAGCGGATCACATCGTCATCACCGGCAAGGCCAATAAGGTAATAGAGATCACCGCGCGCGGACAACCGGCCTATTTTCGTCAACGCCCGGAAGGCGCGCAAGTCGATGTAGAGGCGCAAGCCAATGAAGTGGTCTACCATATTACACATACGACCGTCTCGTTGCGTGGCGCCGCGCAAATGAGCCAGGGTAATAATGTATTCCGTGGCGAACACATCCACTACGACATGACCGCCAATGTGGTGCGCGCCACCAATGGCGGCAATGAGCGCAATCGTGTCCAAGTGACCATCGACCCGGCCACCGTGAACACGCGCAAACCGGGGGCCAAGCCATGAGCGACCGGCAACTGGTGGCCCAGCACTTGGCTAAGCGGTTCCGGCGGCGTTGGGTGGTGCAAGACGTGTCGCTCTACGTACGCCCTGGCGAGGTGGTAGGCCTATTAGGCCCCAATGGCGCAGGCAAGACGACCAGTTTTTATATGATCGTCGGCCTAACCCCCGCCGATAAGGGAGGCATTTCCCTTGATAATCAAGATATTACACACCAACCTTTACATGCGCGCGCGGCCCTGGGTTTGGGCTATTTGCCGCAAGAGGCGTCGGTTTTTCGTAAACTGAGCGTGGCCGACAACCTGATGGCGGTGCTCGAAATACGTGAAGATTTGGACACCGCTGGCCGCAAAGAAGAAATGGAGCGACTATTGCATGAATTCCGCGTTGCCCATTTGCGCGAACAATGGGGAATGAGCCTTTCGGGGGGCGAAAGGCGTCGGGTGGAAATCGCCCGAGCCCTTGCGGCAGCGCCGCGTTATATTCTCCTTGATGAGCCGTTCGCCGGCGTAGATCCCTTGTCGGTGCTCGATATTCAAAATACAATCAAACAGTTACGCGAGCAAGGGATAGGCGTTTTGATTACCGACCACAATGTGCGCGAGACCCTGGGAATTTGTGAACGGGCGTATATTATTAGTAATGGTGAGGTGCTGGCCGAAGGCACTCCATCCGCTATATTAGAAAATGAGACGGTGCGTGAAGTTTACTTAGGCAAGGATTTTCGTCTATAGAGTTAACCAGGGACGCTAACTGTTAGCGTTACCCAACCTAAAGCGGTGCCACAATGAAACAGTCGCTCCAACTCCGATTGGGTCAGCATTTGACCATGACCCCCCAGTTGCAACAAGCCATCCGGCTGTTGCAGCTTTCCACCTTGGAATTACAACAAGAAATCCAAGAGGCCCTGGAAAGCAACCCCATGCTGGAAAGCACAGAAAACGGCGAAGACGCCGCACCCAGCGAAGAGGCCGGCCCCGAGGTCGCCAATTTCGATGGCGAAAGCGGTAGCAACGGCGGCGACGAGGGCGAGGGCGGCAGCCCCGAAATCGAATTCAAAGACCCCGAGTTCAAAGATTCCCAAGACATCGAATTCAAATCCGACGCCTTGCCGGAAGATTTGCCGGTGGATAGCGCCTGGGAAGACATCTACGATGTCACCACCATCACCAGCCCAGGGAGCAGCAGCTCCAACGCGAATGGGGATGATGACGCCGGTAAAATGCTAGAAAACCGCAATGCCGAGACAGAATCATTGCGCGACCTGCTGATGTGGCAAGCGCGTCTTACGCCCTTCACCCCTACGGATTTCATGATCGCCACCGCCATCATCGATTCCGTCAACGAGGACGGCTATCTCAGCACCACCGCCGAGGAAATCTGGAAGGATTTAAAGTCCGAACTGAATATCGACATCGAAGATGTCGTGACGGTATTGCATACGATACAACACTTCGAACCCACCGGCGTCGCGGCACGCGATCTGCGTGAATGTCTGTCCATACAACTGGCGCAAAAGATCCCTTCGACACTCTGGCTGAACCAAGCCAAGTTGCTGATCGCCCAATATTTTGAGCTGCTGGCCAATCGCGACTACACGCAATTGCAGCGCAAAATGAAGCTCACGCAAGAGCAATTGCGCGAAATCCTCAAACTGATCCAAACCCTGGACCCGCGACCCGGCAGTCAAGTCGCCGCCGCCGGCACCGAATATGTGGTGCCCGACGTGGTGGTCTCCAAAACCAAATTTGGCTGGAAAGTCGAGCTCAACGGCGACGCCACCCCCAAATTACGCATCAACTCGCTGTATGCCGGCATGGTGCAACGCGCCAACAAGAGCGCCGACAACACCTATATGCAAGGTCAGTTGCAAGAGGCGCGCTGGTTTATCAAAAGCTTACAAAGCCGCAACGAAACCCTGTTAAAGGTCGCCAGTTGCATCGTCGAGCGTCAACGCGCCTTCCTCGAACACGGGGAGGAGGCCATGAAGGCCCTCGTGCTCCACGATATCGCCGAGGCCGTCGGCATGCACGAATCGACCATCTCGCGCATCACCACAAAAAAATACATGCATACTCCCAGAGGCATTTTTGAGTTAAAATACTTCTTTTCAAGCCATGTCAGCACCGACAGCGGCGGCGAGTGTTCCTCGACGGCGATTAGGGCCTTGATCAAGAAGCTGGTGGCCAACGAAGACGCGCGCAAACCCTTGAGCGATAGCAAGATTGCCAAAATCTTGTCGGAACAAGGTATCAATGTGGCGCGTCGCACGGTGGCCAAATACCGCGATGTCTTGGTCATACCCCCGTCCAACGAACGCAAGCGCCTGTCCTAACATCTCTGGAGTTTGCGATGGATATTCAACTTGCGGGTCACCACTGCGAGATTACGCCCGCGTTGCGTAGTTATGTATCAGAAAAGTTCGAGCGTTTGGCGCGCCATTTCGGGCGTATTGTGCAAGCCCAAGTGGTCTTGACGGTCGAAAAACAACAACAAAAGGCCGAAGCCAACTTGCATGTGGCGGGCAATGATTTATTCGCCGACGCGATAGACGCCGATATGTACGCGGCGATCGACGCCTTGGTCGATAAGCTCGACCGCCAACTGGTCAAGCACAAAGAAAAGAGCAGCGATCACCGCAACAATAGCGTTTAATAATATAAACCTGGCAAGTGCGCAACGGGATATCATCCATGCCCATCGCCTTAACCGCTACATTTACTGCGTCTCGCCACGTCAGCCTCCACGCAACCTTAGTCAGCGTGTGGGGCTGCGGGGTGTTGTTGTGCGGCGCGCCTGGCGCGGGCAAGAGCTCGCTGGCCTTGGCCCTGGTCGCCCAGGGCCAGCGCCTGGTCATTGACGACTTGGTATTGCTCAGCCGCGACGGTACCCGTTTAATAGGCAGCGGCGTCCCCGGTTGGCAGGGCAAGTTACTGATCCCGGAACACGGCTTGTTGGATGTCGGCGAATTATACGGTGCAAAGGCGACACAACGCGCCGCCCCCATCGGCGCAGCGGTCTATTTGTACACCGGCAAACCGACGCCGATCTATACTGCACAATATGCCCTCCCTACCTGCGTGTTGCGACGCGCCGCACCCGCGCATATGGCCCAGACAGTCGCTGACTGGGTGCATCGGCACGGCGTCGCCGCGCCGCAGGCGCACCCATGAAACTCGTCATCGTCAGCGGTCTGTCCGGCTCCGGCAAGAGCACGGCGCTCAATGTCCTGGAAGACTTGGGCTATTACAGCATCGACAATTTGCCGCTGGCGTTGCTGTCTTCATTTGCGGATTACATGTCCGGCACCGCGCAGAAATTTTATGAGCGCGTCGCAGTCGGCATAGACGCGCGCAATCGCAGTGAAGATTTGCACTATTTTCCGGCCATCCTCAACGGTTTGCAAAACGGCGAGATCCAAACCGAGGTTATTTTTTTGGACGCCGCTGAAGATATTTTGATTAAACGCTTCAGCGAAACGCGACGCAAACACCCGCTGACCAACGATCATGTGTCTTTGTCGGAGGCCATCCGGCAAGAACGCGTATTGCTCGATCCCATTTCAGCGCGCGCCGATTTGTATATCGACACCAGCACCAGCAATTTGCACGAATTGCGCGATCTGGTCACGTTACGCGTGGTCGGCAAGGTCGGCGGCGGCATGTCATTATTGTTCGAATCTTTCGGCTATAAACATGGCCTGCCACAAGACGCGGATTTCGTATTTGATCTACGCTCATTGCCCAATCCCCATTGGAATGCGCAACTGCGTCAACATACCGGCAAGGAAATTCCGGTCATAGAATTTTTGGAAACCCACGCCGATGTCCACGCCATGTTCAAAGATATACGCGATTATTTAGAACGCTGGCTGCCGCGCATTGCGGCCTCCAATCGCAGTTATCTGACCGTGGCCGTGGGGTGTACCGGCGGTTACCATCGTTCGGTTTACATGGTCGAACGACTGGTCGCACACTTCAGCACCGCCTATCAGAATACCCTTGTTCGCCATCGAGAATTACCATGACTGTCGGAGTTTTAATTATCGCCCACGATACGGTCGGCCAATCCTTGCTGGATACCGCCGTGTCGGTGATTGGCGTGTGCCCCATCATGACCGAAATATTGCCGGTCAATAAACACAGCAATCCCGAACGTACACTGCGCGAGGCCTACGAAAAATTAGCGCGCCTTGACGAAGGCGATGGCGTGTTGGTGTTGACCGACATCTTCGGTTCCACACCGAGTAATATTGCATGTAAGCTTAAAAAGGCCCACCATATCGAGGTCATTGCGGGCCTTAACCTGCCCATGCTGGTGCGGATATTGAATTATCACACGCTCAGCCTCAGCCAACTCGTCGATAAGGCGATCACTGGCGGGCATGACGGCATCGTACATTTTCGCGGGTAACATCAGATGCGCACAGAGCGCCTTGAAATCGTCAATATGCTGGGATTACACGCCCGCGCGGCCGCTAAATTTGTCACCTTGGCGACCCAATTTAGTTGCGATGTGACGGTGGAAAAAGACGGTCGCCAGGCCAACGGCAAGAGCATCATGGGCGTCATGATGCTGGCGGCTGCAAAGGGCTCGGCGATTGCCGTCACTACCCATGGTCAGGATGAACAAGAGGCCATACACGCCCTGGTCAGCTTGGTCGCCAATAAGTTCGGCGAGGCCCAATAGACGCCATGGCGACCCTCTGGGATCACCAACCGCCACGCGCGGCCTTGGTCGAGATCGCCCGCCGCTTGCATGCGCGGGGCTGGATGCCCGGCACCGCAGGCAATCTGAGCGTACGCCCGGAAGGCGCAGAAAGTTTTTGGATCACCGCCAGCGGCCACCCCAAGGGACAACTGACGACGGATGATTTTGTGCGCGTCGCCATCGCCGATGGCCAGGTCGTCGAAACCTGTAATCCCGAGAACAAACCCTCGGCGGAAACCAGCATCCACCAGGTCATTTATCGGCAATTTCCACGCGCCCGCGCGGCCTTGCATGTACACAGCGTCACCGCCGTCATCGCCGTCGAGCGACACGCCCCGTCACCTGCGACGGAGCTCGCCCTGCCCCCGCTGGAAATGCTCAAGGGCATGGGCATTGGGGACGAAAACCCGCTCATCCACCTCGCTATCTTTGAAAATTGGCTAGATGTGCCCGCGATTGCGCGACAAATCGCCCAACGTTTTAGCGCGCAGCCGCCCGCGCTGACCGCCCTGATGATACGTCGCCACGGCGTCACGGTGTGGGGCGACTCCTTGCAGCAAGCCTATGATCGCTTGGAAGTAGTGGACTACCTCTGCGACTATCTCGCCCGGCTATAACCTTTTTATCATAGCAGTATTAATTGCCGTCTAATCTATAGGTTACACCCCCTCCGCCTAAAGTAGGCTGCATAAAGTGTCGATAACCGGGCAGGGTTTAGTGGTTCGCTCCGAACCGGCCATTACCCCATTTCTTTTTAAGCCATAGGAGAACACTCATGTTTAAGACTGTAAAGGCGGCAGCTTTGATTGCCTCAGCGTTGTTGATGTCCACGGGGGTAAATGCGAGCAGTGAACACCCGCTGACACCGGACTTTGTCGATGGCACCACGCGCGTAAGCGCCGAAGAGGTGGTGGCCCTGGTGGAAAAAACTCCCAACCTCGTCATTATCGACGCACGCAAAGCCAGCGACTTCAAAAAAGGTTTTATTGAAGGCGCGGTCAGCATGCCCAACACCGACACGACCCCGGCAGCCCTCGCCAAGGTCGTTAAGAGCAAAGCCACCCCGATTTTGTTCTATTGCAACGGTGTGCGTTGCGGCCGTAGCGTAGACTCTTCCAAAGTGGCCCTCGCGGCCGGCTATAAGAATGTCTACTGGTTCCGTGGCGGCATCGAAGAGTGGGAAAACAAAGGCCTACCGTTGGTACATTAAGAGGCGAACAATCCGCCCACGGACGGGCGGATTGATCCCCTTTTATTGCTCATAGGATGTTCGAAAACTCCATGAAACTCGATAAGCTATCCATAAAAGGCTTTACCGTCGCACTACTGAGTACCATAGGGATCACCGTATTGATACTCTCGGTGGTGGTAGGTAGAGTTTATAACAAAGCTGCGCTGGAGGAAGAAACCCGCGTCTTATCGCGCATCCTGGGCGTGGCGGTCGAGCAAGTCATGAATCTGTTAGAAGAGCAAGTCACCGATCTCGACTTAAGCACACAAAAAGCCGACACCTTTCGCGAGGCCTTTGTCAAGGCCGCAGAAAAAGCTGGGGATAGCGAACTCATCGCCCTGTTGAATGACCAATTTGCCCAACGTTTTGTGACCTCGGGCATGGTAAATTTGCTTAAATTACGCGTATATGACCCCGAATTAAATGTGATCGCGCAGAGTACGCAAGGCGTGACCACACTGCCTGCGGCATTAAACGAAGTCATGTACGAAAATCTAAAGAGCCGTACGGGTGCGGAACGCGTTAAGCCCTACGCTCAATTGTGGACCGCTCCCGATGGACAAGTAAATTTTAGCGTCGTCACCGCCATTGGCGGGTTACGGATTATCGGGTATATAGAGGCCGTCGTTGACCCTGCACACAACCTCCCTAAAGTCGCCAACATCACTAAAACACCCCTGCGCATTAGCCATGGCGACAAGGAGTTGCACCGTTCTAAGGACTGGGATGAGGGGCGCGCAGCGCACAACCATGTGGTCGGATTCAATTTAATAGCCCCCGACGGTAAAGGCGAAATTCACCTTGATGTCATTGAATCTGTAGAAGAATTTAATGCAAATTTTCGGCGCACCGAAATCGTCGCGCTGGTCATATACGCAGCGGTCATCGTCGGCGGCATCATAGTCGCGCTGGTCATCTTTAATAGCTATGTGTTCAGCCCCTTACGCAGCCTGATGCTTAATATGCAACGCTGCGCCGACGGCGATCTGACCATACATGTCGAAAGCAAAGGTTTATCTGAACTACACGTCTTGGGGCTGGCCTTGGGCGCATTAGTCACCAGCCTGCGCACCCAGGTTAGCGAGCTACATTCTCATTCCACGCAACTGGCCAGCGCGGCGGAAGAATTGTCTATCATCACCAATGAATCCAGCGACGGATTACGCCG
>CAKKRP010000083.1 GCA_919902765.1 Gammaproteobacteria bacterium | reverse complement strand
TGAAAGTTTGCTAGTTGCACCCTGGGATGTGATTGACGCCCATGTCCGGTTGGTTGCCTAACCATATGTTTTTTAATAAAAAATTATAACGCCACATCCCCACGTACCGGCATTTCTTATTTTTAGCAGGGCAGGGTTCCAATGCCTGCCCTGCCCCCGTATGTCTTCCAAAAAGGGCAACCATAAGGGGGCTGCCCCTCTGACCCATTTGGGCCGATGAGGTATCCATACATGCCCGAGTTCGCCTGAGTTGGGCGTTTTGGAGGGATGCAATGGCACCGGATTTGCGGGCATTGGGTCTGAGTGTATGCGTCAATAACTAAATTATCACGACATCGAAAAGTTTAAATCGCCGTCTCATTTTCCTCGCCCGTGCGGATGCGCACCACGCGCTCGACCGGATATACGAAGATCTTGCCGTCGCCGATCTTACCGGTGCGCGCGGCGTTGGTGATGGCCTCGATGACGCGGTCTACCATGTCTTTGCCGACCACAATTTCGATCTTTATCTTGGGCAGAAAATCCACCACGTATTCCGCACCGCGATATAACTCCGTGTGACCTTTTTGGCGACCGAAGCCGCGCACTTCGGTGGCGGTCATGCCGGTGACGCCGATCTCGGACAAGGCCTCACGCACGTCGTCGAGCTTGAAGGGCTTGATGATGGCTTCTATCTTTTTCATAACGATCCTCGCTGTTTGGTGTCATCAACGGTTAACGATGTCTATCTGGCAAACCCCGACGTGATGGGGTAACGCCGATCTTTGCCGAATGCGCGTGGCGTGATGCGTACACCCGGCGGGGCCTGGCGGCGCTTGTATTCATTGCGATCCACCATGCGCACGATGCGCCTAACAATGCTCTCATCATACCCCGCCGCCACAATATCCTCCACCCCCCAGTCTTGTTCGACATAGAGTTCGAGGATGGCGTCGAGCATCGGATAAGGCGGCAGGCTGTCTTGATCGGTTTGATTGGGTGCCAATTCCGCGCTCGGCGCGCGTTCGATAATGCGTCTGGGAATGGGTACACCCATGCGATTGCGAAATTCGCTGAGTTGATAGACCAGCGTCTTAGGCACGTCTTTGAGCACATCGAAACCACCCGCCATATCGCCATACAAAGTGGAATAACCGACCGCCACCTCGCTCTTGTTGCCGGTGGTCAACACCAATTTGCCGGTCTTGTTGGAGATGGCCATCAGCAATACGCCGCGACACCGGGCCTGGAGGTTTTCTTCAGTGGTATCGGGTGGCAGCCCTGCGAACTCCGCAGCCAGGCTGGTTAAAAAGGCCTCGAACAACGGCTCGATTGAGATCGTGCGATAGTTAACAGCGAGGTTACGCGCGATTTCCGCAGCATCGTCCAAACTCATTTGAGCGGTATAACGCGAGGGCATCATCACCGTCTCGACATTCGCGGCACCGATTGCGTCCACCGCGATGGCCAAAGTCAGCGCCGAATCTATACCTCCGGACAAACCCAACACCGCGCCTTTGAAACCGTTTTTGATAATGTAGTCGCGCGTTGCCAACACCAATGCGCCGTAGACCTCGGCCTCGATGTGTAAATGCGGCGCCATCGCGACGGCGCGCGGATGCACGGTTTGGGTATCGAAATCCATCGTACACAGCGCGAGTTCCTCATGAAAATATTGCATACGCTGGATCACTTCGCCTTGCGCATCGACGACAAATGAGCCGCCGTCAAACACCAATTCATCCTGCCCGCCGACTTGATTGACATACACAATCGGCACGCCGCTGTCGCTGGCGCGTTCGGCGACGATATGTTCGCGCTGCGCCGCCTTTTTCATATGGTAGGGCGACGCATTGAGATTGAAAATGACATGCGCGCCTGCGTCTGCCGCCTTTTTTACCGGCGGAGGCACCCACACGTCTTCACAAATCGTGATGCCGCAAGGCACGCCGCACACATCGATGACACAGGGGTCCGTGCCCGCTTGGAAATAGCGTTTTTCGTCGAATACGCCGTAATTAGGCAATTCTTGCTTGTAATACACCGCCAATTGCATGCCGTCGCGCAACACCACGGCGGCATTAAAGAGTTTATCGTCGGTATATACCGGGCAGCCGACGATGACATCGATGGAACGCGCGTGCGGCTGCAACCACCTTAACGCCTTGGAAATCTCGCGGCGAAAACCGTGATTTAGCAATAAGTCTTCCGGCGGATAACCGCACAGTGCGAGCTCCGGAAAAATGATCGCATGCGCGCGCAGATTGGCGCGCGCGCGCTCGATCAGATGTACCATGCGCTCGGCATTGGCGTGTACCGCCCCCACCGTCGGATTAAACTGGGCCAGCGCAATGCGTAATACACTCATGTCAATCCTTCAATAAGGCCGCCATACGCTTGCCCATGTCCGCAGGCGAACGCACCACTTCGACACCCGCCGCCTCCAAGGCCGCGAATTTTGCCTGCGCCGTGCCCTTGCCACCCGCAATGATCGCACCTGCATGGCCCATGCGCTTGCCCGGCGGCGCGGTGACGCCTGCGATGTAGGCGACCACCGGCTTACGCACATGCGCCTGGATATAGTCCGCCGCCTCCTCTTCGGCGCTGCCGCCGATCTCGCCGACCATGATGATGCCCTTGGTCTGGCGATCTTTTTTAAACATCTCCAAGCAATCGACAAAATTCATACCTTGTATCGGGTCGCCGCCGATGCCGACGCAGGTGCTTTGCCCTAAACCGGCTTGCGTGGTTTGATGCACGGCCTCGTAGGTGAGCGTGCCGGAACGCGAAACGATGCCCACACTACCCTTTTTGTGAATGAATCCCGGCATGATACCAATTTTGCATTCTTCCGGCGTGATGATGCCGGGGCAATTGGGGCCGATCAGATGGACATCGGGATACCAGCGCAATGCCGCCTTCACTTTTAACATATCGCGCACCGGAATGCCCTCGGTGATGCACACGATCACCTGTATGCCACCTTCGGCGGCCTCTAAAATGGCATCCGCCGCGTAGGGCGCGGGCACGTAAATCACGCTGGCTTGCGCGCCGGTATCGCGCACCGCGTGTTTCACAGTGTCGAACACCGGCAAACCCAAATGCAACTGCCCGCCTTTGCCGGGCGTCACGCCGCCCACCAACTTGGTGCTGTAGTCCAACATTTGTTGCGAATGAAATGTACCTTGTTTGCCGGTGAAACCTTGGCAAATGATCTTGGTTTGTTTATTCACGAGTATAGACATTAGCCTTGCCCCTGCGCTGCCTTGACGACTTGTTTGGCCGCGTCGGCGAGCGATTTAGCGGTGTATAAATCCAAGCCGCTATTGTTCAACATCTCGCGCCCTGCGGCGACATTGGTGCCTTCCAAACGCACCACCACCGGCACATGCAAGGACAGCGTTTTGGCCGCCTTGATGATGCCTTCGGCGATCAAATCGCAGCGCACAATGCCGCCGAAAATATTCACCAAGATCGCCTTCACTTTTTTATCCGACAGAATCAAATGAAAGGCCTCGGCGACACGATCCGCCGTGGTGCCGCCGCCGACATCCAAGAAATTCGCCGGTTCTCCGCCGTGCAATTTGATCAAATCCATGGTCGCCATCGCCAGGCCCGCGCCGTTGACCATGCAGCCTATCGTGCCATCCAGCGTGACGTAATTTAAATCATGTTTACGCGCGGCGACCTCGATGTCGTCGTCTTGGCTATCATCACGCAAGGCCTCTATCGCCTTTTGCCGATACAACGCATTGTCATCGACGGTGATCTTGGCGTCCAAGGCGATGAACTCGCCTAGCGGCGTCAACGCCAACGGGTTGATCTCGATCATGCTCAGGTCTTTGTCCATGAACATGCGGTGCATCGCCAGCATCATCTTCGACAAGGCCTGTACCTGCTCTACCGGCAAGCCCAACGCAAACCCCATGTCGCGACCATGAAAGGCTTGCAAGCCCGCCGTCGGATCATCCGCCACCGCGATGATCTTTTCCGGGTGCTTATGCGCGACCTCTTCGATCTCCATGCCGCCCTCGGTGGAGCCGACAAACACCACCCGACGGCGCGCACGGTCAATCAAGGCGCTGAGATAAAATTCCTTCGCGATATTGGCGGGTTGCTCTATCCACACACAATCCACCGGCTGGCCGTGCGGCCCCGATTGATAGGTCACCAGGCGTTTGCCCAGGGTATCCGACGCAAAACGCTGCACCTCCTCCAGACTGTTCGCCATTTTGATACCGCCGGCCTTGCCACGCCCGCCGGTGTGTACCTGGGCCTTGACCAGCCACCGTGTGCCGCCCAATTTGTGGGCGGCATCGCGCGCCTCGGCGGGGGTGCGCGCCACCGCGCCCAGCGGCACCGCAATGCCATAGCCCTTCATTAATTCCTTGGCCTGATACTCGTGTAACTTCATGTCCGCCCTCGCTCATTGCTGCCGGAATGCTATTGTGGGGAAAAACTCAAACAGAATCAAAACGAAATCGCTGCTCACTGCGGGTGCTGCTTTCATGCCAGTATCGGCACGTAAAGAGTGTTAAAATGTCAAAAGTTACCACAGGATGAATGCCCTATGCACCCTATTGCGCGCGCTATAACCATTATCGGTCTAGGTCTCCTATCGTTGACAGCATGGGCGGGACCCTACGAAGAAGCCGTGTTTGCCGCCCGTCGCGGAGACTATGCCTCGGCGATGCACCTGTGGTTGCCCCTGGCCGAACGCGGCGATCCCAAGGCGCAATATCAAGTCGGTGTGCTATACCGTTCGGGTATGGGCGTCGCTAAAGATTATCAAAAGGCGCTGGAATGGTTACAACGCGCCGCCGACCAAGGGCATGCGCGCGCGCAATATAATGTGGGTATATTTTATCAGCATGGACGCAGCGTGCCCAAAAACTTGACCGAGGCCCGCCGTTGGTTCGAAAAATCCGCTAAACAGCACGACGCCATGGCCAAAGGTAAACTAAAACAGCTTGAAAAAGAACAGCTTGCGCGTATACGCGGCGATCACACCGAACACGCCGTCGCCGACCCGCAGACCCTCTTATTTTGGGAAGCGAGCTTGGGCAACACCCCCGCCGTGGTCGAATTGGTTAATAATGGCGCGCGCGTCGATAGTACCGACAAATATGCTTACACCCCGTTAATGGAGGCCATACGCAACGGTCATATGGAGACCATTGTCGCGTTATTAGACTTGCGCGCGCGCCTGGATGTCCGCAATAACGCGGGCGAGACCCCGTTGCACATCGCCGCCAAATTTGGTCGCGCCAACGTCATCCCCCTATTGCTAAGAGGTCGCGCCGACATCAATGCGCGCAATAAAAACAGCGACACCCCCTTGCATCTGGCCGTCAGCGCGGCCGGCGAATCGGGGGGCGAAGCGGTCGTCGATAGCCTATTGGCAAAGGGCGCGGACGTACATGCCCTAGAAAGCCTGCGCCGCACCCCGTTGACCCTCGCCGTTATAAAAGGCAACACGCCGATGGTGAATAAATTGTTGGCGGCAGGTGCCAAGGCGGAAGTACGCGATGACACGGGCAATTCCCCCTTGCTCATTGCCGCCATGTATGGCCGCACCGCCATCCTCCAAGCACTCATCAACGCAGGTGCCAATACCCAAACGCGTTTGCCTGAAACCGGCGACACCCCTCTCATCGTCGCGGCGCGCCGTGGCCACGCCTCCGCCGTAGCAACTTTAATCGCCGCGCGTGTCGATGTCGAAGCGAAAAATCGCGCCGGCCAAAATGCCTTAACGACCGCCGTGCTAACGCGTTCGCCGGATATGGTGCAAACCTTGTTGGAAAACGGCGCGCAACCGAGCAGCCGCAATCGCCAAGGCGAAACACCGTTGATGATGGCGGCAATGAGCAATCAAGTCGATATGGTCACGCTGTTACTATCCAAACGCGCCAGCCCAAATGATGCCACGCGCGAAGGCTGGACGGCCTTAATGTATGCCGCCGACCGAGGTTACAGCGCGGTCGCCGATTTACTACTGCGCGCCAGCGCCCACGCCAATGCCGCAGACCGTCTGGGGTGGACGCCGTTGTTGCTGGCCGCGCGTCAGGGTGACCCGCATTTAGTCGCCTTGCTGATCACCGCCGGGGCTAATCGTGCCGTTTTGACACACGATGGTCGCACGCCGGTCTTTATCGCGCGCGCCTTTGCGCATGAAGGATTAGTAGACCAACTTGCGTTACCGGGTATGGCGGATATCAATTTACCCATCCCCAAAGGCACCCTCGCCAATGCGACGACACCCGCCGCGACTACATTCGCCCCGCTTACTACGCCCATTGCTCCCTGACGATGTCTACACCACCGCCACGCGCCTCCACAGCGCGGCGCAGATTGACCATCGCTTTATTAATCATCCGTCCCGGCACATGCGCGGCCACCCCCATTTTATGGGCGACCGCATTGCGTTTGTGCCCTTCTTGATACACCAAACTCAAGGCCTCTGCCTCTTGCGGACTTACGCCCAGAACTGCCAACGCGCCGCGCATAGAACATTTCGATTTTGTCGTCTGCGTAATATCGAACACGCCCGCGACCAACGACAATAGTTGGTCATAATGCGCACGCGCCAACACTCGATCAGGTGTTTGTGCATCCACCAAATCCTCTTCCATCACACTTTCTTCCTCCGCCCCGACGCGCGACATACTGAATTCACGCAACCCCTGCACTTGCGCCAACGCGCGCGCTTTTATAGTCTTAGCGATTTTACGCACCGCTGTCGGAGTGAACTGATGTTCGCCGCTAAATCGATCTATGATCGATTCAATATCGTGGCGTTCCAAACATACGGCACGCCAAATTTGCACCCAGGTGTCGCCTTCGCGTTTTACCCATTCAGGCGGGCGCGGACGCCCAAAGCGCGCGCGTGAAAATTCTTCTAGGAAATTACCGACTACGGTATACAAATAGGTCGCGGGTTTAGACTGGCCTTGGAATTTGCGCAATACCGCCCAGTCGTTTTCGGTCAAGCGATTTATCACGTAGGTGCTGGCCTCTTCCGCCAAGCCCCCCACGCCAAAACGCCGCGCCGCCATTTTATCCAAGCGCTGCAACCAGCCGGTTTCGAACACCAATCCACACCAATCCACCGTTACACCCATTTCCATACCCTCTATAAAATCGGCCACGCTGCGCACCGCGATCCGTGCGTAGCATCACCCTGCGATGATGTCGCCATTGTGCGTCAGGGGTATGCAGGAAAGAAGAAGCGAAATACACCAGATTCCGTGCGATTAAACTACGATAGATGTAAGCTTTGACTTACAATTTTGTCAGTTCTTATGGTTACCAATAAAGGAAGGTCTCAAACGTTTGAGCTTACTTGACCGCTACGCAGCTCTTTATTATTGATTTAAAATTGTATGACTTGAATATCGCGCTGGAATTCGCAACAGAAATTAAAATTGTTGTATGTGGATTTTTCCTCTCTCGCGATATAGTGGCGACCTACTTTGAGCATCTGAAATATCACCCGGCAACGATAACGGCCCAAAACGCGTAGCGCTTGATTGTGCGTTTTTCCGTGCGACGTTTTTTATGACCTGATGGCATGACGCTGAAAATATTTGGCGCTTTATAGCGTCGGTTAGTAAGCGCTATCGTATGATTCATAATTCCATAAAGCATTTCTGTATGACACAAATTGGCGCGGTAATGCTGTATTCAGAGTACGTTGATAAATTTATCTTACGCCCTCTTTACATTGCCCGTTACCCCATGTTATCGTTAGGGACACTAAATTAAACGCGAATTTTTCACGCGCAAGTGTAACAATTCCACGACACCGGCTGAACATTGATTATATTAGTCGGGATTGTCTCAAGCCGTTTCTATTCAACTCAACACAATAACAAAAGTTGATCTTGGTATTAGACCAATCGTCAGCGTGTTGCAGTTCGTCACATAAACTATTTAGTAAAGGAGACCTCTAAAAATTCAACCAAGCCAGTGATGGCAAGGCGCAAACGGACGAAAAAGCGGAGTTTACACGTAGTTTACCGCTACGCGGCCCCGCATTTTGAGCGCGTTTGCAACGCAGTCAGCGCGGCTTCAGTGAATTTTTAGAGATTCCCTAAATGTATATATTCCCGCTGAGTGTGCGCTAAGTATTGAAATACACAAAACAACCGCTGGGCATAGCATGCCCAGATTCGTCGCCTGACTGCGCATGAGTAGACTGATACGCGCATTTGTTCTGCAGTAAAACTGTGATATTCGTTTGTTAAATTGCAATATTTTATGGAGTGTTACCATGGCTAACGAAATACGCGCAATACGCAAGCAGTCTGAATTAAAGATAATTTTGGATGAATTTCGCGCAGTTAACGGTGTAAAAGCCGTTGCGTTGGTTGGACGAGACGGATTTGTTATAGAAAGCATGACAAATTCCGAGATCGACCTAGAGGCCCTTGGAGCAATGGTCGCCACCGCGATAGGTACCTCGGAAAGCCTCGGGCGGGAGTTTAGTTTGGGTGGAATGGAACAATACCTGGCTGAATTCAAAGAAGGAAAAATCCTAATGGGTGCGGTACAAACGGATATATTGGCGATAGTCACAAGCGCGGAGGCCGTCGTTGGCGCGGTGCGCTATGCAATGCGAAAGAATATCCCTTTTATCAATAAAGTCATGTAAGAAAAGTTTCGGCAGCCCTCAAATTAGGAATATTTATGTCTATCACGAAAGAGTTGTTTCAGACTATTACTCGCTTAATAGATTACCGGGAGGCCGATTGGCAATTGCTAAAAGATGAAAGTGCGACGATTTTGAATTGGTCCCCGGAAATAGTCGCGGTGTTTTACCAGATTCTTTATGACATAGAGGAAACTCGTGCGATCTTTCAGGAAGGGGAGCGCCCTAAACTGGAAAAAAATTTGAGCGACTGGATTGCAAGTATGGTGAACGGACCTAAGGGCGACGAATTTTGGGAGCATCAATGGTTCATCGCATTATTGCACATAAAAAGGGGAACAAAAAATCTGTACACACTCGGCATGATGAATCGGGTGCAGCAACTATTTTTGGCAAAGTGTATGGAACATTATACACCCGACAAGGCGCAACAGGTATTTAGCGCGTTCTTACGAGTGTCCGGTGCCGTAGCCGCCTTGATCGCCCAATGCTATGATGTAGTGGTGGACAGCAGCGTGCGGGAAGGGATGCAAAAGGTCGGAGTTAACACCGCGTTGCTAGAGCGGATAAAAAATATGCAGATAAAAAAATGTTAGAGGAGGTAGCGCCCCGTTATGGTCACTCGGGTAGCGGAACAACATCCTCTTAAATAATAGTTCTGGATATTGAATGATAAATATCTTGGAGGGTTCGCGGTGGATACGCAATTTGGATTGGATCTTTCAGGCGCTACGGACGTTACCTTAAACCGCTTGGCCGTTGCGTCGGTTGAAAATAGGGATCTAAAACTCGGACGAGATAGTTATCTGCGCGACGCGTTGGCATTGGCGCGTTTTTCGGCGAAGTTTGTTGAAAAGGCGGTACAAGACAAGGTTGGTTTTGGATCATCTCGGCAATTTGCTGCACGGGTGCGTGAATTGCAGGAACGGGCGGACTTTGCGCTTGAAAATAGTGATTCACTGGTTTCGGATATATGCGCGCGCGCAGTGTTAGATGCGCTGGTTCGCGAGCGTCAGGAACAGTTGCATAATCAAAGGTGTTTATTACCTCACGAGTTATCTAACGTTATAGGTAATGCGCCTATTAGCAAGGTAAATTATCGGATACTGACGGCAAGTAGGCTCACCGAATTATTGCGGGTGGGTACACAACAAAATATGAGCATCATCAAATTGGCCGTATTCGGGCGGCGGTCGGTTTTGGAAAGCAGTTTTTCTCAATTCCTAGGGCAGGATATTCGCTTGTCGGATGAAGGCACCGAAGCTTCACCTTCAATTATTTTGTTACGCGCATCGGTGTCTCGTCAATTGCTTATCTATACGGTGGGGATACCTTCCGACTGCGCGCAGAATTGGCCGGTTGATTCCTGGTTGCAGGGTTTTTCCGCTGCGGTGCATTGCGCTCGCGATCTTTCCAGCATAAGCAATAGCGAAGGTCAAATGTTGTATACATGTTTGACGCAAATCACAAAGGAAAAAGTGGTGGTGACTTTGCCGGGAGCGGCTGGCACAGAAAAAAACGGGGTCGATAAAATTCTCAGAGAATGGATTTCTATAAACGATCTGCAATCTAGCGGCGAAAATTTGCAAGAACTATTGCGACGGGCGATATTTCCGAATGGGTGAATATTGACCAAACACGCTCAAAATCAGCTTAGTTTAGTGGCATCTGAAAACGATACGTATATCATTGAGAGAGGAGGAGGTTATGGTGGCGGAAATAAGTCCGATTCGCAGATATTCGGATTTGAACCTTGCGTTAGCCGAATTGAAAAAGTCGATTGGAGTGACGGCGGTGGCATTGGTGGGTCGTGACGGGTTTGTCATCGAGAGCGTGACTAACACTGAACTGGACATGGAAGCCTTTGGCGCGATGGTGGCGACTGCGATAGGTACCACTGAAAATCTAGGTGCAGAATTCGACTTGGGTACTATGGATCAATATTTAGCGGAATTCCAAGGCGGTAAGGTGTTAATGGCGGCGGTACATGCGGATATCTTAGCGGTGGTTACAGAACCTTTGGCGGTAATTGGCGCGGTGCGTTATGCGATTCGTAAAAATATACCCGTTGTACTTAAGGCTATGTTGTAATTTCTAATTTGCAGAACGGGTGGACTCGCAAAATGTGCGGGGGATCAGGTGTGAGCGCCGAAATGGCACTGCGACTATCCGCCGCCTTGGGGACGAACGCCGACGAGATGTGGTTATCGATGCAAAGTCGCCTACGGTTTATGGGAAGCTGAACATAAGCCTCGGCCGCGCATCAAGCGTATTGCGGCTTGAAATTCAACCCTACATGAAGTGAATTGTCAGCGTCCGGCCTCAAAACTCCACCACTCAAATACTTAGGCGACTACAACACCGGCACGCGCTTGCTTCCGCCCCTGCCTGACGCAGGCGCTACGCTGCGCGGTGCAACCGGCGCGGGTGTGGTGGATTGTATCGTCACGCCCGCATTCGGCGCCGCGAGTGGCGCGACCGGCAGAGGTTGCGTCGGGTTCACCCACGATGTCGTGTTGTGACAATTTCCGCACCCGGTGGTCACGTTTAATGCTAAGTGATTCTGCGGTATGCGTGCGCGATGGCACGATTCACAGGTGCCCAAGGCCTCGCGGTGGTCAAACGTCACCGAAAACCAGGAAGTGGTCGAGAGATGACAGGGCGCGCAATTATTGGTGGTGTTTTTATGCGTGGCCGATTTGCCGGTCTTTGCGAACTTGCGGGTGCCGTCATGGCACGCGTAACAGTTGCTCAAATTCAATACTTGATTGTGATCGACGCGTACCGCAGGCACCCACAACGTGCTTGAGTGGCACGCCGCACAATCGTTCGATGCAGGCAAATGGGACGGCGATTTACCACGCGCGGTCACGCCGTTGTGGCAGTTGGCGCACGCGCCCACCACTTGCCGGTGATCCACGACACTGGTAATCCACGTGGATGTCGCATGGCATGCGGAGCACAATGTCGTAGAGGCGATGTGTTGCGGCGATTTACCGCGCGCGGTGATGCCGTTATGACAGGAATCGCAGGTGCCCAACACTTGCAAGTGATCAACCACTATCTTAGGCACCCATTTAACCGTTGAGTGGCACGGCTTGCAATCATTGGTGGAGTTGATATGCGTGGGACCCTTGCCCGTTTTGGCGGGTGCCCCGGGCGCGCCGGAATGACAGGAAACACAACTACCGACCACGTATACATGATCGACGCCGGAAATCAAAGTCCACGACGCAGTCACGTGACAACGCTCACACACATCCAATGTATTCATATGCGTTGCGGTCTTCCCCTTCGCCACAACATTATTGTGGCAGGTAATACACGTCTTGATCGGGATCTGCGCATGATCCACCTTGACCGCCGGTTTCCACTGCACGGTGGCGTGACAGGCCTGGCATTGATCGGTAGTGGCGATGTGGGTGCTGGTCTTTCCTTGTTTCGCCGGCCGTCCGGTTCCGGTATGGCACGCCACGCAAGCGCCCTGCACTTGTCTGTGATCGACGATGGAGGTCGCCCAGATGCCCATTGCAGAAGAATGGCAGGCCTCGCATACATCGGACGTCGGCATGTGCGTCAACGCTTTGAAGGTGATCGCTTTCCCGCCGCTAAGACGCAATCCGCTATTATGACAAGTCACACACGTCGGCACTGTGACTTGCGCGTGGTCGAAGGTTTTCAGCAATATCCAATTGGCGGTGGTGTGACAAGTGCCGCACAAATTATTGGTCGGTAAATGATTGGACGATTTGCCGCGCGCAAAACTCGTCCCGTGGCACGTTTGACATTCGCCGACCACAAAACCGTGATCGACTTTAAGCGCGGGCCGCCAAGTGGACGTGTTGTGGCACTTTTCGCAATCGTCTGTGGTCGGCATATGGGTAGAGGGTTTACCCAAGCCCGGTTTAACTTGGTTTTTGTGACAACCCACGCACGTCCCCTGTACCTCGACGTGATTGACCGTCGCGATTAATGTCCACGCCACCGTTGTGTGGCATGCCGCGCAATTGTCCGAGGTCGGAATGTGAGCGGGGGATTTTCCGCGCGCGGGTTTACCACTGGCGGTATGACAATCGACACACGCACCCAGCACTTGACGATGATCCACAGTCAATTGCGGAATCCAAATATTGGTGGAATGACACGCCCCACATTCATTGGTCGTCGGGATATGGGTCAAACCCTTGCCCTTCGCCTTTTGACCATTGTGGCAATCCACGCATTTACCTATGACTTCTTTGTGATCCACCTTGATGAGGGTGGTCCAAAAACGTGTGGAATGGCAAGATCCGCAATTATCCGTCGTGCCGATATGGGTCGGACCCTTACCTCTTATCGGATTGCCATTGTGGCAGGAGACGCAAGTGCCTTTGGTTTGCGTATGATCGACGCGCAATACCGGTTTCCATTTTGCTGGCCCTGGCGCGTGACAGGCCTTGCACACATCGGTGGCGGCGATGTGGCCTAGATTTTTACCGCCCGCGACTATCGAATTATGACAATCGAAACACTCGCCGATGACATCCAGGTGATCGACTAAGATGACCGGTTTGAAGATATTGGTGTCATGACAGTTGTCGCACGTATCGGTGGATTTGATATGTGTTGGCGTCTTGCCCTTGGCCAAGAATCCATTGTGGCACGCGAAGCAGGCCCCTATCGTTTGCGTGTGATCCACTTTATTCGTGACCCATGAAGTCGTCACGTGACAGGCCTCGCATAAGCGCGTAGAGGGTATGTGTTTCGCGCTCTTATTGACCGCGTGTGAACCGTTATGGCAAATCGCGCAGGCGGTATTGGGCGCCATTTCCGCATGATCCATTTTCAACAGCGGCACCCAAAAATCCGATTTGTGGCAGGCCTCGCATTTATTCGTGGTCGGGACATGGAAGGTCGGTTTTTGCGAGGCGCGCACGCCATCGTGACAACTGACGCACACGGTGGTCGTAATCTGCGCATGTTGTACGGTGACATTGGCGGCCCACAATTGCGTTGAATGGCAACTTTCACAGGCGTCGGTGGTGGCGATATGGTTCGCCGATTTACCTTTGGCGATAACACCATTGTGACAGGAGGCGCATGTACCGATCACCACCGTGTGATCGATTCTGACATAGGGTTTCCACGCCACTACCGCGTGACAGCTATTACAGAAATCCTTCACCGGAATATGATTCGGCGTTTTCCCTAGCGCGATAACACCGTTATGACAGCTTGAACATAGGCCTAAGACTTCATTGTGATCGACCCGCCGTTTGGGACGCCATGCGATGACGACATGACAGGCCTCACACTTATCGGTGGTCGCAATATGGGTGGCGTTTTTGCCGGTGCGCAGTTTATTGTCGTGACAAGTAATGCATGTCACCGTAATTTGGGCATGATCGGTGGTTGCGGGCTTCCACAGCGTCGTTTTGTGACAGGCCTTGCACACGTCGGATGTGGGCATATGCACGGCATTTTTGCCGGTCACTTTAATATTGTTATGACAAACCGCGCAGTCCACATTGGTCTGCGTGTGATCCATCGCCGATTTCGGCACCCATTTGATAATGTTATGACACGCCTCGCAAAGGTCCGAAGTCGGCAAATGCGCCGCTGTTTTGCCGGAGACAAATTTACCGTCATGACAACTCACGCATTTGTCCACGATATCCGGATGGGTGAATTGGGTGGCGGTTCTGATCCATGTCTGCACGCTATGGCACAGTTCGCATCCCGCCGTCGTCGGAATGTGATTAATACCCTTCCCACGCGCCAAGATGTTGTTGTGGCACGCGGCGCAAGTACCCACGCCTTCGGCATGATTCATCACCACCACCGGCTTCCATCTGACGGTATCGTGACAGGCCTCGCAACGCTCTGTGGTCGGGATATGCCGTATAGGTTTGCCTAAGGCGATGCTGCCGTTATGACAACTGATGCAATTACCGTTTACTTCACGGTGATCGACGGTGATTACCGGCAACCAACGCGCATTCTTGTCGTGACAGGCGCCGCAGGCATCGGTTGAAGTAGGATGTTTGAGGTGTTTGCCGGAGGCTTTAACCCCGTTGTGACAACTGATACACGCCCCCAGCACGTCAGTATGTTTTACCACGATTCCCACGCGCCACGCGCGTACGCCGTGACACGCATCGCAGCGATCCGTCGTCAAACTATGATTGGGTCCCTTGCCGCTGGCGCTCCTGCCATCGTGACAAACCGAGCAGGCGCCGGTGATCTGCGTATGATCCACCACAAACGTCGGACGCCAGGCATTAACGCGATGACACTTTTGACAATCGTCAGTCGATGCGATATGCAGCGCGGATTTTCCTGAGGCAATGACGCTATTGTGACAACTGACGCAGGTGCCCAAGGTCTGCGTGTGATCCAAAAATTTACGCGGTCGCCAACCGGAAGTCGAATGACATTTTTCGCAACTGTCGGAGGTGGGGATATGCGTGACGATCTTACCTGAGGCGATCTTGCCGTCGTGACAGGCGATACACAAACCGACGGTCTGCGTATGATCCACTCCCAACGTCGGCCGCCAGACCAACAGCGAATGACATTTCTCACATAGCGCCGAGGAACTGATGTGGGTGGGCGACTTACCGCCAGCAGTAACGCCATGACACAACGTACAGTTATCCACTACGCCCCCGTGAGGAGGTGGCGGGCGTATTAGTGCCGATAGGTTATCTGTGTTGCCTTGACTTGCTACCACCCAATTGCGCGTGTCATGACAAATGCTACACGCCACAGCGCTAACCACATGGGAGATAGGCATGCCTAACGCGACGCGTTGATTATGACAGCTTTCGCACGTCGCGGTGGTTTCATCGTGGGCAATGGCCTTTAACGGTGACCACGCCGTATCCGCGTGACAGGCCGCGCACTGACTAGAAGTTTGCGGGTGCGTTGCGGCCGCCAGAACTTGGTTATGACAAGCGGCGCACGCGCCTCGTGTTTCATGATGATCGACACGGCGTGCGGCGACATTCCACGAATATGTCTGGTGACAGGCCTCACAACGCCCGCTGCTAGCCACATGCCGCTGGGTTTTGCCCGTCGCCACGCGATTGTCGTGACACGCCTGGCAGGGCTCGGTGAAATTGTTATGGGCGATCGCCGCAGGCAACCAGGCGCGTGTGCCATGACACTGATCGCAGCCTTCCCGAGTGGCGATGTGCATGAGCCCCACGCCCATCGCCACGCCGTCGTTGTGACATCCTTGACAGGTTGATGCAGGCTTGATCGGAGGAACGGTGTTTGGAGCTTGCTGGCCGTGACATGCGGCACAGGCCAGCTCGGCATGCCGACCGGAAAGCGGAAAGGCGCTGTTTTGATGATCAAACGATGGTTGCTGAACGGATGGCGAAACCTTGCTTGGGGTCTTGGCGCGCTGGACGCCGTCGTCCATACCAAACACGCCCCAAGAACACGCGACCAACAGACTAGCGAACGCAGATAACAACTTGCGCCGCCAACTACGTTTAGCCCGATCACCCTCTATAGCACCTAGATGCATCCCGCGATCCCCGGTCACACCGATTATCAAAGACAAATCGGTCAACTGCGCCGTTATGGCCACCACATTCCACATATAACGAAAGGGATCCGGCTCTATAAAACAGGCGGATTAAATGCTTATCGCGAACTAGGGTGCAAAACCCGTCCGTACTCCCTCACGCCATCGTATTTTTGTACTCCGCCGACCTTATATATTCATTAACCAATTAAATATCTAAGGCTGTACGGGTTTGCCTGAATTTCGACGTACATCAATTTCGTGCATAGATCAAGCCGGTCATTACAGATAAACTATTGATTAAATTACTCAAGAATTCAAGCCACGACGGCGCGTCACATGCCGCCGCCTGACTATGGACGAACCGATCTCTTCGCTTGGTTGTGAGCTTCCGACGTGATGATGTGTACTAGTTTCGACTTAATCTGACATCGACGATGATATCGGTACCTTCGCCCGTTGCAAAATCCGCGTTCAGCGTGTTGAAGACATCGTAATGAATCTCGCCTGGCACTGCCGCAGAAATATCACAATGCAAGATGTGACCCCGCGACCGTGCCTGGGGCAAGCAAATCCTGGTCAGCGGCAATGGGGACATCACCCACCACGGGTTTACGGGGCATGAATGGTGCGGGGGCAGGTCTTGTCTTTTGCCTTTTTCAATGAAGTTTTAGGGGCCATTTTAGCGGGGACACAATTTAGGAGTCTCGCTATGTAACATTCCTTCAACTCTGCTAGAGTTACCCCCACGAGGAAGTCGAGCTCAATTCGTTCGGCGTACAAACTTGAATCTCAAGAGACCGCACGCGAGCGGTGTACGCAGGGACGGCAGACGGACTTAACAGGAAGTTGCGTCCATGGGGATAAATGCTGCGGAAACGTTCCAAAGCCACACCATCGAATGCGGAAGGGTTCCACTTACATTCAATCGCATCCACGCGATCACGGCCGAAGGCAATGACAAAATCCACTTCATTTCCCGACTTGTCGCGCCAATATTGTATTGGATAATCGGGATTGTGGGCTTGCAACTGCTCCAACACAAAATGCTCCCAGAGCACGCCAAAGTCATCTGAACGCAGCGGATCCCACCCCCGCGCAAAGCTTACGAAGCCGGTGTCGAAAGCGTAGATTTTAGGTTGTTTCACCAACTCGTGTTGGCCGCCGCCGTGGTACGGCCGCACCAATGTGACGGCGTTGGTAATCTCAAGCGCGCGCACGTGGCTTTCCACGGTCGGACGGCTTATCCCTAGCGCGGTCGCCGTTTTGGTTACTTCAAACTGACCGCCACTTTGCCGCAATAGATATTCGAACAGCATATTGAATCGATTAATGTCGCGGAAGCCAAATAGGCGTTGAATATCGCGCGCAAAAAAGGAATCTAGCCACTCGCGGTAAAACGCTGCCGTTTTTTGTTCCGCCATCAACGCGGGGGGCAAACCGCCATGAAATAAACGCTTCTGAAGAGTTGCCCCAAACAAGGGCAATTCGTCCCATAGCACTGGCGTGAGATGAATGACGCGCTTGCGGCCGGTTAAGGTATCGCGAAACTTTTTGCTCGCCGCCAGGGTTGACGACCCGGTTGCCAGGATACGCAAGTTGGGAAAGGCGTCAGCGCCAATTTTTAACAACCGGGCGGGGTCATGCAATTGATGTATCTCGTCGAACACCACTACCGGTTCGGCCAGGTTACGATAAAAGAGCTCGGGGTCGCGCACCCTGTCTTCGACTGCGGGGAGGTCGCAGTTGACATAATGGAGTTGCGGGGCGCTCAGGCTTTTCGCCAGCGTGGTCTTGCCGCTGCGACGTACCCCACATAGCCAAACAATCGGCACATCGCGCCAGGCTTGCTCAATTCGTTGCAACCAGAAGGGTCTCTGTATCATGCTTGCGTACTGTCCATATTATACTGCTAAATGTAAAGTATGATAGCAGGGCAGAGACATAAAGCAAGCCTTGGAAATGCGAGGCCTCCCCGGCCTCGCTACCATGGTGGGGCTGTTCCCCGGGACGACCGCGCTCGGCGGTGCATGGGTAGAGTAGAGAGCAGGCTAAGCAAGAATCAATGGGGTCAGTGTCATAGATTTTATCTATCTTGTAGTTTGAATCAATGGGGTCAGTGTCATAGATTTTATCTATCTTGTCGTTTCAAGATATTTCGTGGATTTCCTGTCTCCCCCGCGCCCCAGTGGCGCAGCCCTACGCCCTGTCGCTGCCTCCATTTTAGCCTTGAATCGAGGATTCCCCAACACCCACGCCTTGTTCGTCGCGTCGCGGATCGCCGTTAACTCTTGTTCCGCCATTCTACCTCGAAATAAAGTTCGATACGCGCCCAGCCGCTCGTCGCTCGTTTTACCTAGTTTGAGATACAGCGGATGGGGCGTGATCAGTTTAATCGGTTTTTCCAATGCATTGTATTGGTAACTGGACCATGGATATTCCGACGCGTGCAACACCATTTTAGCCCGCACGGGGTTCAGTTCGATGTAGCGGTATACGGTCAACAAATAGGTGGCGGCATCCACCAACGTCGATTTATATCGCCCTTCCCATAACGTGCCCGTGCGGCCATGGGTGTGGTTGAAGTATTGAACATATTTTCGACCCAGCGCTTGCATCATCCGGCTGAGGCCTTGTTCATCGCTGGGTGTCACCAGCAGATGCACATGGTTGCTCATCAGCACAAAGGCGTGTATGGCGACCTGATATTTTGTCGATGATTCCTTGAGAAAGGTTAGATAGGCTTTATAGTCAGCCTCGTCGTAAAAGCAGTCGTCGCGGTTGTTGCCGCGTTGAATGACGTGATGGGCGCAACCGGGAAACGAGAGGCGTGGCAAGCGGGCCATGAGTCTTTCTCCTTCATTGAAGGAGATAGACTAGCCCAATACGACTAATAAATCAATGACTCTGACCCCAATGATTGCAGGTTCCTCATGGCGAGCGTCGATAAATCTCGGGTCAGGGAAGAAGTCAGCCGCTTGAAAGCGGATTTTGACGCCCTCTGTGTCGACGGCAAAATCACCCGCGAAAGCCAAGCGCTCATGGGCAGTATGTTCATGATGATGGAATTGATGCTGTCGATTTTCATGGAACGCACCACCCAAAAGAACAACAAAAACTCCAGCCTGCCCTCCTCGCAAACGGGCCAAGACGACACCGCCCTGGGCGCGGCGGGGAGTCACGTCAAAGGCCGCCAGGGCAACGGCATACGGGCCGCGAATAGCCGTGAGGTGGAAACTGTGACGGTCGCGAAAGTCACGGTCTGCGATATCTGCGGAGAACCCTTGACGGGGTCGCCCTGCCTGCGGCACGAGCGGCGAACCAAGATCGATATCGTATTCGAAAAAATGGTGGAACACGTCGATGCCGAAATCAAACACTGCCCGGTGTGCGAGGCCACGGTCAAAGGGGCGTTTCCCCGCGACATGGGTGCGCCCTTGCAATATGGCAACGGCCTGAAGGCCTTTGCGATCAATTTACTGATGGGCCAGATGGTCGCCTTGAATCGCGTACAGAAGCTGGTAGAGTCGATCATCGGCGTGGTAATCGCCGAGGCCAGCCTGCTCAATTTTGTGCTGCGCTTGCATCACGCGCTGGAAGGCTGGGAGCGTCAGACCGTTCAACAGCTGCTGACCATGCCCGCGATGCACGTGGATGAAACCTCCTTGAGAGTGGAACGTAAAAATCACTGGGTACACGTGTATTCGGCGGGCGATATCACGCTCAAGTTTCTGCATCGCAGTCGGGGGACGGAAGCGATTAAGGCCATTGACCTCATTCCACGCTACGAAGGCGTGATCATTCACGACTGCTGGTCGTCGTACTTATCCTACGCGCATTGCCGCCACGGGCTGTGCGGATCGCATTTGTTGCGCGAGCTGACCTTTATCGTCGATTCGAATGGGTATCGCTGGGCGCGTAACATGAAACAGTTGCTGCAAGAAACCTGCATCGCCGTCGCCAAACGACCGGACAAGAAACTCGCCGATGCCGACTATGCGAATCTACAAAAGCGCTATCGCAACATTCTCACCCGTGGTGCCCAAGAACTGCCGCCCATCCCGCCCCGTCCCAGCGGTAAACGCGGTAAGCTTGCTAAATCGGATGCGCACAACCTTTGGGCGCGGCTGCAGGCGCATGAATCTGCGGTGTTGCTCTTTGCCAAAGATCCGCACGTGTCCTTCACCAACAACCGTGCCGAGCGCGATCTGCGCATGGCCAAGGTAAAGCAAAAAGTATCGGGATGCTTCCGATCTGAAGTGTACGCGCAGGCGTATTGCCGAATATCCAGCTACTTGCAAACCATGGCTAACAAAGGTTACAACCCCCTCATCGCGATTCAAATGGCGCTGGCGGGAAAGTGGGGGGGTGAGCAGTTACCACAAAAGTTTATAAGGTACGCGATGCGTATCTACCTGGCTTTGTTATGCGATTCCGACTCAATAATCTGCTGGGTTCTCGAAATTAGTTCATCAAGGATTGCTATACATCGCTTTTTAATCTCTTCGTTCTTATACGTTGTATGGGCCAGCACTCGTCTTCTACTTTCCAACTCCGCTTTTCGCCCTTCAAAGTCGTCCGCAAAATCAATGCCTATGTTCCGCAAATAATACACCAGACGAATATCGTCATGATCAGCACGCAGATAGCGCCAGCATCTTTCAATCCCACCTAAAAATTCAACTGGATATTTTTTTATAGTCTTTCCGATACTGTCGCTGATACCCTCTGCCAGCGCGCCGTCCGTCGCCAACGGTACCAGCGCAAATAAATACGCCACCGCCTTGCGATCTCCGCCTAGCGCGTCTTTTTCACCTCTCACCATCGCTTCTTCCAATAAACTGGAATATTCCATTAATTCATCATGATAGGGATATAACTCATTGATCTCACCCATGCCATAGTTTTCTTCCTTGCAAATGCCGACTTTTTGCACCGCCGACATAAACCGTCGGCGCGCCGCTTTGTCATTGTGTTTCGCATAGGCGGTCAGCTCTTTCTCGATGGTGGCGCGTAGCGGAAGATCTTCACGCGCCATCGCCCCGCCGCTCCCCAGCGCTGCCACCAGCGACAGTATGACCCATGACCGCCCCCGCCTCATACAAAGCCTCATTACATACACAAAAGTTTATAGCGGTACGCAGTGCGTACACTCCCTGGCTTTTTATCTATGAAATGCCCCCGGTTGCAGCGCCTCTTCGACATCCTTTATCCCACGATCAAGAATATCTAAACATCGCTTTTTAATCTCTTCGTTCTTATACGTTGTATGGGCCAGCACTCGTCTTCTACTTTCCAACTCCGCTTTTCGCCCTTCAAAGTCGTCCGCAAAATCAATGCCTATGTTCCGCAAATAATACACCAGACGAATATCGTCATGATCAGCACGCAGATAGCGCCAGCATCTTTCAATCCCACCTAAAAATTCAACTGGATATTTTTTTATAGTCTTTCCGATACTGTCGCTGATACCCTCTGCCAGCGCGCCGTCCGTCGCCAACGGTACCAGCGCAAATAAATACGCCACCGCCTTGCGATCTCCGCCTAGCGCGTCTTTTTCACCTCTCACCATCGCTTCTTCCAATAAACTGGAATATTCCATTAATTCATCATGATAGGGATATAACTCATTGATCTCACCCATGCCATAGTTTTCTTCCTTGCAAATGCCGACTTTTTGCACCGCCGACATAAACCGTCGGCGCGCCGCTTTGTCATTGTGTTTCGCATAGGCGGTCAGCTCTTTCTCGATGGTGGCGCGTAGCGGAAGATCTTCACGCGCCATCGCCCCGCCGCTCCCCAGCGCTGCCACCAGCGACAGTATGACCCATGACCGCCCCCCTCCCGTATCCATCCACCGTTCACTCATTAGAAGTCTGGCTCCTCTACCACCTCGGTCGTATCACTGTCGGCATCGCTCACCACCGTCGTGTCACTGCCGGTTTCCGAACGCTCAATGGGCGATGTCGTGAAGGCATCCTCGCCAGAATTGACGGTTTCATCGCGCCGAGGGTCTCTGACATCGACGATGATATCGGTGCCCTCGCCCGTTGCAAAATCCGCGTTCAGCGTGTTGAAGACATCGTAATGAATCTCGCCCAACGCTGCCGAACTTTTACCTACGAAGTCTTTGCCTAGCGTCTCGCCGGGCAAAATACACCCTATCGTATCGTCCGGAATATTCCCGATGTGTATTAGCACTTCACTTCGATGCTCCACCCGCTTCAATTCAAGGACGGTATACCCCAGTTTATTACTCCAATGAATTTGCGCAAAATACGTCCCCGCTGGGATACGACTTTCGTTGTTCCGATTATCTCGCCAAGGCCTTTCCAGCGTATACCCGACCTGCCGGCCGTTCACCCACAACTCCCCGGTCGTGGATTTTTCAGTCTCCGTCGTCCTATTCACGGTGATCACCACGCTTGATAAACCTGTCGGATCGACCCTGTTTAATGGATTATTGCGCACATACGCATACCGGTTTAAAAACTGCGGATCGGTAAAATCCTGCACGGTACGATCCGCCGACACAAAATGCATCAACCGCACGTCGTAATACCGCGCGCCGTAATAATACAACCCCGTGCCCGGATCGTAT
>CAKKRP010000082.1 GCA_919902765.1 Gammaproteobacteria bacterium | reverse complement strand
CTGCTAGCAAACAATCCATCTAAGCGCTAGAACGGGCTAGATTGGACGGTTACAACGGAGGATACTTGTGCTATGCCATGGACCTATAGCCAAACAACAGGCACGCTAACTTATAACGGACAACATATCGCTCAGGGATATTCCGGTTACCACTATGGACTAAATAACCCGGAATTTGAAGCGCAAGGCGATGTCGGGCCCATTCCGCGCGGACGATATCGTATGCGCAAGATATACAGCCCGCACTACAAGCCACCTGTCATTGAACTCGTCCCTCATATGCATAGTGCGATGGGTCGCAGTGATTTCAGAATACATGGCGACAACTCTGAACAAAACTTCACCGCTTCCCGCGGCTGCATCATATTAAAAAAACAATACCGTCTTATCATCGCGGACAGCGCCGACGATATGCTTGAGGCAACACGATGAAAATGCGTCTTATCGGGATAATGGCATCGGCACTTATATTCAGTACCGCCGGTGCCGCACAACAAGCCAAGGACTACAAAACAAATATCAGCTCGCTGGGTGCCAACGCCGTATACAAACAAATGTGGCCTAAAGACCGTAGAGAAGTAATAACGGCCATAAGCAGCGGAAAAAAGGAATGGTTGGAAGTTGCAATTGCAATACGCGAAGTTGCGAATGCACATGACGCCGAGGACTTGGATGCCGCGTTCTCCGCCGCAATCACGCGCTCGCCTGGCAATGCTCTGCAATTTGTCGGCGCACCATTTAGAGCCAATATCGTTTGCACCCCACGCATGACAGAGCCTGAACCGCATGAACTCGATGTATATTTCCACAAAACTATGCAGGCGCTTGAAAGCGTGACGGATAAATCATTAGCGGACAGTAAGACACTGTGCCTTTATTATCTGCGCCACTCAAAAGCGCAAATAGACGCTATAGACGAACTAAAATTGGCTAGGCTTACTCCTCAGGGCTTGTTGGCAGAGCTTGCTAAAAATGGCGCACAGCAAACCGTTAAAAATCTTCAGGATACGAAACACTGGGACGCGGTATTGGCGAGAATTGGCGCGGGCAATCCGCAGGAATGGATAGTATTCGCATACGCATTACGCACGGTCACCGATTCGCTCGAAGCCATCAAAATTGAACTCGCCAATGCGCTGCATACAAGCCCTAACCAGGTACTGTCCAGCATCAAAGATGATGAAACTTTGCGCATGATATGTTCACTAACCAATGCAAACTTGGAACGCGTTGTCGTGGACGACCTTAAAGCACAGATCAAGGGATCTATTTTACCTTTGACTAAAATGGGCTCGGCTTCGGAGCGTGCGAAGATATGTTTAGACGCTTTAAACTGAAAATACTGAAAATGCCGATTACGCAACACTCCCCTTCTAAGTAACGAGGGAATTTTGTGTTTGGGCCGCTGCCCCACCTACTATAGGCAAAGTGGCGAATATCTCGCCACTAAACAATCTATCTGCCGCAATAGCTATTTTTGCTACGTCCAGCTTAGTGAAATAAGCTGCTGAACAATAACCCTGATTTATCCTTCCAAATCGCTAACGCATCGCCGGACGCGGCAACTGCAACGGCGGGCTGAGTTATTTCGCCGGTAGCAGAGCCGACTTGCAAATTTGTCTGACTAATACCCATCGCGAGGATACGGCGACCGCCAGTTACGGTAGTATCTTTTGGCGGCTGTGTAACCATTATTACATTTCCACGTCCATCAACGCCAATCGCTGCATAATCGGTGATTGTTCCAATTTCAAATCGCTGCCCCCAAACGTTGTCGATATTGAATCGAAAATATGCATTTCCAATTTTAGCTGCCACAAATCCATTCGCTACCGGCACTATAGTTGGAATGAAATCGCTACTTGAAAAAGGGTTGCTATTACCGTCTATAAATTCCTGTTTCTGCAAACCCAAGCCATTGGGATTTCCAAGATCATACGTGCTCGCCGTTTGCCTAGCTACTGACGCATACTGTGAAGAATCAAATGAATCTTGCAACCAAGTCACTACCAACATACCGTCCTTCCGAAAACCAAGCGCTAGGTTTCGCGGATCATATAAATTTACCCAGCCACCTCCATCGTATTGAACGTCATTCACCAAGCCGGAAGGAGGGTAGCTAAAGTCAGTCCATGATGCACCGACTTTTGGAGCAACACAGATTTGTGCGCTACTAAACGTACTCCAATCAGAGCCTCTGTCTCCAATCACGAGAGTTCCTGTATTGCTCAACGCCGTAGACAAATCATACGGAACATAGTATGTATACAGCGATGATAATGATGGCGTCGAATCCCATTGCCCAGCCGCTAAAACCCGTCTATACCACTTTGAATAGTCAGATGTTTCAACAAAGACACCGACTGTTACTGAATCCGCAGCCAAATTTTGCCACCAAACAACCGCCGCATCACCTGCTGTGTTGCTAATGAGTTTTGGCATAGCAATGACTGTAGATGCATAAATTGTTGCGTCTCGATTGACAACTTCCGAAGTATTAGACCACCTTTGCGTTTGCTTGCTGTAACGTCTAGACCAAAGCTTCACGGTGACAGATTTCACATTTTTCTCTTCCCAAATCAAAAGCGCATCTCCGTCACCAAGTATTGCAATCTGAGGATTTACAGATGCAACACCAACAGGAGTTAGATCATTACTAACAAGATCGGTCAATTGACTCCACGCGCCGCTTACATATCGCTTTGCATAGAGTTTATCATCCGTACCCTCCCACACTGCCATTGCATCACCACTTTTCCAACCTCCAATTACAGGTTTGCGCGCGCTTGTAGCTATCGAAGCAGGAGCAGACCACGCCCGCAACGCAATATCAAACGTCAGCGTCGCCGCTCGCTACACTAGAATTATTTGCGGAATCTTTTACTACAAAACTGATCGCATCCTGACCATAATAATTAGGTACAGGTTGATACGTGTATTCCGTCCCCACTAATGTCAACGTTCCATTTGCAGGCGTAGGCAACGGATTTAGATTCAACACATCGCCGTCCGGATCGCTTGCGTGCGCCAAGACGTCAGCAACCGTAAATTTCACAGCTTGATCTTCCTTGCCAGCCAAGGTAAAAGATGCGGCGACAGGCGCATCCTGCACCGCAGTAATCGCAATATTAATATATCCACTCTTACTCGCCAAACCATCGCTAACCGTATATTTTAATTTCTCAGGCAAGTTGGAATTCAATGCAGGTGTAAAAACATAACCTACGGCACCTACCGCAAGCGTATATGTTGAATTTTGCGTTGTGTCGCGCTCTATACTCACCAACGAAAGACCACTTACCGCCGTGTCTACATCCGTCACATGCCCAGAGCCCAGTACTTCCGAAGCGGTGATGGTATAGGGCATATCCTCTGCCACCGTAATGTTAAAATCGTTGGTCATTGGAGTATCATTCACTGCCGTCACCACCACCTTCAAGTCCGCCGATGCTTCCAATCCCGCTTGATCTTTAATGGTGTACCGCAATGTATCTTCGCCAAAATAGTCTTTTATTGGCGTATATCTAAATTTTCCAGCCGATGAATTCGCCACGGAACCGTGCGCCCCGCCGCTGACAAGTTTCAAGCTCAGCACATCGCCGATATCCACGTCGTTGACGCTACCGCTCACCGCCGCGTAATCCACGTCGAAGGCGCCGTCCTCCGCCAAGCTCAGGTTCGCCGCGCCTGCTAGGGGCACGTCGTTCACTGGAACAATAGTGATTTCTAAATTGGCCTCGCTTTCCAAGCCTCCGCTGTCCCGAATGGAGAATGACCAGATGTCTTTGCCATTGGCGTCGCTGTTGGGTTTGTAGGAAACGCTTAAGTCACCCACTGTAATCACACCTTTTGCACCGCCAACAACGGAATTCTGCACCATAATCAAACTGTCATTGGCATCGACATCGGTGGCGGCAGCGAGAAAGGTGGCAATTGGAATGATGAGATCAGTGTCTTCATTGGTAGTTGCCGTTATGTTCGCAACCGTAGGCGGATTGTTGATTCCGCGTACCGTCAATTCAATTTGGCCAAAGGCTGCTTGTTGCGTGCGATCCTCTACTTTATACGTAAGCGCTAATATTCCATTGAAATGTAGAGGCGGCGTTACGCGGTATACGTCGCCACGATCCTCAATGATGACTGGAATAGTGGCATTAGCCGACTGCAAAGAGACGACGGTGCCATAATCCCCTGGGTCAGGGTCGGACGTGCGGTCTTTGATTTCCGATTTTTTTATATCAAGCGAAACGTCTTCGCTGGTTTGAATACTCAGTTGTTGCGCTTGAGGTAGGTCGGATTTAGGATTAATGGTGATGCGGATTTCACCCACCGCCGCCACATTCGCAGAATCTTTCACTTCATAGGAGAGCACATCTACGCCATTGGCGTTTTCATTGGTTGTGTAGGTGTATCCTAGATCGTTTCTGCTCAACACACCTAGACTTCCTCCCCGTAGGGCGACTACTTCCAGGTTTAAATTTTTGTCGTCGGTCACATGCGCGAGCACTTCTTGAGTTGTAATTTCAATCGCCGCGTCTTCATCCACAGAGACCGCAAAGTCACTCGCCTTCGGGTCTGGATGCGTTTGCAATTCGCTCAAGCCTTTTCCACACCCCGCCATTGAGGCCAACACCACTAACACCAGACCTATCTGATATACCCTACTTATATCGTTTTTTGCAACTTTATCATTTAGATACGTGTTGTAGTTCAGCGCATCGTTTTTTTTGTACATTTCCCATCCCTCAATTTGGCGTGAATTTTAGCTTCCTAAGCGTAAATCATCTATATGCTAACAGCGCATTACACCAAATCCAATCGGCAATGTACATCTGTCTCAATTATACGACACCACTGAGAATTCAGGATATCCATGGTACCGAATAACAAGGAGAAATTGGGGCAGCGCTGTTCCACTGCCGGTGACGAGATTGCTATAGCTTAAACTTAGGCGATATTTGTCTTGACTAGGGGGGTCCACTTTAAATATTATTGTGCCACTAACCCACAAATACTAACGGGCGAACCGGCAATAGATGAGAACACCGCTCCAACACAACCTACTGCGACGTATACGCCCGCCACTGGTAGTTTGCATGAGAGAGTACTAACGTTCCTTAAGTCATAACAATTAATTTTAGAGATTGCATCAACATTGGGGCATGAATATACCCACATATTCACGCCCCAATGTGAAATATCTACGGAGGGATACTAACGCATGTGTCGCAGCTACGCATTTAAACGACTGCCGCCCTATCCCTTTAATTTCCGAATTTTACATTATCTCGCCATACTTTTTTGGATGATTTGTACACCAGCGCTCGCTTGCGAAAACCCAACTGATTGCGCAATCCCTAAATGCAAAGGCGAAGGTTGTGACATTGTCGCAAAAAAAAGTGCGTGGCCCGCAGGCTCGCTACAAGACACATTGATTACAGCAAAAATCGGTGCTTACACACTACACCTACCTAACAACTGCGTGCTGTCTTTTGTGCCCTATGAGGCTATCATTGCCGCTCAGTGTACCCAAGGAAAAATAATATTCAGCATGTTTTCCGAGCAAGATTTTCAACAATCAGGCTTTGAAAAACAAATGCTAGGTTCAAAACTCACCATATCGCAAATGCCCGGCATCATGTTTTTGCAGACACCTTCTTCTCCACAACCGAAGGAGGAACCAGACGTATTTTTGTGGAACCACGCATTGTTCGCAAAATCCATTTGGTTCCAAAAAAACAGCAAGCCAGAATATGCGCAAAAAGCCGGAAATACCTTATATTATTGCTACGATTGCGGTAACTCTGCGTTTTTTGGCAGATACGTTAAGGCCTCCACACCTAACGCCTATTTAGAAATCATAGCGAAAAACACTGCGCGAGAATTCATTAACGGCATCGTCAATTCAATAGAGTGATTAAAAAATGAGCGACATTACTGAAGATGAAAAAAGGGCAGCAACAGATATAATTGAGGCGATATATGGTCGCTGGATAGCCAATCATGGCACACCTACTATGGAAACTGTTGAGATTCTCGGCAAAATGTTAGAAGAAATTGCAGCTTGCGACCGTAAAATTGAAATATTGTTTACAACGTTAATGTGTTTTAAGCCTAAACTACCCAACACTTTTGGTAAATGGCTATTACGATGTATTAAAGAAGTCGCAAAATTATCGAAAGATCACAAATTTGAGTTCATCGGCTGTCACAACTATGCCCACTTACACTATAAAACAGCGTTGATCGCCAGTTTACAACAATAATGTTTCTCGATTTACTATTGGCTCAAACTCGACTACAACTCCATCCAATTTGTCGCCACGCGTAAAATCCCAACGGGCGTTGGACGTGGTGCCGGAATGTTTTTTAGAAATGGGCACGAGCGAGGCCCGCTCGCGTGGATGGCCGGAATAAAATGCGACATTCACTAACGGGTGCGGATCGTCTTCGATATGCAATTGCCATCCCTGTGGTGGGGAGGTAAATTTTTCGACTACTGATAGATTTTCTGGACATTGAATTGCGTCCGCTTGCGCGACACCAACGCAGCCATAAAATAGCGTCAGCAAACCCATTAATGTACGCGCTCGAACACTCATCCAACATTCTCAATCATACACATCCACATGTTTCAAAGAAATAATTTCCTTATATCGCCCATCGGGATAAAACAAAAACATCGCCCGCTCGACCACACCTTCCATACCCTTCATCGTCACGTCTAGGCTAATGACCATATGGCTTTTATCGACCATTTTAAATTGAATATCTTGCACATTGCCTTGTACACCGGGCGTTTCGAGCGTTACGGATTTGACTACTTCCTTACGTTGGGCCTTATCGTCTGCGGCAATCAAATTTACTACCACTTTATCGACCGCATGTTCAATGCCTTCCCGGTAAACCATCACTTGATAGTAGCCATAGCGCCCTTTAAGCTCCCAAATGCCAGATGTTTTAGCCAACCATACATCAGTCGCATTAGGGGTGGCGGCGCTGCATATCCCGGCTACTAACGCCAAACAAGCCACTAAGGCATTTCGATATGACATGGGTCCCACCTCCCTGAAAAATCGCCACCCCACTTCAAACCTTGCTCCTTGGCAAATTTTTCAAGGTCTCTATAAAAGGGATGCGTTCTGTCATGGACGTAACCTATTTTACGATCAATCAAATCTACCGCGCGTCCGTCTAAATGTTTGCTTTCCCTGCTGGCAACACCCTGCTGCACCAAAAGCAAATTCTCTTCCTCTGTCCTTTTGCCCCAGATCACCCTAATGCTCCAATTTTGTCGTTCCATATTATCAATAACACGCTTCACTTTTTCCCTGAAAAGAAGTTCCAAATTCTCTAGCTTTTCCATACCTAGCGCCATAGGTTTTCCTCCGTCAAGACATAAATACGCCAGCCCTCTCATCTATATTCAACGTAACCGTCCAATCTAGCCCGTTCTAGCGCTTAGATGGATTGTTTGCTA
>CAKKRP010000081.1 GCA_919902765.1 Gammaproteobacteria bacterium | reverse complement strand
CTGTACTTACGAGGTTTTTTCTTTTCTAAATATTTTGCATCGCGGGATTAGGGTTCGATGACCGCTAACACCATTTTCCATAAGACCTTGCTCACCCCGCCCGCCGCTGCACCGTGGGCCGTTGCGACGGCTGCGATGGCCTGCCTGAGCGCCTGGGCATCTGCTGTAGGATAGGCGGTAGCAAAGGCTGTTATAGCGTCCTCACCGCCCTTCAAGAGACGATCACGCCATTGTTCTGCCTGATGGAAACGACGTGTCGCGTTGTTGCGTTGCGCGTCGATATTGCTGAGGGCCTGGCGCAAGGGTTCAATATCGAGTTCGCGCATCAGCCTACCGACATACTGCATTTGTCTGCGCAAGCCCTCTCTAGCCTTGATGCGCTTGGCCTCGGCGATGGCGGAACGCAAGGCATCCGGCAACGGCAGTTCGGCCAAACGCGATTCTTGCATCGCCACCAATTGTTTGCCCAAGTCTTGCAACTCTTCTGCAGCCCGTTTAAGAGCGCTTTTACTCGGTGGTAATGGGGCGTTATCGTCATCATTAGTTTTCATGTGCGTATCTCGGCAATGCGTTGCGATAGAGACGTGGCTCAGATATGATCTGCATTATACCTAAGGCTAGGGTAATTTATGGATTTACGTATACGAATTGGAACCGGTCTGTGCTGTTTGCTTATCCTTGCCACGCCTGCGCCGGCAAAACCACCCGTCCTAGACAACGATGCAGTAGAGCAAGCCCGCGAGCGCGGCGGAAGATCGTCAGGCGCCAAATTTTTATCCCAAGTCGTCCCCATGACCATGGATGGCGGCAAAACTTACCCGGTCGTCATCCAATTCCGCAATACCAGCGCTAGCACCTGGTCACGCAATAACGGCCAACGGCTTATCATACGATCCGCCAACGGCGCGCGCGTTTGGGGCATAGGACATGTCGAAATCGATGCGGGACGCAATATTCCCAGCGACGGCACGGCGACGTTTCGTTTTGAAGTCACCGCCCCTGCCCAAGGCGGGACGCTCGATTTTCAATGGCAAGTCGGCGACGCCGGCGGCAACACCTTCGGTGACGCCACACCGCCACTCAAAGTTATCGTCAAACCTTCGCATGCGCGCGGCAACACCAACGCGGAATTTGTGACGCAAAAACTTTCTGGATTAAGCAGCGTCGCGCCTTTTTATACCATCTGGGAACGCGGACGCCCGTATAAAATCAGCGTGATGTTTAAAAATAATGGCAGTGTACCTTGGAATGCGCCCGCCTTTCGGTTGATGTCGCAAAATCCCGCGCAAAATCTGACTTGGACACTTGATCGAGTCGAGCTTTCATCGGAAGAAAACGTAAAAACGGGGCAATTTAAAGCATTTAATTTTACGCTAATCACACCGGTGCAACCGGGCATCTATCAAATGCAGTGGCAGATGTATCGTGAAGATACCGGATTTTTCGGTGAGCCTTCGGAGAATGTCACGGTGACCGTGCGCTAATGAGCGCATTTTCTTCGTTACCGGCTGCGGAACCCGACCCGCGCTTAAATTTACGCGAGCGCGGTGGGAAGATAGCCGTTCACAACGCAGTAACCGAGCAATTCACCGAAAAAACGATTCACTTGACGCTTTTCATCGCGCGCGTACATCCACGGATTGGGATAGGGATAATCGCCTTGGAAACGCCCGTGTCCTTGAAAATACAATACTTCTAACACCTTTGCATCATGGTACAACCGCACTTTGAATTGCGGACATGCCCACAACGTATCGGAGCCGGTATACTGCACCATGACCTGCCATGTCGTTGTATACGGCGCTCTGTCTATGGCGCGCAGGCGCAGGCTAAAACCATTGGCGACGCCGAGCAATACAAGTTCGCCGGGGCTCTCACCCGGTATTAATGAAACGAATTTGTCAAAATTCGCCTCATATAACGCCATTAGATTGACATGGCTACATTGTTTGCGTTCAAGCACCCGCATGCCTACATACACCTTATTGAACAAGGATTCATCGTACCATAATCGAACATAATGAATATATTCTTATCTATCTTTATACCAATCCTTCATACGCGCCCGCAAGCGTATCAGGGCTTGACTTAATAATTGACTTATACGCGATTCGCTAACCCCTAGCACAGAACCGATTTCGCGCAAATTCATTTCCGAATCATAATACAGTGTTACCACCATTTTTTCACGTTCCGGCAAACCCGCAATGGCCTCGGTAAGGCGTTGCCGAAAACGTAGATTCTGAATGTCTTCAAAGGGTTCTGAGCCCGCCTCTATCATTCCGGTTTCTACGGCTTCTTCATCCACACCGATTTCTTCAAAACCGAACATGCGCGCCGTAGTAGAATCTTGTAATATTTTATAATAGTCATCAAGACTTATGCCCATTGCCTCTGCGACTTCGACATCACGTGCGTCGCGCCCGGTTTTCGCCTCGATATTGCGCACCACCTCGGCGAGTTCGCGCGTTTTACGGTGTACGGATTTGGGCGCCCAATCATTGCGACGCAATTCATCCAACATTGCACCGCGTATACGGATGCCCGCATAGGTTTCAAAACTCGCGCCGAGTTGCGGTTGATAATTGCGCGACGCTTCTAATAAACCCACCATACCCGCCTGGATCAAATCATCCACCAGCACCGACGCGGGTAAACGCGCCATTAAGTGATACGCAATCCGCTTCACCAAAGGCGCATAATTATTTATCACTTCCCCAAATCGCGGGTCGCTATATGAAATACTCGGTTTTGTTGCCATATCATCCTCATCTGCCCCATAGTGACAAGCGCGACGTGATTGTCAGGACGTTCATTCCTTGGGGTTTCGACGGATAACTGGAATACTTTAGACGCCGATCTGCGTCAACAATTGTATACCTTTGAATGCAAAGGATAAATTTTATCGGCAACGGCAACGCTTATACCGCCGCCGAATACCCAGCAGGGCGTCACGTTGCGGCGGTGGGGGAGGGGGGCGCTGCCAGGTCCTTACGGGTACGTTTGCGTTTTTGCTCTCCCCCTTCACTCCCGGCGTGGAATTTTTGCAGGCGTTTGGCCACTTTATAATTAATGGAACCCTTGGGATAAACGCCATTTTCATCTAACTCACCGGTCGGCAAGCCCGTCAATATGGCGATGCCCTCGTCGATGTGGCGGATAGGATAGATATGAAATTTGCCTGCGCTCACGGCCTCTATCACTGCAGCACGCAACATTAAATGCTCGACGTTTGCGACCGGGATGAGTACACCTTGTTGGCCCGTCAACCCGCGCGCGACGCAGAGATCGAAAAATCCTTCGATTTTCTCATTGACGCCGCCGATAGCCTGCACTTCACCGTGCTGGCTGATCGCGCCGGTCACGGCAAAGTGTTGATTTATAGGCGCATCGGCAATAGCGGAAATCAAAGCAAAAAGTTCCGCGCACGAGGCGCTGTCGCCATCTACTTCGCCATAAGATTGTTCAAATACAATGCTGGCGGCCATCGACAAGGCATGCTCAGTCGCAAAGCGCTGCGCCAGAAATCCCTGTAAAATAAGCACGCCCTTGGAATGTATATCGCCACCCAAATCGACTTCACGCTCGATGTCTAACACCTCACCGTCGCCGGGCCATACCCGCGCCGTAATGCGACTCGGCCGGCCGAAGGCGAATTCGCCCAACTCCATCACCGTCAAGCCGTTGACCTGTCCTACGATTTGTCCGTCCGTGGCGATCACTATGGTCTTACGCAAGGTTTCTTCATGCAAACGCTCGCGTATACGATCCATGCGATAAACGCGTTTATCGAGCGCGCGCTGCACATCCTCACGCGTCACCACCGCACGCTCGGATTGTAACGCCCAATAGTTGGATTCCACCAATATTTCAGTAATCAAGCGCATTGAGGTCGCGATTTTTTGGGTGTCTTCCATTGCCCGCGAGCCCTGTTCGATAACGCGCGCCACCGCGCCGCAGTCAAACGGCAACAAATTCTCGCGCCGCGCCGCCGTGGCGATGTAACGCGCGTACAATAAATCGTTTTCCGGCGTACGCGAAATATCCCGCGAAAAATCGGCAGTGACCTTAAAAAGGTCGGTGAATTCGGGATCCAACTCATGTAACAAATAAAATAATTCGGGGTCGCCCAATAAAACCACTTTGACGTTTAACGGCATGGCCTGCGGTTCCAAGGACACCGTGCTGATTAAGCTCAAGGCCTGCCCCAAAGGTTCTATGCGCACTTCTTGCGCCTGGAGCGCGCGTTTCAAACCATCCCACGCAAATGCTTGAGCAATGACTTTACGCGCATCCAACACCAAATAGCCGCCGTTGGCGCGCTGCAACGCACCTGATCGTATCATCGTAAAATCGGTCGTTAACGCGCCAAATTGCGCGACATGTTCGATCCTGCCGAGCAAATTCGTGTAACTTGGATTGTCCTCATAGATCACCGGCGCGCCGCCATCATCCGGCCGGGAAACTAAAATATTGACCTGATAGCGGCGCAATCCGGCGCTCGCCGAACGCGCAAGCAAGGTCAATTCCGGGGCGTTCTCGCCGTCTGTCTTAGGGATAAATTCGTCGAAATTCTCCACTACATCTTTTTCTACCGCCGACAAATAACCTAGCACGTCCGCTAAATCTTTATACCGATGGCGTAGCTCGCCGACCAAATGCGCGACGGCATCCTGCGCGACTTCGCGGTTGAGTTGTTTGATGCGTTCGCCGAATTCACGGTTGATTTGCGGCAACCGCCGTATCTCGGTTTGCAGCAGATCTTGTAAGAATTTAATATCTTTTTCGATTTTCTCGCGTTCTTGCCCCTCCATACGTTCAAATTCTTGCGGGCCTACCACTTCTTCGCCGCGCACCGGCGCGAATATGAATCCATTCGGGGTGCGCACCAAGGTGATAGAACGCTGGTGCGCGGCGTCTTGTACGTGTTCCAGACCTTTTTCACGTCGTGCTTTAAATTCGCCTTCCAACGTGCGGCGGCGCGCCTGATAATCTTCACCATCAAAAACCGCAGGCAGGATGGCGCGCAGGGCCTCTACCGCATGTTCCAGGTCTTGTTTGAGCGCCACCGCAATACCGCGCGGCAATTTCATCAAACGCGGTTTTTGCGGCGCGTCAAAATCATAGACATAGCACCAATCCATAGGCGCAGCCTGCGCGCGCGCGCGCGCCGCAAGCAATTGCAACACGATGCTGCGTTTACCCAAACCATCGCGACCTACCGCAAAAATGTTATACCCTTTCGCTTGTATACCGAAACCAAACTCCAGCGCCTCTACCGCCCTGGCTTGCCCTAACACGCCCGTAAAATTTTCTAACTCGGCAGTGGTGCCGAACGCCAACGCACGCGGGTCGCATGCGTGAAACAATTGGTCTGCCGATAATGCCTTCACATCGGTCATGGTTTTACTGTCCTGCTTTGGAGACATATCAGATGAATAACAAGGTATACGGTTGTTGTGGGGTATTATAATCGCAAATTTTCCATTAGCCATCTACTGCAAACAATCAAGGCGCGGAATCTGAGCGGCAAAAACAACCAGGCCCGGCATAGCCGGGCCTGGTTGTCCGTGGGCTGAGCCACGGCGATAGCTGAACTAAGTTAAACTAAGTTAGGTTATGACGGCGACGGTACTGGCCTGCGGCCCCATCGTCCCTTGTTCCTCGGCAAATTGCACCGCCCTACCCACTGCCAAGGTCTCAAAACTCCCACCTAACACACTATTACTATGGAAATAAATCTCGCGCCCTTCCCCCGTTTCCAAAAATCCGAAGCCTTGGTCACGAAACAGCCGCGCCACCGTAGCGACCGGCCGCACCACCTCTATATGCACCTTAACATCGCCACGTCGCCGTCGGCTAAAGGACTGTAATTGACGCCGTGCCGCATCAAACGCGTCGCGTATCGCCACGTAGATGTCCTCAGCGGGCTCATGAGTCACCACCAACTCGCCACCCGGCACACTCAGATCTAATCTCACATTGTAGGCCAATCCATGGTGACGCCGCTTATGTGGCGCTTCCACCATGACACGACAAGATATAAGGTCTTTGCAGAAACTATCTAATTTAGAAGCCTTGCGACGTATTGCTTCAAGGGCGGCTTCAGAAAGGGAAACACGACGTGATGATATCTGCAATGGTACTTTCACAACGCTACCTCCTAAACGAATAGGTAACACGCTACCTCACCTAACACTCTTGCATACGACTCTTCCTAACTTCCACCACTGCGCTGTCCAACAACGCATACCGTTAAACCCAATAAATTCCGTCAAGTTTAAATGTTGTATAGTGTACATATACAACCGTGCATTTTCGCGAACTCTTACCTTACGGCTTTAAGATTACTCTTAACCACCGCGCAACGCTAGCGATTTGGCACAATATTTTTTAATGGCTACCATTATGCGGATTTTGGGCGAAATTTTATAGGCTTTATGGCGCAACATTTAAAATCTTTTACAATCGGTCTGAACTTTTTGAAATTCGTTGTCTAACCAAAGAGGTAGCGGACTTATGACCTATGGTCTGCTTCTTGCAAAAATGAGATTATCGTTGAAATACCGAATATACTGTGACTACTGCGCGGCATAATGACCGCAGACTATACCGCATCGTCACTGCACACTTTTGTTAGCCCTTTGGAGGACCGCCGCATGAGTATCTTTAGCCATTTTCAGTCACGCTATGAAGAAGGCAAAGAAGAAGAAATGTCTATACAAGAGTATCTAGACCTCTGCAAGAAAGACATCAACACCTATGCCATGCCCGCCGAGCGCATGCTGGCCGCCATTGGTGAACCGGAACTCGTCGATACACGGCTGGATCAACGCCTAAGCCGTATATTTTCCAATCGTGTCATCAAAATTTATCCGGCCTTCCGGGAATTTTACGGCATGGAAGATACGATAGAACAAATTGTCGCTTACTTCCGCCACGCCGCCCAAGGCTTGGAAGAAAAGAAGCAAATCTTGTATTTATTGGGTCCGGTAGGTGGCGGAAAATCGTCTCTGGCGGAAAAACTGAAATCGCTCATGGAACATATACCCTTTTATGCGATAAAAGGGTCGCCCGTCAATGATTCGCCGCTGAGTCTGTTTTCTGCGGAAGAAGACGGCAATATTTTGGAAGAAGATTACGGCATATCACGTCGCTATCTGCGCACCATCATGTCGCCGTGGGCGGTAAAACGCCTGCATGAGTTCAACGGTGATATCACAAAATTCAGGGTCGTGCGCCGTTACCCGTCTATATTGCGTCAAATCGCCATCTCCAAAACAGAACCCGGCGATGAAAACAACCAAGACATCTCCTCGTTGGTAGGCAAGGTCGATATCCGCAAGCTCGAACATTTCTCGCAGGACGACCCCGATGCCTATAGTTATTCCGGCGGACTGTGCTTGGCCAATCAAGGATTGCTTGAATTTGTCGAAATGTTTAAGGCGCCGATCAAGGTCTTGCACCCCTTGTTGACGGCCACGCAGGAGAGCAACTACAAAGGCACGGAAGGATTCGCCGCAATCCCCTTCAACGGTATCGTCCTGGCCCATTCCAATGAATCGGAATGGATCAGTTTTAAAAATAACAAAAACAACGAGGCGTTTTTAGATCGCATTTATATCGTCAAAGTGCCGTACTGCTTACGTAACTCGGAAGAGGTGCGCATTTATCAAAAATTGATGCGCAATAGCAGTCTGTCCGCCGCGCCGTGCGGACCCGGCACCTTAGAAATGATGGCGCAATTCGCGGTGTTGTCGCGCCTCAAAGAACCGGATAATTCCAGCATTTATTCAAAAATGCGGGTCTATGACGGCGAAAATCTCAAAGACACCGATCCTAACGCAAAATCGTATCAGGAATATCGCGATTTCGCAGGTGTGGATGAAGGCATGACCGGCCTGTCAACGCGTTTTGCGTTTAAAATACTCTCTAAAGTATATAATTTCGACCACACCGAGGTCGCCGCCAACGCGGTGCATTTGCTCTATGTGCTCGAAAAACAAATCGAGCAGGAGCAATATCCGAAGGAAATCGAGGAAAAATATCTTTCGTATATCAAAGGATACCTCGTCCCGCATTACGTCGAATTCATCGGCAAAGAAATCCAAACCGCCTATCTCGAATCGTATTCCGAATTCGGACAAAATATTTTCGACCGTTACGTCACCTACGCCGACTATTGGATACAGGACGAGGACTATCGTGACCCGGATACCGGCGAAATATTCGATAGATCGTCTTTGAATGAAGAATTGGAGAAAATCGAAAAACCTGCGGGCATCAGCAATCCCAAGGATTTCCGCAACGAAATCGTCAATTTCGTGTTGCGTACGCGCGCCCAAAATAACGGCAAGAACCCTTCGTGGACCAGTTATGAAAAATTGCGCACGGTGATAGAAAAGAAGATGTTTTCCAACACCGAGGATCTGTTGCCTGTTATTTCGTTTAACACCAAATCTTCGGCTGACGAGCGCCGTAAACATGAAGATTTCGTCAATAGAATGGTGACCAAGGGCTACACGCAAAAGCAAGTGCGACTATTGTGCGAGTGGTATTTGCGTGTACGGAAATCCTCATAAAGGGGGAATACTTTGTCGCAAATTATCGATAGACGCCCGAATGGAAAAAATAAAAGCGCGGTCAATCGCCGTCGTTTTATCGAACGCTATAAGGGCCAGATAAAAAAGGCCGTTACGGATGCGATCGCGGGTCGTAGCATTAAGGATGTCGAAGGCGGCGAAAAGATCAACATCCCCGGCAAGGATATTTCCGAGCCGCATTTTCACCACGGCAACGGCGGCGAGCGCGAGGTAGTACACACCGGCAATAAAGAATTCACCGCCGGTGACAAAATTCAACGCCCGAATCGTCAAAGCGGTCAAGGCAAAGGCGGCTCAAAACCCAGCAATCAGGGCGAAGGGACCGATGACTTTGTCTTTGAATTGTCCAAAGAAGAATTCATGGAATTTTTCTTTGAAGACCTTGAGCTGCCGAATCTCGTACGCAAAACGCTCGCGTCCACGGTGGAAAAACGCCGGGTGCGCGCGGGCTTCACCTCCGATGGCATGCCGTCCAATATCAATATTGTACGTTCGTTTCGCGGCGCACTGGGGCGTCGCAGATCCGGCGGCAGTGGAGGGCAACGGCGAGGGACGTCGCCGCGCATTCCGCGATACGCTCATCGTGCTGGAGCGGCGCATCCGGCTGCTCGTGGGCCTGCCGCTCCAAACCTTGGACAGACTGTCG
>CAKKRP010000080.1 GCA_919902765.1 Gammaproteobacteria bacterium | reverse complement strand
CAATTTACTCTCCATGCCGTGGTCCCGGCGCCGCGCACCATCTTGAAGGGGGTGCGCAAGCTTGCGCCCGCCAACACCTTCACTATCGACACCGATGGTCGCCACCATACGCGTCGTTATTGGGCGCTGGAAGCCCGTAGGCCGCCGCTTGCGCGCAGTGCCGATGAATGGGTGGCGATGACCGGCGAGGCCTTGCAAAAGGCGGTGCAAAGTCATTTGAGTATCGCCGACGTGCCAGTGGGCGTGTTGCTGTCGGGGGGGTTGGATTCCAGTTTGTTAGTGGCCTTATTGGTGCGCGCGGGTGTCGAAGATTTGCGCACATTTTCTATAGGGTTTGAAGATCAGCCTGAGGAGAAAGGCAGCGAATTTGAATTTTCCGATCAAGTGGTGGGGCGCTACCACACCCAGCATCACAAATTCGTCATCCCCAACGATGATGTGCTGACGCGCCTGCCCGAGGCCGTGGAGGCCATGTCCGAGCCTATGGTAGGGCAAGACGCAGTGGCGTTTTATTTATTGGCCGAGCGAGTTGCGCGCGAGGTCAAGGTCGTGCAGAGCGGCCAAGGCGCAGATGAAGTCTTTGGCGGATATTTCTGGTATCCCGAGATGGAGCGCGCCGCAGGCAGCGATCTGGAGCGCTTTCGCGATCATTATTTCGATCGTGACCATGACGAATATCTCGCCACCGTGACCGCGCCTTACCACGGTGCCGATCACACCGGGGCGGCGGTCGCAGCTTTACTGGCGGAGCCGGGCGCCGATACCTTTATGGATCGTGTGTTGCGCATGGATACCACCACCTTGATCGTCGATGACCCTGTTAAGCGTGTTGATAATATGACCATGGCCTGGGGTTTGGAAGCGCGCGTCCCGTTTTTGGATCACCACCTGGTGGAGCTGGCCTTTCAGATGCCGCCAGCGCTAAAGCTCCGAGAACACGGGAAATTTCCGTTAAAACAACTGGCGCGCGGCATCCTGCCGGACGCCATCATAGAGCGTCCCAAGGGATATTTTCCAATGCCCGCCTTGAAATACGTACGTGGCTCGGCCTATAACTTTATGCGGGACCTATTAGAAACACGGGCATGTAGGGAACGTGGGCTGTTTGAGCGTGTCTATGTAAACAAGCTCCTGGCAGAGCCGGAGCAGCATTTTACCCGTATAAAGGGTAGTAAATTGTGGCATCTTGCCCTTTTGGAATTATGGTTGCAACGCAATGTCGATTGCGTTTAATGTAAGAGGTTGGCGCATGTATCCGAGCGCGCCTCTAGGTATTTTTGTAACGAATTGATATATCGAGGTTTTTTGAATGGATGTGTTAGAGCGAATCAAAACTCAAGTGGAAAGCAACCCCATTATGATTTATATGAAGGGGACACCGCAGTTCCCGATGTGTGGCTTTTCCAGCCGTGCGGCCCAGGCCCTGCGCGCGTGTGGGGTGGAATTCAGCTTCGTCAACGTGTTGGAAGACCCGGAGATATTTCAAAATTTACCGCGTTACGCCAATTGGCCGACGTTCCCGCAGATTTATATCAACGGCGAATTAGTCGGCGGCTGCGATATCACGCTCGAATTATTTGAACGCGGCGAATTGCAAAAAATCACCAAAGAAGCGGTGGCGAACACCCCCTCTAAAAAGAGCGATGCCTAAAGTTTCCTTATCAGTCGTTTGGAAGCCGCGTTGTTCGCGGCTTTTTTTTGGCCTAATAGAGAGTGTTCTCGCATATGACAGTGGTGATATATCACAATCCGCGTTGCGCGAAATCGCGCGAAACCTTGCAATTGGTGCAAGCGAAGGGGCATACACCGCAGGTGATCGAGTATTTAAAAACGCCGCCCAGCGCAGCGGAATTGAAAAAAATTCTCGCGCTATTGGGGGTGTCGCCGCGCGAGTTGATGCGCAATAAAGAGGCTGCTTTTAAAGAGTTAGGACTGGATAATCCAAAACTGACCGATGCGCAATTGATTACAATAATGGTTGAAAATCCGGTATTAATCGAGCGTCCGGTCGTTGTCGTGGATGGAAAAAAGGCGGCCGTGGGTAGGCCGCCGGAGAGTGTATTGAAAATATTGGGTTAGCGCGTTTTGCTAATGTTGTCGTTGCACTCGCCTGTAGGCTTGATGGCGGCATCCCTGCCGCCAACACCCGCCATCACGCAAGCGGCTTTACTAACGAAGTTCGTAACTATTCAGCACATACTTGATATTGAGTGTCCCCCCTTTGAAAAAGGGGGGCTAGGGGGGATTTGCTGCCACTTTTCTCGATAAAATCAGTGCGCAGAGTGATTAAATCCCCCTCTATCCCCCTTTTGCAAAGGGGGAGGATCACATGCTGAATAGTTACCGAAGTTCTTAAGTTAAGAGAATAGTTTCCCGGCGTACGTACCGGTGTTTTGCAAGTAAGCGCGGAATTTTTCGGAAAATTGGGGGATGACGGAGCGCGTGACGGATGGTCGTATACGCAACGCGGCGGCCCACTCGGAAAGCTTCGGACGCGCGGCATATACACCGATGTCTACGCGCTGTTGTAACAAATCCAAACGCATGAACATAGGGGCAAAGGCGCAATCGATAAGGCTGAAATTGGCGCCATTAAAAAACGGGCCGCGATTGAGATTGGCCTCCAGCCGGTCGAGTTTTTTGTGCAACTCCGCGCGGCGCTGCTCATAAGCCGCAGCGTCGGGTGCGATGCTCAACATGTATTGCACGCCGATCAAATCCGATCCGAATTCTATCCAGGCGCGGTTTAAGGCGCGCAGCAATGGGTCGCGCGGGTGCATGGACGGCGGCGTAATGTCGTCGAGATATTCGTTGATCACTGCGGATTCAAACAACGTAACATCGCCAACGCGTAGCGCGGGCACCTTGCCAAAGGGTGAAATTTTCAAAAACCAATCGGGCGGTTGCGCCAAATCGATATAGGTTATTTTGCAATCGACGTTTTTTTCCAACATTGTAATCACTGAGCGTTGTACAAAGGGGCAAAGATCAAAACTGATGAGTTCCGGTTGCATAATAAAACTCCTGTTAACGATATCAAAATCGGGGGACGCACATACCCGCTTGCGCGGTGCGCATCCATTGTTCCATCAGTGTCGCTTGCGGCGCGCCGTCCGGGGGCGCCCATTTTGCCAGGTTGCCACCCTCAACTTTGAGGTACGGTCCGTGTTTGATTTCCAGAATCACCGAACCCTGCGCCAAGCTCGTCAGCGCATGCCAAGCGCCGCCGGGAATTTCCACTGCGTAATTCGGCCCTTGCGGACGCAGTTCGATGCGCTTTATTACCCTGCCGGTGTCGTCAAAAATCAATATCGCTACGCAGCCACGCAATACCACCATGAGTTCCCAACGTTCCGCGCCGGGATGGCGATGCGGGGGGAGGTAGGTGCCTGGTTCTAAGGCATTGCAAAAACGATGGATGGGGTCGTCTAAGCTGGGATGCAAGTTATGATTCAAACGACCGCGCGGCGTGGCCGCCGCGCGCTGGCTTAAGTCATTGAGTAATATGCTATCTATCACTTGGGTCATGGCGGCAGGGCATTAGGAATTTGTGGATGATTATCATACGGGTGTAGTTGGCTATTGTCACGCGCTTGTTGGGGAAGCGAATGTTTGATAGGATCGCGTGTTTTCTAAATTAAAGTAATTTGTTGTGGTCATTTTTCATTAGGGAGGGGCGTGGATGAGTAAGCTACTATGGTTGGGGGTAATATTGGTGGTGTTGACGAATTCGGCTTGGGCAGCGGTAATCCCCGAAGATGCGGAAAAATTTGACGATGAATTTTCATTGCAACCGTATGTGTCATTAGGGTTTGGCGGTTCAAAATTTCTTGTGGGGACGGCGAAGAATTCTAGTACCGGTGAGGTAAAAGATGTGCATCTTAGTCCTGCGGGTGCCGATGCATTGGGTGTGAAATTGAAATATACACTGGCGCCTGTTTTAGATTTGATAGGCGGTTTTGGTTACAACAGTGCGCGCGAAGATCAAACGGTGAAAAGTGCCGAGGCAAAATTTTCGTGGATCAATGTTTCGGGTTCGGTGGTAGGTAATACGCCATATAGTTTGATTTTGAGGCGTCTTGTGCGTTGGCATGGAGGATTGGGCGTTGATTATTATAGTTCGCCTGAATTGTCTATCTCCGGGTGGGCCAGTGTTTCCGGGAAATATGCGAGCAAATTGGGATACCATGCCTTGGTAGGGATAGAAATACGCGATCAAAAGGCGTTCAGCGTATCGATAGACGCGCGTTATCGCATGGCGAAAGTAGCGGCCACTACTATGTCATTGAACGGTGTTTCAACCTATGATGTGATCGGTCCTGATGGGACTCTCTTACGCACAATGAATTTGACCGCGTTTGAACTGGCGTTGGGTCTGAATTGGCATTTCTAGCGGCTATATTTATTGCGCATATCCAGGTACCATAGACGGTTGTATGAGATGGTTTGGTGTCTATAGATGAGAATATTTTTTAAGTATTTTTTCAAAGCGGTGCGCTTGGTGTCGGGGCCCGTGGTCATGCTATGGGAGCTTGTCACCACCCCTAAGGGCATCGTGCGCGGGTCGGACGTACAGCAAAAAATTGACCTGCAAACCAGTAAGTTGGCCTTGTATCAATTTCAAACATGCCCGTTTTGCGTCAAGGTGCGCCGCGAGATACACGGCTTGTCGCTCAACATCGAACTGCGCGACGCGCAAAAAAATCCGACCCACCGCGCCGCCTTGTTGCAAGGCGGCGGCAAGGTCAAAGTGCCTTGTTTGAAAATCGTCGAAGACAATGGGGATACGCGGTGGTTGTATGAATCCGCCGATATCATCCAATATTTTCGTAAACGGTTTGCGTAAAAAAGGTATAAATCTGGGGTCGTGATGATAACTCACCCCAGCGTGCCCGTAATCGCAACGCCCACCGATTGTTGTAATAACGGACGTAAAAACCGCCCGGTATGCGACGCCGGTTCGTTAGCGATGTCTTCCGGGGTGCCGACGGCGAGTATAGTGCCGCCTTTATCGCCGCCCTCCGGCCCGAGGTCGATGAGCCAATCGGCGGTTTTAATCACATCGAGGTTGTGTTCGATAATCACGACCGTGTTGTTGGCGTCGCGCAAACGGTGCAATACATTCAACAATTGTTGAATGTCGTGAAAGTGCAATCCAGTGGTGGGTTCATCCAAAATATACAAAGTATTACCGGTATCGCGTTTGGATAATTCCTTGGCCAGTTTTACGCGTTGCGCCTCGCCGCCGGATAATGTCGTGGCGCTCTGGCCTAGGCGGACATAGGAGAGGCCGACATCCATTAACGTTTGTAATTTGCGTGCGATAACGGGCACGGCCTCGAAATATCCCAAGGCGTCCTCAATGGTCATTTCCAACACTTCGTAAACGCTCTTGCCCTTGTATTTGATTTCCAGCGTCTCGCGGTTGTAACGCTTGCCCTTGCAAACATCGCAGGAGACGTAAATATCCGGTAAAAAATGCATTTCCACTTTGATAACGCCATCGCCTTCACAGGCCTCGCAACGCCCGCCTTTGACATTAAAACTAAAACGTCCGGGGTCGTAACCGCGCGCGCGCGATTCCGGAACGCCGGCGAATAATTCGCGTATCGGAGTAAACAGGCCGGTATACGTCGCCGGATTCGAGCGCGGCGTGCGCCCGATGGGGCTTTGATCAATGTCGATGACCTTATCGAATTGATCCAAACCCACGATCTCGGCGCAGGGCGCCGCCTCTTCCGAGGCGTTGTTGAGCGTCACGGCGGCATGCCGGTAGAGTGTGTCATTTATCAGTGTCGATTTACCGGAACCTGAGACGCCGGTAACGCAGGTCATCAGTCCGACCGGGATATCGACATTGACGCCCTTTAAATTATTACCGCTGGCGCCGCGAATTTTTAGCAAGCGCGCCGGGTTAACCGGCGCGCGTTGTTGTG
>CAKKRP010000079.1 GCA_919902765.1 Gammaproteobacteria bacterium | reverse complement strand
TCTGTTATTCGTAGCGGATGATCGTCGCTAGCTTTTGCGGTGCTGAATAGTTACTCGCAACCTTAAATTTACATCCTGTTTTGGGAGGCGGCTAGATGATTATCATGGCCTTACAAGCGGCATTTCACTTCCCGCAAAGTTTCGTTGCGTGTGAAATGTAAGGCCTGACACCAAGCTTTGCTGACACCAAGCTTTGTGACACCAAGCTTTGTGCAACGCCAACGATGGGCGCGACACCTACGACGGGTGCGTCCAATATGGCGCCACGCGTTTAACAAGCACGCACACCGATAGTCAGTCATTTGTTTCACTCCAATGGCCATAAATCTAAAGCCCCTCTATCGAGGGGCTTTTTTTTTGCGATTTTCCGCAAATATTTATGCATCGTTGCACGCAAAAATTCCCACACGTCCGGCTCTAAAGTTTAATTGAGCGCTGCCGTTCTAATTGGCTCAAAGCTTGGAGAATTGCCTTTATGAGTGGCGTGATGGCCCCCGCGATCGGTTTAATGAACCGATTGAAATATCCCTATAAATTCAGTTTAGTGAGCATGGTGTTTTTAACGCCGATTGTCGTATTGCTATACATGGTGGTGTCGGAGGTCAATGCCGGGATAGGGGTCGCGCGTACTGAAATCACGGGTATTGCCTATTTAAGGCCCTTGCGCGCCCTATTGGACAATGTACAAAAACATCGTGGCGCCGCCGCCGCGTGGTTGGGGGGCGATGCATCTTTTCTTATCAACATGAGTGATAGACAGGCCGACATCGCTAAAGGTATCGCCGCCGGTGATGAAGCCGACAAAATCTACGGCCAGAGTCTCAAAATGAGCGGTACCTGGAAAGACCTCAAGGACAAATGGCAAACGCTGAAGTCACGCGTAAAAGAGTTTACCCCCAAAGAAAATTTTGAACAGCATACGGCGTATATCGCGTTCATTAAGACCGCCATGACGCAAGTGGAGGACAATTCCGGTTTGACCTTAGACCCCGATGCGGATTCCTATTATGTGCAAGATGTCGTAGCGGCGCGGTTACCCGCAATGGCGGAAAGTTTGGGACAAGCGCGCGCCTTGGGCGCGGGGATCGCGGCGCGGCGTACGATTACAAATGAAGAACGCGCGCGTATCGCATTGATGAAGGGCATAGCAGAAGATGCGATGCAAGCGGCACAACGCGATTTACGCGTCGCGGGTGAGAACAATAGCGAACTACGCGCGCGCATTGACGCTTCGGTGCAGGAAAATCAGCGTCAAACGTTGGAATTCGTGGAAATATTAACTCGCGAATTTATCGCATCCAATGAAATAAAAATCGATCCCAAAACCTATTTTGCGCAGGTCACCCAGGCCATTGACGGTGTTTACACATTGTATGATCGCCTGATGCCGGAATTGCATGGCTTGATCCAGACGCGGATAGATCGGTTAGCCTGGAAACGCAATGGTATGCTAATTTTTGTGGGCGCAGTGATGACATTGGTGTTTTATTTATATCTCGGTTTTTATATGGCGGTGATTAATACCGTGCGCAGCCTGGAAAATGCCAGCCATAAAATGGCGGAAGGCGATTTATCCGTCCTTGCCGACGAAGGTGCGCGCGATGAATTGGGTAACGCCGCGCACGGTTTCAATGCCATGGTGGCTAAATTAAAGAATGTGGTGGCGCAGGTGAAAGAAGCCGGTGAGAACTTGGCCAATGCATCAGTGCAGGTATCGGCTACCGCGCAATCCATGAGTCAGGCGTCCAGCGAGCAGGCGGCGGGGGTAGAAGAAACCTCGGCCTCGGTGGAACAAATGTCATCGTCTATCGCGCAAAATGCGGAAAACGCCAAGATTACGGACGGCATGGCCGCCAAATCCGCGAAAGAAGCGGTGGAGGGTGGTGAATCGGTCACGCAAACGGTGGCGGCGATGAAACAAATCGCCAATAAGATTTCTATCATCGACGATATCGCCTACCAAACGAATCTGCTGGCCTTGAATGCCGCCATCGAGGCGGCGCGCGCCGGTGAGCACGGCAAGGGTTTTGCCGTAGTGGCGGCCGAGGTGCGCAAGCTGGCGGAGCGTTCGCAAGTGGCGGCGCAAGAAATCGGCGAGGTCGCCTCTAGCAGTGTCGAATTGGCGGAAAAGGCGGGTAAATTGCTCGAACAAATGGTGCCGTCCATCCAAAAAACCTCTGATCTGGTACAAGAAATCGCGGCTGCTTCGGAAGAACAATCCTCCGGTGTAGGGCAGATCACCAACGCGATGGAGCAACTCAATCAAACGACCCAACAAAATGCATCCGCCTCGGAAGAGCTGGCCGCCACGGCGGAAGAAATGAATGCCCAAGCCACCCAGTTGCAGACGTTGATGGCGATGTTTAAGTTAAACGCGGCATAAGTGGTGTCGGGTTAGGCGCTTGTTTATAGCGGCAATTGGCCTGGGAAGTCATGGTAATGCCACATCATTATCTATGATTGCAATCATTTAAAGTCTCTCATGAATGTGCCGCTAATTTGTACGTCAATTTACTGTGGCGAGACACGCGTAACGAATAACGCTCGCATTTGCATTGTTCATTTGGAGTACTGAGTACGCCGAAACACAAGGAGAAACAGCGTGTTTAAGAATATGAAGATAGGTGTGCGGCTAGGCCTAGGTTTTGGGTCGATCATTTTGTTGATGGCGGTAATAGTGTTTATTGGCGTTACGCGCCTGGCCGTCCTTAATCACGACGTCGAAGATATAGTCAAAGACAAATATCCAAAAACCGTGTGGGCCAACGACATCATCGACAATATCAACCAAATCGCGCGCTCGATGCGCAATACCTTGATTATGGAAAAGCGCGAGCAAATCGACAAAGAACTCAATACCATACAGGAATCCCGCCAGGTCATTAAAGAGCGATTGGAGAGGTTAGATGCCCACATCGAAAATGACGAAGGCAAAAAACGGATGAAGGCCATCGCAGAGGTGCGGAGTGTCTATGTGGCGGATCAGGATCAGTTTCTCAAGCTCGTGGCGGACGGCAAACAATCCGATGCTAAGACGTTTTTGCTTACCGAGGTGCGCGCCCGGCAATTGGCCTATTTTAAGGCCGTTAATGAGTTGCTACAGTACCAGGGCAAGTTAATGGAGGAAGAGGGCGAGAGTGCGCTCGACACCTATAGCGCTGGACGCAATGTCATATTGATGCTGGCGGCGATTGCTGCGGTGCTGGCCTTGGGGATTGCCTTTTGGGTCACGCGCTCCATCACGCGGCCCATCGGCCAAGCCGTCGATGTAGCCAATACCTTGGCGGCGGGCGACCTCGCCGCCAAGATCGAGGTCACCGGCAAAGACGAAACCGGTATGTTGTTAATGGCGTTGCGGGATATGGTGGCCAAGTTGTCGCAAATCATCGGCGAAGTCCGCAGCTCGGCAGAGAATCTTTCCAGTGCTTCCGGGCAGGTGGCGTCCACGGCGCAGACCTTGAGTCAGTCGTCCAGCGAGCAGGCGGCGAGCGTGGAAGAGGCCTCGGCCTCTGTCGAGCAAATGTCGGCATCTATTGCGCAAAATGCCGAAAACGCCAAAGTCACTGACGGTATGGCCGCCAAATCCGCCAAAGACGCCGTAGTGGGCGGCGAGTCAGTCACGCAAACCGTGGCAGCGATGAAACAGATCGCCAATAAAATTTCTATTATCGACGATATCGCCTATCAAACTAATTTATTGGCCTTAAATGCTGCGATTGAGGCGGCGCGCGCGGGCGAACACGGCAAGGGCTTCGCCGTGGTGGCGGCCGAGGTGCGCAAACTGGCGGAGCGTTCGCAAGTGGCGGCGCAAGAGATCGGCGAGGTCGCCTCTAGCAGTGTGGAGCTGGCGGAAAAGGCGGGCAAATTGTTGGAGACCATGGTGCCTTCCATCCAAAAGACTTCCGATTTAGTGCAAGAGATCGCTGCGGCGTCGGAAGAGCAATCTACCGGCGTAGGGCAGATCAATACCGCAATGGAGCAACTGAATCAAGCGACGCAAGAGAACGCCTCTGCTTCAGAAGAATTATCCGCCACCGCCGAGGAAATGAACGGCCAGGCGGAACAACTCAAGACCTTGATGGCATTCTTTAAAGTGCGGGCCACGCATGAGCTGCATGAACTGGCCACCAAGAGCATCGTCCAAGCGCCTACCCACCAAGTGGTGCGGATGAACACGGCCTTGGGTGCGCGTGGCCAGGCTGTTGCACCTGCGCACGGTGAGCGCGATTTTGAGAAATTTTAGGAGAGCGTCATGACAGCGATGTCACCCAAGGCTACGCGTGAGGAAGATCGTCAACAGTTTTTGACCTTTCGCTTGGGGGCCGAACTGTTTTCGGTAGGCATCGATACGGTCAAGGAGATCATCGAATACGGCGAAGTGACGGAGGTTCCCGCTATGCCTGCGCAAATACGCGGCGTGATCAATTTACGCGGCCAGGCCGTGCCGGTGGTGGATTTGTTGGCGTGGTTCGGGCGTGGTAATTCCAAAATCACCCGCCGCACCTGTATCGTCATTATTGAAATGGAAAAGGCGCAGGGCTCGGGCCATCGCTTCGTTGGCGTGATGGTCGATACCGTCAACGAGGTGTTAGATATTCCGGCCTCGGATATACAGCCGCCACCGGCGTTTGGCACGACCGTACGCGCCGATTTTATCAAAGGCATGGGGCAGGTGCGTGGCAAGTTTATTATGATTTTGGATATCGCGCAGTTGTTGTTGTCGCAGGACATGATGGATTTGAGTTCGGTGCTAGGTGGGGGCGCCAGCGCGCACAAGAGTGAGCACGGAGATGCCGCAATCTGCCCTTCCTTGAGCGCGGCGTTAAAGGGTAGGCGTTTAGACGAGGGTATGCTGCCGGGTAGTCAGGCCGTATTGGTGAAGCATCCTCACTAGGTGAGGCGTTGGTTGTTCCTTTTAATATGTAATGAAAAAAGGGTAAGGATTTGCCCCTCTCGCATGGTTAGCCTGCAGTTTGTCGGAAAACTTTACAAACACGCCATAATAAGCTCGTCATATACAATTTATTTATCCCAGAAATAACCCCTATTGAAATAACCCCTTGGGTGCAGTTTCGTCTGTCGCCAATTGCCGACAGGTCTGAATAGCCGCCATTCTCGGTTTCGCCCAGAAAACTGTCGGAATATTATCCACTTTTCTTGAATGTATTAAAAAAATATATAAATAACAAATAGATGTAAACCTATCGTGGGGTCGCGGTGGGCCTACAGGGCACGTTTAACCGTAGCGTTCGTTACGCATCTGGCGCGGGATTGTCGGATTACTTTACACATTTACCGATCATGTCCATCCCGACACCTGAGGAATTTTCATAACTTATTGTTATATAAATAAAAATAACGAATGGCACGCGGCATGCAGTTATGCTGTGGCAAGGGCCAGGAGGCCGGTCTGGAGGACGTGTTTGATCTTCCACCCACAGGGCTTAGTCAGGCGGTGGGGCACGTCCCTCTAAGTGGGAGGACGTAGCGATAAAACCACTCAATCATAGTTACGCAAGGGGAGTAATACGGTATGAAAACCTTGGCATTTATTGTATTGATGTTAGGGGCTACCTTTAGCTTTGCCGGGCAGGTTGATAAAGAAATAAATTGCCTGGCTAAAAATATTTACCACGAAGCCCGTGGCGAGCCCGATGTCGGACAGCTTGCCGTGGCCTTGGTGACCATGAACCGTGTCTACAGCGGTAGATATCCCAACACCGTTTGTGAAGTGGTATGGCAGGCCGGTCAATTTAGCTGGACTAACGATGATTACAGTGACGAAACTATTGATAATATGAGCTGGGGCAAGGCCTATATTTTAGCCAGCATGGTGTTTAAAAAATACGCGACCTTGCGCGATGAAACCAAAGGTGCGTTATATTATTACGCGCCCAAGAAGGTATCTCCGTATTGGGCGCGGTATAAAGAAGTGACGCGCACCATAGGCGGCCATATCTTCCTGAAAGAACGCTCGTAAGACACGCCCCCTTTTATCTTGTTCATGGTGTGTCAACGCCCGCTCCCCGCCTAAGGGGGGGGAGCGGCTCCCCTAAAGGCCAGGGCTCCCTCATTAAAACTTAGCGGTTAG
>CAKKRP010000078.1 GCA_919902765.1 Gammaproteobacteria bacterium | reverse complement strand
CGGCGTTTTTTCCGCACTGAATCCCTGGGCGCCACGTAGCGTGTAGCGACTGCTGGCGTTGGCGCTGGGCGGACAGTGCAGTTGCAGGAACAACGGGGCGACCTTGGACGACGCGGCGGACGCCTTGCCGCCCGCGACCGCCGCGCTACGGGGGCTATCAACGGCGGCCGTTGCGCGTGGTTGGGATCTGGCCTGACGACGTTCGCGTTGTGGCAATTCATACTGCAACAACATTTGCAATTTGGATTGCGCCAACCACGCCGCGCCACTCAGTGCGAATTTATCGACCTCCCACCGGGCGCCGTTAGGCGCGGCCGGGTCACCGACCTTGCGGAACAAAGGCCGCAAGGGTGTGCGCCAAGGCGCGCACACCGCGAACACCTCGCCCTCATCCAAGTCGCGCATCAACTCCGCTTCGCCGTAGTGCTCCCAAGGCGTGCGCCGCCGATACAAAAGCGCGGGAAGGTCTAGCATGCCGCGCCGACTGGCGCTACGCACGTCTTCGCGCGCGAAGAACGGCGCTTCGATGCGCGGCAAATCCGCCTCGGTCAAATCGCCGCGCGCCTTGAGTGTGTATTGGAATAGCATGTGAGCCTCCCGCTTTGAAAAAAGGAGATCGAAGGGGATTTTACTTTGTACCCTTCAACATCCCTAACAATACCGCAAATCCCCCCGCCCCTGTATAGCATCAATACACATACACCGCGCCAGCACCGAGTGCGCTGTTGTCGGCTTGGCCCGGCGCGGTGTTGTTGACGCCGGTCGCCGCGCTGTCTTCATTTGGCGTCCCCACCGCCAGCGTGTTGCCGTCGGCGGACAACGCCACGGAACGACCAAAATAGTCATCTGCCCCGGTGTTGCTGGCCTTCACATATGCTTGCATTGACCAGCCAATTGGGTTTGCAGTGGAGTTTCGGGCAAAAATATAAATAGCACCAGCACCCGCGACCGAGCTATCCGTCTTGTTGCCTCCAATGCCTATTGCGTTGCTGGGCTCGAATGGTGCGCCTATCGCTAGTAAATTACCGTCAGATGACAGCGCAATCGCTGATCCAAAGCCATCGTATGAGGAAATATTTGGACCAGCTATATTGACAAGCGGTCTCCAAATCCTATCAGTGCTGGCATATAGATCGACAGACTTTCCCTGATAAGCAGCAGAGCCCACCGCAAGAGTATCGCCATTTGTTGAGATTGCGAGAGCGCTACCAAAGTGATCTTCCGGCTTGGTGTTTGAAGCTTTAACATACGCTTGTTGGGAAGGATTTCCATTGGAAAGATTGAACACATAAGCTGCACCGGCATCGTAAGAGCTAACAGTTTGATCACCATCAATTCCTGAGGCCCCTCCGTCTTCTAAAGGAGCCCCCACCACGAGTGTGTTGCCGTTGGCGGACAGCGCCACAGAATAACCAAACTGGTCAAACACCCCGGTGTTGTTGGCCTTCACATAAGCTTGGGGTGACCAAGCGCCACCCACGCGGGCATACGTGTACACTGCGCCGCTGCCACCCTGTGTGTTATTCGCCAAAGCGTCAGTAGTGGTTTGGGGGCGTGGAATCACGGATAAATCATAAACCCCGGTCGCCGCGCTGTCTTCTCCATACGCCCCCACCGCCAGCGTGTTGCCGTCGGCGGACAACGCCACGGAACGACCAAACCAGTCATCCGCCCCGGTTTTGCTGGCCTTCACATAAGTTTGGGGCGACCAAGCGCCACCCACGACGCGGGTATACGTGTACACTGCGCCGCTGGCATTCTGTGTGTTATTCGCCAAAGCGTTGGTAGTGGCCTGGGGGCGTGGAATCACTGACTAAATCATAAACCCCAGTCGCCGCGCTGTCTTCTCCTTGCGCCCCCACCGCCAGCGTGTTGCCGTCGGCGGACAGCGCTACTGAATAACCAAACAAGTCATTCGCCTCGGTGTTGCTGGCCTTCACATAGGCCTGTTGCGTCCACGTCGCGCCCGTGCGGGTATACACATACACCGCGCCTGAGTCTAATGCGCTGTTGTCGGCCTGCCCCGGTGTGGCGTTGTTGACCCCGGTCGCCGCGCTGTCTTCATATTGCGCCCCGACCGCCAGCGTGTTGCCGTCGGCGGACAACGCCACGGAATAACCAAAATCGTCATACGCCTCGGTGTTGCTGGCCTTCACATAGCCTATTGTGTTAAGCATGACATTCAACGCGCTGACCGCCGCCGATGGTACACACCCGCTGGCATCGCAAGCCTCCACCATAAACAAACCTTGCTGCCAATTCAGGCGATGCACCGCGATGTCCCACTCGAACGTGGTGGTGGTGAGGTTGCTCGCCCCGGTGAGGGGGGTATAGCCCGACGCGCCATCGGGGTTGTGCGCGACGCGGTAATACGTCGCCCCGGTCACCGCTGGCCAGGTGAATGTGAGGTGTTTGAGGCCGGCGCTGACGTTGAGTTGCAATGCGGTGACCGTAATGGCATTGGACAATACCGCAGCGCCCATCAGCGTGCCCGTTTTGGCGACCGGCGTCACTTGGGCGTGCAGCGTTGTGCCTGCATCGACCGGTGTGAGGGCATAGGTTGTGCCGCTGCCCACGGTGACGCCATTGCGTAACCACGCGATTTGGGTGGCGCCTTGGGCGTCGATTTCATAATCGCTGTAGTCGTAGGTTACCGCCACGGTGTCGCCCGCAGCATTTTTAGCGATGATCACATTGCTCGCCACTGGCGCCAAATTCACCGGCGTGACGGCGGCAGAGGTGACCACCGCGCCTACACCGCCGTAAACACCATCTTTGGGTGTTACTTTCACGGTGAGGGATTGCCCGATGTCGGAACTGGTAATGGTGTAATTAATCGACGTAGCACCGCCGATCATGTTCGTACCGCGATACCACTGATACGTCGTGCCCGATTCCGCATCGCCATCGGGGTCGGTGAAGGTCGTGTACGACGCGGTGAGGGTTTCCCTTGTATACAGATTGCCCACGATGTTGACCGCGCCCGTGATGCTCGGTGCGCTATTGTCTATGGTGCGCGCAGGCGAGGTGATGGCCACACCGGGATTGGTGCCGGTGGCGGCATAGGGCGTGACGGTCACACTCAACGATTTGTGCGCATCGGTCGGTTTGACGACGTAGTTCTGGCCCGTGCCGATTACCGTACCGGCCCCCGTTTGACGCCATGCGTATAGGCTGGCGCCGGGTGCGTCTTTGTCGCTGTCCGCAAAGGTGAAACTTGCCGTGAGCGACGTGCCCACAGAGGCCGTTGCCTGGTCGATGACCACACCGCTCGCGGTAGGCGCCGAGTTGTTGGGGGAGATGCTGCTGGACAGGGTGACATTTCCCGTGAGCACGCCGGTCGCGGCCTTGGGGGTGATTTCAAAGGTGACGGCCTTGCCAGCATCGGCGGCGACCAAGGTGTAGTCCTTGGTGGTGTAATTGGCGCCCGTGGTGTCGGTGATGACGGCGCCGCTGCGCAGCCAGCGCACGACACTGCCGTTTTCAATGTCGCCATCGGCATCGAAATAGGCGTAGCTGGCCGTCAGGATGCTGCCGACAACGGCCGGTGTGGCATTGGCGATCAGCGTCACATTCCTCGCCTGCGGGGCGCTATTGTCGATGGTGATTGCGGTCGCCTGGATCGCTTGCCCCCGTGTGGTGCCCGCCTGGGCGATGGGCGTGACCTCGAAGGTGAGGGTCTTGCCGCTGTCGTCCCGCGTGACAATATATTCCACTGCGGTGGAGACAGCGACAGTGGCGCCGCTGCGATACCACGCGAAGGCGGTGGTGCCTTCTTTGTCGAGATCGAGGTCGCTGTAACTGTAAACGCCGCGCAGGGTGTCGCCAACGAAGGCCTTGACGGTGCCTGTGGCCCCATTGACGCGCACGCCCACCGCGTTGGCCACGGGGGCGCTGTTGCCAATGAGAAGCGTGGCGGAGGTCACGGCGATGCCGGGAGAAAGGCCGCTCTTGGCCACCGGGGTGACGGTGACGGTCAGCGGCTTGCCGGTGTCGCTAGGCTGCACCCGATAAGCGCGTTGCGTGTCAATGACGTTGCTGCCGTTCGACCACTGAAAGGTGCTCGCCTCTGCATCGAGATCGGTGTCGAGGTAGATATAACTTGCCGTGAGCGTGCTGCCGACTGCGGCAGGTGCGGGGTCGGCAGCGATGGTCAGCGCCAATATATGCGGGGCGCTGTTGATGATGGATATCGAAGGGGTGGTCACCGTGTTGCCAGACAAGGCTCCACGCTTGGCCTGGGGGGTGACGTCGGCGTAGATCGCTTTATCGAGATCGGCACGCGTGACGGTGTAACTGGGTTCCGTCGCCCCATCGATCAAGGTGCCCGCACGCCACCAGCGTAGCGTCGCGGCAGCGGCCTCGTCGTTGTCGCGGTCGCTGTAGGTGTAGCCCACCGTCAGCACACTGCCGACGAAGGCGTTGTTCGGTGATATTTCGGAACTCGTGAGGCGGATGTCATTGGCCTCAGGGGCGCTGTTTTCGACAACGATACCCTCCGACGCCACTGGCGTGCTGGGGATTTCGCTTTTGTTGTCCACCGGCGTGACTTGGAATCGGAGGGCTGTGCCGGAATCCGCCGCGACGACGGTGTAACGATTTTCAGTGGCGTTTTCGATGGCTTGTCCATCGCGCAGCCACTGCAATTGCGTGGCGCCCTCGGTGTCGTTTTCTGCGTCGCTGTATTTGTAATCGCCGATCAAGAGACTGCCGACGTAGGCGTGCGCGGAGCCATCCGCCAACGCCACGTTGACACTCTTCGCTTCGGGTGGATAATTCGTCGCACTGTCGCGCAACGCCGTGCCGCATGCGGTCAACACCAAGCTCAGACTAAAAAACGCTATTTTTGCGCGATTTTTTGCGATCATTCTTAGTGCCTCCCGTCCCGTTTTATGTCGGTTGTCAAGGGATTCTATACGGTGCTATCACAACATCGCAAGCGCTACGCGAAAAATAACCACCCTGTTGGGAATTGACGACAGCTTATGCGCCGCCGACCCGCGCCCTTGTCCCCCATGACCCAGGGGTATACAATCCCGCGACGAACACCCGCCCTGCAAGGATTGCCCATGCCCATCGACGCGGTGGTATTGCTTGGCACGCGCAATGTCAACTAAACCGAAAAGGAACTGCGTGTGGTCGGTTATCGGGTGGATGACAAGGAATACTGGGTGGCCACGGATCGCCATGACCTTTCCGCCGCAGACATCGCCCACGTTTACAAACTCCGTTGGCGCATCGAATCCTTCTTCGGGTGGTGGAAGCGTCATCTCAAGGTTTACCATTTGATCGCGAGAAGTGAGTACGGTTTGATGGTGCAAATCATCGCGGGTTTGATCACGTATCTGCTGTTGGCGATTTACTGCCACGAGCAGCATCGTGAAAAGGTCAGCATTAAACGGGTGAGAGAACTGCGCTTCAAGATACAAAACGAGGCCGGGTTGCCCAACCTACTGGCACCGGCGGATCCCGATCACGTCAGGCCACCGGTCGATGGCATCCCTTCTGCAATTACTTAACCGGACAATGCTGAAAAATATTGGAAATATGACGGTTTCCGAAGCTATGGACGATCAACAGCCAACGCGCTGGAATACAGCAGTATACAACAAGTGACACTGATTTTCCTCAAGGGGAAATTGGCGGTAGTTCAACATGCCTATCCTATCAAGACTAAAAAATTCACGCGCACGGAAGGCCCGCTAAGCTATTTGGTCGATGTCACGCCGGAATTTCGTGAACGATTAAACGCCGCCTATCCCGCAGCGTATTTACAACACATTCGGTGACCGCGCCAAGCAACATTTAAAGGCCTATACTGCCGGAATAACCGCAACAACGACCACCCCAACCACGCATTGATCCGTTCCAAATCATCCACTGCGCGCACGTAAACCTTCAAACGAAGGTGTCACCCATTAGCCGCCTCGTGTCAACAAGCCGAGCGAATATTTTTGCAAATTTTTCGCGTTCCCCACCACGCATAAACCGATCAACGCATCCCTATTTTCTATCACGAATCTACCGATTCGCACCGGTCACCGTTTTTTGCTCCTGCAAAAACGGCATACACGACATCACCATAATGTCATTGCCGTCTCCTTTTTCAGAATGAAATTTCGGTTTCGCAACCGTAACTATTCAGCAAAAAATATTTCAAAAATCTCTTGACATATTTTTCACGAGA
>CAKKRP010000077.1:3995-12902 GCA_919902765.1 Gammaproteobacteria bacterium | reverse complement strand
TAGCGTTAGGTTACGACGAATAAAATAACGGGCTGGAATGGACGGTTACCCTTCAACAGCAAAAGTCGCTATCGTGGTGCATTTTAGCGGCTCCACCACCTATGTGGATTTATTCGACAGCGCAACATGTCATGCGCGCATGCCGCGCATAGAGGCGATGACAGAAAAGGTTGAGGTCGCAGCGAGCCGAATCACTATTTGGCCGGGATGTGAACCTATCGACAAACATGTATCAAACTGCATGTCCGCGCAGGTTTTTGACTTCGATGCAGAGTTCCGCGCCACGCCCAATATGGCTGCCTCTCGCGCGCTTACGCAAAAAGTTGTTGGACTTGATTTTAGCGGTGTGAAAAAGGTGTATGACGCGAAAACATCACACGCCAAACTGGTGCGTTGATTAACAATAGCCGAACAGTATACAGGGACATCCAATAACTGACTCGTAGTCCAATTCCCAAACATCCCCTTCACGCAGGGAAGTTTCCAAACTGAGCAGGTGGATTGAGATCGTTTACGTCAATGGCTGGCTCGCGCTTAGCCTCGTTCCATAAGGCATCCAGTTGTTCTAAGCCTAGTTCCTGCATTTTTTGTCCGCGCGTCTGCGCGATATGTTCCATTTGTCGAAAACGCCGTTCAAATTTATTATTGGCATGGCGCATAGCGGTTTCAGCGTCGATATCGAGGTGGCGTGCCAAATTAACCAGACTAAAAAAAGTATCACCCATTTCATCGAGTTGACGCGCATGACTTTCGCTTAGTGTCTGTTCCAATTCGGTCAATTCTTCACGCAATTTTGCGATGACGCCGTGTATTTCCACCCAATCGAACCCGACCTGCGCGGCGCGTTGTTGTAATTTTCTGGCGCGCACCAGCCCTGGCAACGCGTTGATCACGCCGCTCAACGCCGAATTGTCCGCGCCTTTAGCGCGCCGTTCTGCGGCCTTTATTTCCTCCCAACGGCGATTTACGTGCTCCACATCTTGCGTCTGTTCCGCACCGAACACATGCGGATGACGGCGTTCCAATTTTTCGCATACGGCGGCGACGATATCCGAAAAATTAAACTGCCCTTGTTCGTCGGCCATGTGCGCATAAAATACGATATGAAACAGCAAATCGCCCAACTCGTCACGCAGACCCTGCGCATCGGACTTTTCTATTGCGTCTACCAGCTCGTAGGTTTCCTCTATTGTGTAAGGCGCGATGCTCACGATAGTTTGACGACGATCCCAGGCGCAACCGCGTTGCGGGTCGCGCAGCGTACGCATGATGGTCAGTAAGCGTTGGATATTGCCTTCGTTAATATCTTTACTCATTCAACCCTCCGCACTTCTAAGACACCTTTCACCTGGACTATTTTGTCGAGCACGTGTTGTAATTGTGTACGATTTTGCACTTGCACGGTGAGCGTCATATGCGCCTGCGAGGTATGTCTGTCGGTGTAGGTATGTGCCGCCATCACGTTGATATCCGCCGCCGAGATGGCCGCCGTGACATCGCGCAATAATCCGGCGCGATCAAACGCGTCCAACGCGATATCGGCGTCATATCTTTCCGTCGCACCGGCCGCCCAGTTAACATCGACGATGCGGTCCGGATATTTTTCGGCCAAACGCCGGAGATTCGTACAGATCTTGCGGTGCAACACCACACCGCGCCCTTTGGTGATGAATCCACGCACCACATCGCCCGGCAATGGTTTACAACAATGCGCGACATTGGTCAGTAAATTGTGTACACCTAAAATATCCAACGACGGCGTATCGCTAGGCCGCATAACCGGTGGATGTGGGGAAACCACCGGCGCACGCTCCATCAGCGCATGGCTGACCTGCAATGCCCCCAGGTCGCCCCGCCCTAACGCAGCGTATAAATCATCGGCGGATGTTAAATTAAACCGACGCGCCAAACTATCGATATCTATTGCATCGAGACGCAAACGCGCCAGCTCGCGCGCCAGCATGGATTTTCCGTGCGTCATGTGTTCAGCGCGAAACTGCGTTTTAAACCACTGGCGCACCTTTGACCGCGCACGATTGCTAACCAGATATTTCGCATTCGGCAACAACCAGTCGCGACTCGGTTGCACCTCTTTGCCGGTGATTATCTCCACTTCCTGACCGCTTTTTAACGCGGTGGTCAGCGGTGCCATCTTGCCGTTTACTTTTGCGCCTCGGCAGCGATGTCCCAAATCGGTGTGGATGTGATAGGCATAATCCAATGGCGTCGCCCCCAGCGGCAAATCCAGCACCTTACCTTTGGGGCTTAACACGTAAACCTTGTTTGGTGCCGATTCTATCGGGGTGTCGCTTTCATACATCGCGGTTTGTTGCACAATGGTGCGCAACCAGTCGATACGTTGCGCTTCTTCCGGTTCGCTTGCGCCTTCTTTATAACGCCAGTGCGCCGCCAATCCGTTTTCGGCATAACGATGCATAGTGCGTGTGCGTATTTGCACTTCGACATTTTTTTGCTGCGGCCCGGCAACAGCAGTGTGCAATGATTGATAATGATTGGCCTTGGGTGCGGCGATATAATCGTCATATTCGCCGGGAATATATTGCCAAAGATTATGCACCACACTCAACGCGGAATAACATTGTTCAACACTATCCACTAAAATGCGCACCGCACGCACGTCGTATAAGTCGTAAAACGACTGCTCTTTACGCTGCATTTTTCGCCATATACTATAAATGTGCTTGGGCCGGCCGTAAACCTCGGCATCTATGCCCGCTTCGGATAACGCGCTTTTGATGGTCGTCACGACTTGGGTGATATATTGTTCACGATCCGCGCGTCGCTCTTCTAAGTGCGTGGCGATTTCTTTATACACGGCGGGCGACAAATAACGAAACGCCTGATCTTCAAGCTCCCATTTTAGATTGCCAACCCCTAGTCGATTGGCGATAGGCACATGCAGCGCGAAGGTCTCGCGCGCCAGACGTTGTTGCAACGCCTCGTCCGCACCTTTCAAGTGACGCAACACGCATAAGCGTTCCGCCAATAACACAAAAATAGCGCGCATATCCCCCAGCGCCTCTAACATCATCATGGGTTGGGCGCTGTCTAAATGCACATTCAATATGTCGTGCGGTATCGGCAGCTTTCCCTTCAAGGTTTCAAAATGATCGGCAGCTTGCACGAGGATGCGCATTTGGCCGCTCATGTCACCGACACGCACTCCGGCACGTCGCGCGTAAAAATACACACCGGCAAGTATCACGCTGTCTTCGGCATCAAGACCTTGTAAGGTGGCGGCGATTTCGCTGATACAAGGGGCGTCGATTTGAGCCCGCTGGGCGGCCTCCACGACCCATGTCCAGGCCTCGCGGTGCTCGACGGTGCGGAGTTTTTGCGGCGAAAATATCGCTTGAGTCTGCATAGGTATCAGTTTACCAAGTTCGCAGACATTAGGGTACGCGATTTATGGATTAGACAAGTACATGAAAATCGGCTAAAAACTGGCCTCCCACGCAAGCGCAGCGACATGCCGCCAGGACGGCGCGGCCGTCACATACATCACGCCATACTGGGCGTCTAATTTTATACGCTCACCCCAGGTATAAGACCACGCCGCGCGTCCTTGCGCCTGCGGCTCTTCCCCCTGCGGCGCACTCGCGATATCCACCCACGTTTCAAACGCCGCATACCCAATACGCAACATCGCATGATGATTGATCAACGCCGCACCCACACTTGGCGCGCGTAACAAGGCGCGATATTCCGCACCGCTGCGCCAACCGCCGCTCCACCGACTCAAGGCCCCGATGCGCCATGCCGCGCGATGTACGATCACACCCGGATCGGGATCTGCTGTCATGTCTACGCGTTGCTGATAGCCGTGCAAATAAAATGTGTGCGGTGCAACGCGTGTGGTGATACGCCCGCCGGCTCGCCCGCGCCACGCCGGGGCGGCGGGCCGCCACACACCGTTGTCGTTGCGCTTAAACGGTGCAAACCACGCGTCGCCGTCCACGCTGATGTCTAAGCTCTCCCAGCGCGTGCGTAGCCCCGTGTGTGCGCCGACTTCGTTGCGACGCGTATAGCCTTCCACCCGCTCCGGCGAGGCCTCGCTACGGCCGTGCGGATTGCGAAAATCCGGTCCGTAATAACGCGCGGAAAAATCTCCCGATATACGATTAGACCAGGCGTTTAAACCACGCAATACTAGCGCGATATCGCCTTGCGCAGCGGCCAGTTCTGCGGCCAGACGTGCGTTTTGCCCCTCCCATAAGAGATCCGCACCCACGGCCTTGCCGCCCGCCATCGCCTCCGCATTCGGCGACCACCGCGCCGACGGCCACGCGCTTGGAAACGTCGTCGTCGCGCGATACGCAGTCAAGCCATAACGCCACGCGTCATATTGATGTCCAACGTGCGCGCCTATGAGATCCTCGCGGTAGGCATCGCGCAAAATTTGATTCTGCAACGCACCGTTACTCACCGCGTGTTTATACCAACGTCCATCTTCTCCGCAAATATAGTCGTGACTTGTCGCGCCGGGTTTTTCACATGCTTGCAAGGTCGATTGCGCCCACGCATCGGGCCCATAACGTAAATCATATTGATAGAGATCGTGATTGCGCGACGACAAAAATACTACACCTTCTAACGCGCTGGGCATTGCCAGGCGTACCGCACCACCCCATAAATTATTCGGAAAACGCAGACGCGAACCGCGCATATCCTCGCGCACCGCGTCGGATAACGCCCAGTTGTCCGTGTGTTTGGCCGTCCCATTATCGAACACCAAGCGTTCGCCAAATCCGATCGTGTAACTGCCCAACACCGCGCTCCAGCGTGGAAAATAGGCGTAAAAATAGGCCTGTTCTATGTCGGATTGCTGTTCCGGGCCGGGTGACCGTAGCGACCCGGTACCGACATCATACTGTACCGCCGTGCGCGGACGTATGCTGGTCATCAACCCAGCACCCGCCGCATGAGTGCCTGGCAAATCGAATCGCATGCGCGCGCGAGAATAATAATAAGGTGCGGCACGCGCCGTGGCGTCAGTTTCCGCGCTGCCGCCGAGCGCCCCGGCACGCACTTCCATTTCTTTATAAACAACTTGTAATGACGATTGTGCGGTCAGAAAATCAATAGTTTCCGGGGCCGCGCCTTGTTCGCTTAAAAAATCATGCAGGCCATTTTCGGTAAAGGGGCGATTTAGTAATAGCGCTTGCGCCATCACATAATCCACACCGGGCACTGCCAATAATTCGTCTATGCCGGCCTGATTGACATCAATAGGTTGCGCAAAATTATCTGACGCATATTCGCTTTGACTGGACTGCCACCACGTTTCATTGTCGAGATCCAACCAATCCGGCGCGGCCGCGCGCACGTCGCAGGCGAGCAACAGCATATGCAAATTGATTAGCAGTATAGTCAGGGCACGCATGCGGCATTTGCAACCCCTGGCGTGGCATTGACGGCGACACACCATTGTGTATTGACATCATTTTGCGCCGCGTCGCTCAACGGCGCCGAGGGCACCAACGCGCGATCCGCCGTCTGCCTAGGCACGTTGGCAGTGTCGATCAATACATTGTCGATATGCAATTGATATTCGCTGTCGGCGACATAATAATCGAGACCTTGCACCTTGACCGCATCCCCCACCGTGGACTTCGGGCCGGCGATGACGAGGCGTTGCCCTGCTTGCAGACCCAGACATTGCGGCACATCAACCTGCCACGCGCGCGTCACCGACGTGGTTTTTTGTGAAATCGCCAAACCGCTTACATCGCCCTTGTCTAAGGCCGCCACCTCCAGCCAATCCGCACCATCGTTCACGCTACCGCCATGCGAATACACCTCGTTCAACACCAGCGCACCCGTCGCAAAGGGCATGCGTATGCGCCACGCGTTGTCCTCCATGCACCATTGCGCGCCGCACGGATCATTGGCAAAACCCGGCGTGCCATAGGCCGCACCCTGCGCATCTTGAAATAGACCAAGACTTCGCCCGTTACAAAAATTACTTGGGGTATAGTTATCATTGGCGGTGGTCAGCGATGCATCTAAACTGGCCGAGCGCCCTGTCACCGGTGCGGCGACACTGGCGCGGTCTATTTCCAAGGCATTACGCGTTATTATGAGCTCACCCGCCGCGTTATAGAGTTGCAAACCGGGGACACGCACCAGATTAACGCTGTCAGCGAACTGCGCCTTGGCATCGGCAATCACCGCTCGACTATGTGGGGCGACGCTGATGCAATTTTCTTGGTCTATACGCGTGCTTAATGCATTGCCGGACACGCCGTGAATATTTTTTATTTCCAATCCGTTGAGGTCCAGGGTGCGCTCGCTATCGACATATAATTCGACCCACTCATAACCCGTATCGCTGCCCTGTGGATCGCTATACCATTCACTCAATACCCATTCGCCGGCGCGCGGCGCGTTGATTAACCGCCAGCTTCCGTTGTCGATTCGACACAGTTCTCCGCATGGATCATTTGGCAAACCAGGGCTGCCGCGTTCAACAACGGCCGGTGATATGGCATCCACCACACCGAAAACGCCAGTTCGATGCGCGGGACAAAAGGTTGGCATATCGGCCTGTGGATCACCCGTGCCATCGGCGACGCCGGTAGGTGCGGCGTCCAACGCGGCCTGCGCGACGACGTTATCCCCGTTGAATAACGTATATGCAGACTCGCCATTGTATAATGCCTCACCTTCGATAGTGGTCGCGGCGACCCGATCCTCCGGCACCGGCCGTTGCGCATCGCTGACGATGCGCACTACGCGAAGTTGATGCGGCGCAATCGTTAAACAAGTGTCGTCCGCTAAATCGTAGCGCGCATTGCCCTCGGCAAAATCGACTAACATTATCAATCCGTTGAGATCGAACTCCACGTCTGAGCGATTATAAAATTCGACCCATTCGCGATTGGTGTCGGCACCCGGCGCGTCACGATAAATTTCGCTGATTACCGCCGCGCGCCCGGCTGGCGGGTAGGCCTCACGCACACCGCCCGTGGCGGCGCGACACATACTCATACCACAGGGCGCATTTGCGCTACCCGGCGTGCCGCGTTCGGCGTCGTTGTAATAGGTACGCGCCACACACCAATCGCGCGCATCATCATTGGCCGACGGTGCAGGAATTTTGTAACCTTCAAATGTCGCGGCGCGGCCGAGGTGCTGGAGATGGCGTTGCGCGACATAGACTTGATCAAGCACTTGATCGCGACACTGCACGCTGACCGTCATATTGCGCGCCGCCAGCGTAGATGCATTCGACACGACGCTGTTGACATGGGGTGCAGGCGCATTGCCTAACACCCAATAGGCATGCGCAGGTATTTCTTGGGGATCATCGACCACCCATAGTTGCAACGACGCGGTATCGCTCGCAAACGAAAACACCGCGCGATTAAGCACGACGGCATGCGCCGCGTTGTTGTATATTTCCACCCATTCAGGCGCATCGGCACCTGGTGTCACCATCAACTCGGTGATACTGAGATCGCCCGCGTTTAACATGCACGCGACGCCCATTTCGCCCTGCGGACGCGCGCACGCCACGCATAACAAAATGCCCAACAATAGACAACACCGCACCCTCCAAGGCATGGAAAAACCTCCCTAGTTTTTTTACATTGTGCGCGCCGCATACACGGTGGCGCATTTTTTCGAACGTGAAATTTATCGCGACGGATTATTTTTGTCCACCGTATTTTTATGTATGATTTTTCTCACACCATTGCCAATTTTTTCGCCACAATAGAATTTGTTTAAATTACTCTCCGGCTTATTGTCGGTGTTGCTATCCATCGTTTATTTATCTATCTATCCGCAATGATGACTTGTAATCCCAGGGCTAAGCGGTTTATAGTTAGAACTAAGCTGAAGACTTTTATGGCGACATTTTATGCGCACAAATCCGCTCAAGGCCGCACCCGCAGGCCTCCGGCGTCACAGACATAGGCCTGACCGAATTGCCCAGCGGTGCCCGAAAAACTCTTTTTATTCAATGGAATGGCTAGAATTTCCGGCAGCCCCCCGGTGTAATGGTTGGCGTTTTTCATGCATCTTACTCGCCTAGTCTTGCGGACAAAATGCGTGATTTTTACACAGACATGACAACGGACACTCTATGACCCAATCTCCTCTCAGTGTTGCCACCCTACGCTCGGGCATATTTCGCTTTCAAGTGGCCGTAGACACCGACCAAACGGCGCTGGCCTTGCAACGCGTTGAAGACGCTCAAACATTTTTGAACAAAATGCCCCTCGCCCCCGATGTCGCCGCCAAATTAAAGTGCGAACTCGTCGCCTACGGCATTTTCGGCAACAACAGCATTGATGGCGGCACGCTGAGCGAAGATCACACCGCCGCACTACTCAACGGTCTGGCCGCCGCCAACGACGACAAAGATCGCCGCGTCATAAATCTGCAAGCCGCCTATGAAGAAATCGATCGCATCGCGCATGCCCACGCGACCGAAGGTTCGCGCACGCCAGGGCAACCGCAAGCAGGCGTGCCATTGACCGAGGTTATGATCAAAAATCTACACGCCATCTTGACCCAACAACTGCCGCACCCGCTCAACCAACCGGGCGCGTATCGCGACAATGCAATGGGTCATATTACCAAAATCGGCGCCTTGGAAACGGGCGGCATTTACACGCCGCCGAAGTGCCGCGAAGACATCGAATTATTGGTGCGTCATTTCTTGGATTGGATTAACAGCCCGACGGTCATCACGCTGTCGCCATTGCTACGCGCGCCGCTGGCGGCCTTTTATTTCGGGCGCATACACCCATTCTGGGAAGGCAACGGCCGCGTCGCCCGCGCCTTAGAAATGATCATACTGAAAAGCGCGGGATATCATTTTTCGCATTATGCGATGGCGCGTTTTTATCTTGAGCATAAAGACGAATATTTCACAAT
>CAKKRP010000077.1:0-3985 GCA_919902765.1 Gammaproteobacteria bacterium | reverse complement strand
GGCTGGCGAACGTCATCCCAATACGGCCTTCGTACAATTTTTCTTGCAAGGCATGTTCGATGTCATTAATCGCACGCACGAACGCGCCGGCCATATCATCGCGCTGATCTTGCTGGAAAACCGCTTAGCCAATTTATTAAAAAACAAGACCATCAACGTTCGCCAACACACGGTGATGGCGCAGATCATGATGCTGCCTGCACCCCCGTTACTGAGCAACCTGCAAACCCAGCCTTGGTATCAGGCCTTATACCAAAAACTCGGCCCCAAGACGCGCTCACGCGACATCCTTGGCTTGGCGGAACACCAACTGGCGGCGCTCAGCCCCGACGGGCATTTGAAGTTGCTGTTTCCGTAAGCGGCGCCTCGAACGACTTATTCCTATACCCCCTTGCCAACACTTCAACAGTTGTTGTATTATTGAAGCATGGAAAAACGCACCGCCCTTACCGTCTTTGAATCGCTGGCTACCGGCGTGCGGCTGGATATCTATCGCCTGTTGGTCAAGCAAGGCCCGGACGGCATGGTCGCGGGAGACATCGCCGACACGCTGGAGGTGGCCCCCAACAATCTGTCGTTTCATTTAAAGGTGCTGGTTCACGCAGGCCTGGCGACGGTGGAACAAGAGGGCCGTTTTCAACGTTATCGCGCCAATCCAACGCTAATGTCCGCGTTGATCACCTATTTGACCAAAGAATGTTGCGCCGGACAACCGGAGCAATGTTTCGGCCTGGCGACCTTAACCCCTAAAACTTCTCGCAGATGAATTATTTTTATGAATATTTTGATTTTATGCACTGGCAACTCCTGTCGCTCCATCCTCGCCGAGGCGACCTTTAACCATCTGGCCCCCGCCGGTTGGCACGCCATCAGCGCGGGCAGCAATCCCACGGGGCGGGTGCATCCACGTTCTCTGGCCTTGTTGGCGCGCCAAGGTATTTCCACAGCGGGTTGTTACAGCAAATCATGGCATGACCTGCCGGTGACGCCCGACATCGTCATCACGGTGTGCGCCAGCGCGGCAGGCGAAACCTGTCCGGCCTATCTCGGCCCGGTATTACGCACGCATTGGGGCGTCGATGACCCTGCCCACGCCACCGGCACGGACGCGGAAATCGACGCCGCATTTATGATAGCCTACCGCATTCTACGCGCGCGTATCGAGGCGTTTTTCGCGCTGCCATTAAATCAACTCAAAAACAATCTACCGCAGTTGAAAGCGGAAATGGATAAGATCGGCACGCTACTTGGGTGACGGTTACTATTTTATGACCAAGAAAAAAGCGTCTCCTCAAGATGAAATCGCCATTGCATCGGCCACCCAGACAAGCATGAGCCTATTCGAACGCTATCTAAGCGTGTGGGTGTTGTCCTGCATCGTTTGCGGCATTGCGTTGGGCCGGTTTTTTCCTGAAACCTTCCAATGGATCGGGCGCATCGAGCTCGCGCATGTCAATCTGCCAGTGGGTCTGTTGATCTGGATAATGATCGTCCCGATGTTGATGAAAGTCGATTTTTCCGCGCTGCACGAGGTGCGCCGACATGTGCGCGGCATCGGTGTCACCTTATTTGTGAACTGGCTGGTAAAACCATTTTCTATGGCGGCACTTGCGTGGTTATTTGTACGCCATTGGTTTGCGCCTTGGCTGCCTGCCGATCAACTGGACAGCTATATCGCCGGATTGATGTTACTCGCGGCAGCGCCATGCACGGCGATGGTTTTTGTGTGGAGCCGTTTGACCCACGGCGACCCGTTGTTCACTTTATCGCAAGTGGCATTGAATGATGTGATTATGATTTTCGCCTTTGCGCCGTTGGTCGGTTTATTGCTGGGCATTGCGGCGATCAGCGTGCCGTGGGGAACGCTATTTACCTCGGTGGTATTGTATATTGTCATCCCCGTCATCCTCGCCCAGTGGTGGCGTCGCCGGTTGCTTGCACGCGGATCTGTGAATTTCGCGGCAGCGATGAAAAAAATCGGCCCGTGGTCCAGTGGTGCCTTATTGGCGACCCTGATATTATTGTTTGCATTTCAAGGCCAAGCCATTTTGGACCAGCCATTAGTGATCGCGTTATTGTCCGTACCGATTTTAATCCAAGTATTATTTAATTCCGCGTTGGCCTATGCGCTCAATCGCGCGGTGGGCGAAAAACATAACATCGCATGCCCATCGGCCCTCATTGGCGCGTCCAATTTTTTTGAGTTGGCGGTCGCTACAGCAATCGGCGTTTTCGGATTTTCATCCGGCGCGGCATTGGCCACCGTGGTCGGCGTGTTGATCGAGGTGCCGGTGATGTTATTAGTGGTGCATGTCGTCAATGCGTCCAAGCATTGGTATGAGACATAACGCATAGGGACTAACGGCGTGAGGTGGTATACTAGCGCCCCTTATTGTGCTGCGCTCCATGAAAAAACCCGAACTTCTCGCCCCTGCGGGCACGCTGAATAATATGCGCTATGCGCTGGCCTATGGCGCCGATGCGGTATACGCCGGTCAGCCGCGTTACAGCCTGAGGGCGCGCAATAATGATTTTACGCTGGAAAATCTAGCGGTTGGCGTCGCCGCGACGCACGCCCAGGGGCGGCGTTTTTATATTGCCAGCAATATCATGCCCCACAACGCCAAGGTCAAGACCTATCTCGCGGACATGGCACCGGTGATTGCGCTCGGACCCGATGCACTCATCATGGCCGACCCCGGCCTGATGATGCTGGTGCGTGAACGCTGGCCGCAGATGCCGATACACCTCTCGGTGCAGGCCAACACAGTCAATTATGCAACGGTGAAGTTTTGGCGGTCGATGGGTGTAGAACGCGTGATCTTGTCACGCGAGCTGTCGTTGGACGAAATCGCTGAGATACGCCAGCAGTGCCCGGATACGGAGCTGGAGGTGTTTGTGCATGGCGCGCTGTGCATCGCCTATTCGGGGCGATGCCTATTGTCCGGCTATTTCAACCGCCGCGATCCGAACCAAGGCACTTGTACCAATTCCTGCCGTTGGGATTATAAAGTTTTAAATGCGCAGGAAGACGTGAGCGGCGACGTACAACGTATCGAATTCGACGCCATGCGCGCGATCGCCAACCCCGAGCCGTTCGCCGGTTGCGGGCAAGGCCCACGCCATCCATTGGCCGAGCATGTGTACTTGATGGAAGAGAGCGAGCGGCCCGGCGCCTACCTGCCCATCATGGAAGACGAACACGGCACCTATATTTTGAATTCGAAAGATCTGCGCGCCGTAGAACACGTGCAACGCCTGGCTGATATCGGCATCGACTGCCTGAAGATCGAGGGACGTACCAAGTCGCACTATTATGTCGCGCGCACCACCCAAGTATATCGTCGCGCCATCGACGACGCCGCAGCAGGACGCGCCTTTGATCCCTCGTTGCTCGCAGACCTCAACAACCTCGCCAGCCGTGGCTACACCGACGGCTTTTTTGAGCGCCACCACACGCAAGATCATCAAAATTATCTGCTCGCCACCTCAGCAAGCAAGACACAACAATTTGTCGCCGAAATCATTGGCTTCGATGCCGATGCTGGGCTGGCAGACGTATTGGTAAAAAATAAATTTCGCGTGGGCGATACGCTGGAATTAATCTTGCCCAGCGGCAATCACACCCTCACCCTCGCCGCCATGCAAAACAGCGAAGGCATGGCCATGACCGAGGCCCCTGGCGGCGGTTACCGTGTGCGTGTCCCATTGGCGCAAGGCGATCTGACATTTGGGTTGATTGCGCGCAATTTTTAGCGTCACTCCTGGCATCCTACGTGCCCCCATTGAGTGAGGTGTACAGTTTTACTTGGCCACACTACACATTGGCATAACGACCCGATCAAAGCGCGGCGAACAGGAAGTGCTGCGTTACGAATGAGTAGCGATGACACGGGATGTCGTGTCATCGAGGTAAAAAGTGGTGCCGACGAGAGGAGTCGAACCTCCGACCTACTGATTACGAATCAGTTGCTCTACCAACTGA
>CAKKRP010000076.1 GCA_919902765.1 Gammaproteobacteria bacterium | reverse complement strand
TGGGATACCTTGTTGTTTTTTTACGGCGTGGTGATGTGTGTGGGCGCATTAGGATTTCTCGGTTACTTGCAAATCTTATCGCATGCGCTCTACACCACCTTGGGCGACACCTTAGCCAATACCGCGATCGGTCTAATTTCGTCGGTAATTGATAACATTCCAGTCATGTTTGCGGTGCTTAATATGCAACCCGACATGTCCGTGGGCCAATGGCTATTAGTGACCTTGACCACCGGCATAGGCGGCAGCCTGTTGTCGATTGGATCGGCGGCGGGTGTCGCGCTAATGGGGCAAGCGCGCGGAGTCTATACCTTCAGCACCCATTTGCGCTGGACACCGGCGATAGCCGCCGGTTATGCGGCCGGCATACTTAGCCATCTGTGGCTCAATAGCACACTTTTTTAATCTCTATCAGAATCTTCAAAAAAATCTCTCTATCCAACAGACGTGCGCCCGCAAGGCCCACCGCTAAGATTTTAGTGACGTTATGTCCCGATAAATCAAACAGATAAAACCTACTCTGCGGATAGCGCGCACATTCTTCGTAGGCCCCGCATTGCCATTCAGAAAAGCCCTTAGATACCGCTACATAGACTATCTCTGTCTTTGTGTAGATGCATTGAGCAACCCATAATGCAAACATCCATACGTACCAATATGGTGGTCGCGATAGGCCTGATGGGTTTGTTAGGTCTGGCGTCGGCGCTGGTAACGGGTGAAATATTCCGCCACCACGCGATTGAAAATCAACGTGACGCATTGCGCACCTTGGTACAACACGAAGTCGCCACTCAGCTTAGCAAACTCGTATCTATCGGACGCGAATTCAGTTCGGCGCAGCAAAAAGAAGATAATTTCTTGAAAGCGCGCGCTACCAACGATATCCCCGCGCTGGGGAGATCGTTGGACGATCAATTTTTTCAATATTACATTACGGCACGCGTACTCAGCGTTGCGCGGCTCTATATACTCGATCAAGATGTCCAGGTAATCACTGCGTCCAACCAAGGACGTGTCGATATCGTAGCCCCTGAAATCGTATGTCCAAAGTTCATTGCGCGCGCGCGCGCGCGGCATGGCGCAGAACGCGTGCAAATTATGCATGAATTTTGCGTTTACAATAAAGAGGGATTTTATGTCATGATGTTCCCCATCGGGGGGCTCGTTCCCAAAGGATATTTTTTAATCATTGCCGAACCGGACCTCACCCTAATAAAAATAGAAACACCGCTAGGCTTACCCATACGTATCGTCCATCCCAGCGGCGAAATCAGCCTTAAATCCGCCGCATGGCCCACCGCCACGCAGCATAGCGATTTATTGTTGACGGATGCGGAATTTCACTCACCGGAGGGCGATTCTGCGCTGCGCGTCGATGCGGCATCGGACATTTCCAGCCTCAATACCTCATTACAACATACCCGCCTTTTTATCCTCGGCGGCGTCACTGTGCTGAGTTTACTGGCGGCGGCATTCGCGCTCGGTTTATTAAACCGGTCACTGCTTGATCCCTTGAGTATGCTGACCAAACATTTGCGCGTAATACGTTCCGACAATAGTCGTTTGGGGGATGAGTTGCCGTTGTCCGGCAACCATGAGGTACGCGAACTGATCGCGGATTTTAATCTGATGGCGACAGAACTAAAGTCATTGTACAAAAAGATGCAAACCATGGCCTTTACCGATTCGCTCACTATGCTCCCCAACCGGTCGCTGCTGCATGAGGCGCTGAATTTTCAGGCCTCTGCGGCAAAGAAAAAAGGCCTGCCGTTCGCGCTATTGATGATGGATATGGATCGCTTTAAGGCCATCAATGACACACTGGGCCATCACGTCGGCGATAATTTGTTGCAGCAAATCGGGCGGCGTTTAGAAAAGGCCTTGCGTAAGACGGACACGATCGCACGCATCGTGGATTTAGATGTTAAACGGCTCGATCAGGAGACGATAGCCCGCTTAGGCGGCGACGAGTTTGCGGCGGTGCTGCCGGGCGTCGGCACGCGCGCAGAAGCCTCGATTGTTTTAGAGAAAATACTGCGTGAAATGAATGAAGTTTTAGTCGTGGATGGTTACAACGTCAGCGTTAGTATCAGCATCGGTATCGCCTTTTGTCCAACGGACGGTGCAGACCCGAGCACGCTGATGCGCTGCGCCGACATTGCTATGTATCAGGCCAAACAAAAACAACAGGGATACGCCTTTTATGAATCGTCACAAGATACACATAGCGTGCATTCGCTGACCATGGAAAGCGAATTGCAAAAGGCGATTGAACGCGACAGCGAACTTGTACTATATTTTCAACCCAAATTAGCGCTGGCCACACATAGTATTTGCGGCGTGGAAGCCCTGATTTACTGGCAGCACCCTGAAAAAGGTTTGGTGCCCCCCAATGAATTTATCCCTATCGCCGAAGAATCCGGCCTGATCGTATCGCTGACAACCTGGGTACTACATCGCGCCGCGCAACAACGCGCATACATACAAAGCCATAGCAAGAAAATGAATATTGCGATTAACATTTCCGCGCGCTGCCTGCAAAACGATACGATTTTGGATCAACTTGACCAAATTATCCGCATGTATAATATCCCGCCGGCCGATATTTCATTGGAACTCACGGAGACGGCGGTGATGGCGGATGTGCATCGCTCGTTACAATTATTGCAACAACTAGACAAACGCGGCGTATTGTTGTCGTTAGACGATTTCGGCGCGGGTTATACCTCATTGCATTACCTAAAAGTATTCCCGATGGATGAGATCAAAATCGACCGTTCATTCGTCAAAGACATGGTGCATGATCAACAAGACGCGGCAATTGTGCGTTCGGTGATCGAGTTGGCGCACAATATGGGTTTAAAAGTAGTCGCCGAAGGAGTGGAAGACGCCCCCACGCTGAAACAACTACAACAATTAAATTGCGACTACGTACAAGGTTACCATATTGCCAGACCCATGCTGGCGGATGAACTGGTTATCTGGCTAAAAAACAGCCCCTATAACGAAAACGCGATAACGCATTCAAGCGTACCGAAAAATCTGAAAAAACGTTATTAATTCCTACTCCAACGTGTACCACACGCACTTCCCGCCGGATGCCTTATTGATCGCCTCCAGCCGATCTTGGTGCGCCTTTAATTCCGGCTCTTGCGCATATTGAATTTTCAACGGCGGCAATTTTGTCCTATCCAAACGTATTGCAATTGATGGATTGGCGCCAGAGGCCGAGGTTACCGGATCCGCCACCAACGCCAGCGACGCTTGTCCGCCGGACATGGCCAAATACACTTCGGCGAGGATTTCCGCGTCCAATAACGCGCCGTGCAGTTCACGATGCGCATTATCTATTGCATAACGTCTGCACAAGGCGTCTAGATTATTCTTTTGGCCGGGGTGCAGTTGCCTGGCCATGATTAAGGTGTCCGTCACCGCACAGTATTCATTAATGCGCTTAAATTGCGCACCCGCCCTGCGCAATTCGTGATCGAGGAATCCGCTATCGAAGGGCGCGTTATGGATGACCAATTCGGCGCCATTGATAAACTTCAAGAATTCTTCGACGATTTCATTAAAACGCGGCTTATCCGCTAAAAATTCCTGCGTGATCCCATGCACCTCCATCGCCCCGGCGTCGATGTCTCGATCCGGTTGTAGATATTGGTGATAACGCTTGCCGGTCAAGCGGCGATTGACCAATTCCACCGCGCCGATTTCGATAATGCGGTGTCCCTGTGCGGGTTCTAAGCCGGTGGTTTCCGTGTCTAATACAATTTGTCTCACTGCGCCGCCTTTTCCAACATCTCGTCGATAGCCTGATTCGCTAATTGATCCGCACGCTCATTGCCCGGATGCCCGGTATGCCCGCGCACCCAATGCCAGCTTACTGTGTGACGGGCCGCTTCTTGCTCGAGTTTACGCCACAAATCTTCGTTTTTGACCGGCTTTTTATCCGCCGTACGCCAACCGCGCGCCTTCCATGACGGCAACCATTCCGTAATCCCCTTTTGTACATATTGTGAGTCGGTCGTGACACGCACTAAGCAGGCGCGTTTGAGCGCCATAAGACCGGCAATGACGGCCATGAGCTCCATTCGATTATTGGTGGTGTGTTGTTCCGCGCCGTGCATGTACTTTTCTTTGCCGCGAAAACGCAATAACGCACCCCACCCGCCAGGACCGGGATTGCCGCGACACGCCCCGTCTGAAAAAATTTCCACCCACTCACGCTTATCCGCCATGATGTGCGTACCCCGCAGGCGCTAACACGCGCCTCGCTGTCATGTTTTTGCGACGCAGTGGTGTTAACGTCACCACCCTCTTACGCGCAACTACAATATATATGCCACCTCGAAATGAAAAAAAACGCTGGCCGATATATTCTATAAAACGCAAGCGTCGTAATAGCGATTCATTTTGCAACGGTGGCCGATAAAAAAATATTTCCGTGCGGGTGACCTCGAAATCGAGTAAGGATAACCAATCTTTGATGCGCGCCAGGCTGAAAAAATGCCCTAACCAAGGCATGTGTCCGCGCAACGACGGCCGCCAACGCCACAGACCCCAGATACTCCACGGATTAAACCCTATGATGACCACGTGTCCTTCCGGGATTAACACCCGTTCCACCTCGCGCAGCACCTGATGCGGACGGGGTTCAATTTCTAAAGTGTGCGGCAGGATCACGACATCCACGCTATCGGTGGCGATAGGCAAGGCATCCGGCTGAGCTAGCACATCTGCAGGCAACGTCGGCGAGACACTGACACAATGGCGTATCGACGTGCGCCCTTGCGCTAAATTGCCGAAATATCCGCCCACTTGCAGCAAATGGTAGCCAAATAGGCCCGCCAAGACCGGCGTTAGCCGCGCGCACTGCTCCTCGGCTAACTGTTTACCCAATGCCTGGGTATACCACTGCGCCAGGTCGTGATACGCGTCGGCGGTTGTAAACTCTCCGTCATCTCCAGCCACAGCCTACCCTACTCCTCGCAATTATACGACTATGCCATTGAATTTATTGGGGCACGCACAAGGCTTGCCATTTCATAAAGCGGTGAAAAACATTTGGCTTAGTCTGCCAAAGGTCGTAAACTCTACCGAGCATTGTATCAAGGACTAAGGCCTGACCCCAAAAACTCCTCGTTACAGACGCCTTATTAATCCCTGCTCAATAATAGGCTTATATAGTACTGTGCCTCAAGGATATTGAACAGTTACCGCTAAATTTAAGCACGCACCCAACGAGGCGTCTTTCCGGCTGGATGTTTGCTTGGTGTTGCCGACAAGTGCATGGATGCGCGAGCTAGGGCTATGTTGCGCCAGTGCCGACACCGGATTACGGGTAGTGAGGTAATGAACAATGAATATGGTAAGTAAATATCTGCGGTTTTTAACGATTTTTGTGTCCTTAGGCTTAGGCGCTTGCGCCCACCAAGAGACCAAATCCACGGCCGCCGCCCGCCCTGCAAAACCCATAACGCATACGGCGTCCAATGGACAACGCCCTGTAGCGCCAAAACAAAATACCGTTAGCGCCTTTAATAATAACCTCACCGAAAGTAGCGATATAGAATCGCTCATTGCGGATCGCGACCCGACCGCTTTTTTGGAAGATCGAGAACTGGAAGTCATACCCCACGCCTTTAGTACGGAATTGTGTTGCCGCGCCCAAGCGGAACAACTGGAGAATATTGCCGACCATCTCGCCAATACCGGCACAGCGACTTTAATCGGCCCCTTGCCCGGCCAGCGCCGCCTACGTGAAGATATCGAAGAAGAAATCGCCTACGAAACCGGTGGTGAAGACTCCGTAGTGACGTATAATCAAGAAGGCGATTTATGGGATCGTGTCCGCCAGGGTTTGACCTTACGCGAGTTATATACCCACCCAGGGGTCAAGCGCGACCTGGATTGGTATACCAATAATCAAGAATATTTAAATCGCGTGGTAGAACGCGCCCGTCCCTATCTTTATTACATCGTCAGCGAAATGGAAAAAGCCGGGCTGCCTCTGGAAATCGCCCTGCTACCCGTGGTCGAGAGCGCCTTTCAGCCGTTCGCCTATTCACATGGCCGTGCCGCCGGTCTGTGGCAGTTTATTCCCGGCACCGGCAAACGCTATGGTCTCAAACAAAATTGGTGGTATGACGGGCGCCGCGACGTTATCGCGGGCACACGCGCCGCGATTAACTATTTTAAAGATTTGGGCGCACATTTTAATAATGATTGGGCCTTAGCCTTGGCGGCCTACAACTCCGGCGAAGGCACCGTCCTCAAGGCCATCAAAAAGAATAAGCGCAAGCATAAGCCTACCGATTATTGGTCTTTGAAATTACCGGCGGAAACACGTGGCTACGTCCCCAAACTACTGGCCGTGGCGCGCATTATTGATAATCCCAAGGCCTTAGGCGTGCGCGTGGCGTCGATTCCGAATGAACCCTTTTTTGATGTCGTCAAGGTCGATGGGCAAATCGATTTGGCGTTGGCCGCCGACTTGGCTGGCCTGACGGTAGAAGATATTTATACATTAAACCCGGCGTATAACCGGTGGGCGACCGACCCCGCAGGTCCGCATCGTTTATTGTTGCCAGTGGAAGTCGCCGAAACGTTTGAGATGAATCTCGCCGAGGTACCCGAAGATCAATTGATTCGTTGGGAACATCATACGGTCAAACGCGGGGATAATTTGAACAATATCGCGGCGACTTACCGCACCACGGTGCCTATCATCAAGACGATTAACAAACTAGATGCCATCCGTTTAAAAGTGGGCAGCGATTTAATGGTGCCCGTGGCCGCGCGCGATACGGAAAGTTATACCTTGAGCGCCGAACAACGCCTGCGCACCTTGCAAAATTCCGCACCGCGCGGACGCGAAAAGGCCATCCACATGGTGCAAGACGGCGAAACATTATGGAGTATCGCGCAACAATATGATGTCGATATGCGTGCGCTGGCGCGTTGGAACGGCATGGCCCCGCGCGACCCGCTGAACCTGGGGCAGCAATTGGTGGTGTGGGTCAGTAATGGCGAAAACTTATTCGTCAAGGTCAATGCCGACGCCAAATTATCGCCCTTCGATGTCAGCATCACGCAACGCAAAATCACCTACCGTGTACGCCGAGGAGACTCTTTGGGCAGTATTTCCCGTCGCTTCAAGGTCAGCGTCGATAGCATGATCAAATGGAATCCACGCCGCGTCAAAAAACATTCACGCTTACGTCCCGGCCAGCGTATCACGTTATACGTCGATGTGACGCGCCAAAGCGGTTAGCGCATACACTTAGGGCGCGCCAAGCGCCCTGACGCTTGTGTGGTGCGCCACTGCTAAGTCGATAATACCAGCGCTGTATCCTCATCCGTATACGCGGGCGTACACATGCACAGTATGACCAAGGGTTCATTGCCGGTATTCTCTACGCAATGCGGTGTGCCCGGCGCAATACAAACTGTGTCTCCAGGCGTCAATTCACATTGAATATTACCCAAGGTCATGCGACCGGCACCCCTCACCACGTGGTAAATTTCCTCGGTATATTGATGTGTGTGCAATAACGTACGCGACCGTGTAGGCACCCGCGCCTCCGCCAGGCTTTGACTACGCGCCGCGTGTCGATTCGGATGCATTAATTCACGAATAATAGACCCATCTTTGGTGACAAATGCGCCAATATCCTGATAATGTGTATGATACTTAACCGCCACTCCACCTACCCCAAAACAACTTAGCTGTGTGTATAATACCCGCTTTCCCTCTGATGCAGCTAATCCACTATGTCCAATTATGTCTTTGCGATGAACCGAGTCGGCAAAGTTGTGCCGCCCAAACGCGAAATTCTCAAGGATATTTCCTTGTACTTTTTACCCGGTGCCAAAATCGGCGTGTTAGGCCTCAACGGCTCAGGCAAATCGACGCTCTTGCGCATCATGGCGGGTGTAGACAAGGATTATATCGGCGAGGCGACACCGCAACCGGGCATCACGATAGGCTATTTACCGCAAGAACCGCACCTCAACGCGCACCAAGATGTGCGCGGTAATGTCGAAGAAGGCGTAGGCGCGACCATGGCGTTGTTGCAGCGCTTTAACGCCATCTCCGACCGTTTCGCCGCGCCTATGAGCGACGACGAGATGAACAAATTGCTCGCAGACCAAGCTAAGCTGCAAGACCAAATCGATGCGGTAGGCGGCTGGGATATCGAACGCAAACTTGAAGTCGCCGCCGGAGCACTTAACCTACCGCCCTGGGAGGCCGACGTCAACAAACTCTCGGGCGGTGAACGCCGCCGGGTGGCGCTGTGCAAATTATTATTGTCTGAACCTAAGATGCTGATTTTGGATGAACCGACCAATCACCTGGATGCCGAGTCCGTCGCCTGGTTGGAACGTTTTTTACAAGACTACGAGGGCACCGTGGTGGCCGTCACCCATGATCGCTACTTCCTCGATAATGTCGCGGGCTGGATCTTAGAACTCGACCGTGGGCATGGCATTCCCTGGCAGGGCAATTATTCCTCGTGGCTGGAGCAAAAAGAACAACGTTTAGCACAGGAAGAAAAGCAAGAGTCCGCCCGCCAAAAGGCAATGAAGGCCGAATTGGAATGGGTGCGCGCCAACCCCAAGGGCCGCCACGCCAAGAGCAAGGCGCGCCTGTCGCGCTTTGAAGAGTTGTCCTCGCAAGAATTTCAACGCCGCAACGAAACCAAAGAAATCTATATCCCGCCAGGGCCGCGTTTAGGCGACATGGTGGTCGAGGTGGAAGGTCTGCGTAAGGCCTTTGGTGATCGCGTATTGGTGGAAAATCTCAGCTTTCGCCTCCCGCCCGGCGGCATCGTAGGTATCATCGGCCCCAATGGCGCGGGTAAGACCACCCTGTTCCGTATGTTGGCGGGTCAAGAACAACCCGATCAAGGCGGCATACGCGTCGGCGACACCGTAAAAATCGCGCACGTCGATCAATCGCGCGATAGCTTAAGCGCGACCAAAACGGTGTGGGAAGAACTATCGGATGGTCGGGACACGATCACGGTCGGTAGTTACACGATCAACTCGCGCGCCTATTGCAGCCGCTTCAATTTTCGCGGCCAGGATCAGCAAAAATTGGTGAGAGATCTTTCCGGCGGCGAGCGCAATCGCGTGCATCTGGCGAAATTATTAAAGAGCGGCGGCAACGTGTTGCTGCTCGACGAACCGACCAACGACCTGGATGTTGAAACCCTGCGCGCACTCGAAGAGGCGCTGCTAGATTTCCCCGGCTGCGCGGTGGTCATCTCGCATGATCGCTGGTTTTTAGACCGTATCGCGACGCATATTTTGGCCTTTGAAGGCGAGGCCAAGGTGGTCTGGTTTGAAGGTAATTACGCCGATTATGAGGTTGATCGTAAACGTCGCTTGGGTGTGGCGGCGGATCAACCGCAGCGGTTTAAGTATAAAAAGTTGATGTAGTACACGCGCGATTGCTCACCACGCCAGGCACGATGGAAGTCTTCCCGACTTCGGCGCAATTCGTGAATTACATCCCAAGAAACTCCATTGGTTCAAATTTACGTCCTACGCTGGGTTTTCCATCGATGGGCGTAGGCAATAAAAAGGCCCAACACCTTAGCGGCGTCGGGCCTGTTGCTTTCCTAACGGGCCTTTGCTTCGTTTAGCGCGTCAACACCTCCCTGCGGATGATAAAACCACCGCTGCTCCAGATCGTCTCCTGACGGCCCGGGCCGGTGTCCATATCCAACGGCGCGACACTCAGGTAGGGATAATAACCCGCGATGCTGTAACGCGTAGCGCTCTCTTGCAACAGCGCTTGCGGTTTCACCGGCAACCCCAGCAGTTCGCTGCCTTGGTAGCCGCCGCTGGCGCTCAATCGCAACAGGTAAGCGTCGTCGTAAGAACCCTTGGTATCCGCCACCGTTGGGCTGGCATTGAAGTCCATTGCCGCCGCCATTTGGCCTGCCACTGTCACGTCGCCATGCATATCCGTCACCAGCGCGCCGCTTATATCGTCCCCGGCGCTACCGATGGCGTAGGTCCATTGATAGGCGCCGGTCGCGCTGAGCTTGGTGACATAGATATCCTTGCCGCCCACTGCCGTGCGCGAGTCGTTCCCTGCGCGGTTGAAGTTTACCGTGCCTTGGTAGCCGCCCGTCACGATGACGTTGCCTACACTGTCCACCGCCAAGTCGGAGATACCGACGTTGAATTCGTCCAACGTGTTACCGGCGATATCACTCCATTGGTAAGCCCCGGTCACGGCATCGTACTGCGCCACGAAGCGATCAGCATCGCTCACGCCTGTCGTGGTCGCCTCGCCACCCGTAGCCGTGGGATCGAAGTCTGCCGCGACCGAGAAAGTACCCGCAATAGTGATCTTGCCGTTGGTCACTCGTATGCGTTGACCTGTCGTGTACCCTCCCGCAGCGCCAAAATTCTTCGACCACACGTGAGCACCCGTGCTGTCCAGTTTGGTGATGACCATGTCGCCTAAGCCGTATTTGGTCAAATTGACCACCCCTGCACCTGGATCGAAATCGATATTTGTTGAATACCCGTAAAGGTGCTGCAATAAATAAACATTTCCGCTGGCGTCTACACCCACCGCATCCGATTCAAGGTTCGAATAAAAACCATAATCCCAAACTACATTGCCGCTCGAATTCAACTTGGTGATCCGGCCAGCGCTGTCTGCACGGCCCGTCGCGTACACGTTACCTTGGCCATCCAGGGCGATATCTTTGTAATTCGATAAATAATTCGTCGAATCATAGCGCCACTTCTGCTTGTGATCGCTACCCATCGCCACCACGCAGGCCTTCATCGCAGTGGTGCTTGCCTGGCCCGTAAACCCAACCAAATACAGCGTGCCGTCCGCCGCGAGCGCGCTACGCATGACGTTGCAGGTGCTCACACCCGCCATCCGCGTGACGGTGTAGGTCGCCGGGCTGGCTTGGTATTCGGCCAGATTGGCGATACCGTTGCCGTTGATGTCGCCGCTGCTGTCCAGCCTATCCAGCGGGTTCAGGCCGGTGACGACTTCGTAGTAGTCGTGCATACCATCACCGTCGGTGTCTTTCTGTTGCGGATCGGTGCCGCGCATGTATTCCTGGTAATCGCTCAATCCGTCGCCATCCAGGTCGGTCAAACCGTTGTCCACCGTCACCGGCAACCCGTGCAGACTTTCATAGGCGTCCGGGATGCCGTCGTTGTCGCGGTCGCCCGCAATCGTTGGGTCGGTCGCGAACAGGACATGGGTTACCCATGTCGTGCGCACCGCCACGCCCGCGCCCGGATCCATATCGACCGCCGCGTAGCTCTCGACATTGGCCAGCAAATCACCATTGGTACCGCTTGCCAGGGCGCTCACGTATTGCCGCTCTGTGCCGGTGATGACATTGGTCCAGCCGTATACGCCGTCCGCCCACAGCTTGGTGATGAAGCCGTCCGTAGCGTTCGGAGTGCGTATATCGGTCAAGGCCGCATCCGGATTGAAATCGACATTCATGTCGAAAAATCCACCCACATAGAGGTTCCCTTGCGCATCCACGCTCAGCCCCTTAATGTAGACGCCGGAGTAGATACCTGAGCCGCTGCCCGCCAAGGTCTTGCTCCATACCAAGGCACCGGTGTTGCTGAGCTTGGTCACGCCGCCGCCGTAATAGCTCGCCAAGAGCACATTGCCTTGCGCGTCCACACCCAACTTAGGTGCAACGGTTTGATCCGGTCGCAACTGCGCCCACTGGTAGGCCCCGCTGGTCGCATCATAGGCAGCGACAAAGTATCCCGATCCGTTGAATTCGCCCCCTGTTTGCGTGGTGTCGAAGTCGATGTTGGTGTCACTTTGCAAGACTAAATAGACCTTGCCGCTTGCATAGCGTATCTGCATGACATTCCAGGGCTCGTAGTTGTTGGTGACGTTGCCACCCGTGTACCGGCCGCTGGCGCCCATGTTACGCGCCCATAGGAGATTGCCATTGCTATCCCACTTGGCGAGGTAGGCGTCGGTGTACCCTGCGGCGGTGAGGTTGCTGACACCTACATTAGGATCGAAATCCGCCGTGCCGCTGAATTGGCCCGCTAAATAAAGGTTATCGGAGGCATCCAACGCAATGCCCAGTGCAAACTCACTCCCGGTGCCGCCAAAGGTGCGCGTCCACAGGTAATTGCCCTGCGCGCCCACCTTGGTGACAAACGCATCATAGGTGTAGGACGTCGAGGTGCGTGAATCTACACCGACCCCAGGATTGAAGTCCTGCGTGCCGACAAAGTAGCCCGTGATAAAGACGTTGCCTATACTATCTACCGCGATGCCCGTGACACCATTATTTCCCTGCGTAATGCCTAAATCCCACGACCAAGCATAAGTGCCATCGGGTTTAAATTTGGTGACGGCGCCGCTGGTATAACTCGACGAACGCGCAACGGTGTCCGGACCCGGATCGAGATCGACGATGTTCCAGCCGTTGAACGGGGTGATCGCGTATTTGTTGTGGTTACGATCGATGTAGGGCAGCGACGCGCCAACGCCGGACAGTGATTTGGCGTAGGTGAAATTGCCCGGTGCCGACGCGAAATTTGCATCTGCACCATTGCGATATTCCGCCAGGTTAGTCACTCCGTCACGATCAAAGTCCAGCATCGCATCCGCCGCGTTCAACGCGTTGAAGCGGTAGGTCGTCGCCTCGTATTTGTCGTCGATGCCGTCGCCGTCGCTGTCGGCGTTGCGCATATTTGTACCCAATTGGTACTCACGCAAATTATTCAGGCCGTCGCCGTCTAAGTCGCCGCCCGCATCGGTCGCGTCGTTGGGATTCAACCCGTTGGCGATTTCGATTTGGTCCGACAAGGTGTCGCCGTCGCTGTCTTTCTTGCCCGCGACATCGGTCGTCAACAATAAGGTATAGGTGTCTTGGTAGGTCGCCGCTGTACGGTTGGCGACCGGTGTATCTGGATCAAAATCCACCGTACCGCCAAAGTAGCCGCTGACGTACAAGTCGCCCAGGCTGTTGATGGACAGGGCCGCGACGCTGTCGTTGCCGGTGCCGCCAAAGGTCTTGCTCCAGCCGTAGCTCAAGTCGGGTAACAACTTGGTGATATAGGCGTCGTTGCCGCCGGCCGCCGTGCGGTTGTCGGTGCCCGCCATCGGGTTCAGGTCGGTGGTGCCACTGAACGCGCCCGCCAAGTACACATTACCGCCGGTGTCTTTGCGCAATTGGGTAGCAGTGTTGATCAACATCGTGCCGCCGTAGCTACCCGTGCCGAGCAAGCGCGTCAAGGCATTAGGCAAGGTGGCGGTGCTCAACACACCTTCGACCGCCGGGACACGGTTGTCGAAGGTCGCGCCAGGCGAATACGCGCTCTTGATCAGCACGCCATCACCCGCCGAGATCAGCATATTGCTTAAGGTGTAACCAGTGGTCGAGCTCGCGACGGGCGTCCACGTCCACAGATAGCCATTGCTGGCCGACGCCGCCGACACAAACGCGTTTTGCGTGCCGTTAACTACGCGATTGTCCGCCGTCGCGCCGCCGATGTTGAAGTTGACGGTGCCACCCGCCGTGGATGTGCTGTAGGCACCTGCCACGTAGACCTTGCTGGCATCATCCACCGCGACGTCGTACGCGTAGACCGTACCATAGGGATTGCCATACGTGCGCGCCCATTGATAAGCGCCTGCGCCGTTCCACTTGACCAGATAACCGTCGCGTATGCCGTTGATCGTCGCCAGAGATTGATAACTGCTGTCGGTGGTGTAATGCAGCAATTGCGACGACGCCCCCGCGTAGTGTCCCGCCAGGTAGATATTGCCCGCGCTATCGACCGTCAGGCCCTCGGCGGTGGCGTCGTTGTAACCTGCTTTCAACACACGCGTCCAGCCGTAGCCACCATTGGTGTCGAGCTTGGTCACAAACGTGCTCCAGCCCGTGCCGTAAAAGGCGTCCGCCGCCACCGCGCTGGGGTTGAAATCGGTGCTGCCCGAGAAGATACCGGCAATCACGACATTGCCCGACGCATCCACCGCCAGCGATTTCGCGCGCACGGTGTACCAGTTGTTGCCCGCCCACCACGTCCAGCCGTATGTGCCGTCGCTGTTGATCTTGGTCACGAACGCCGCATCTGCGCCAGCGTTGCTCTTGGTGTCAACACCCGGACCAAAGTCAAAGTCATAGGTGCCGCGAAAATAACCTGACACGTAGGTGTTACCCTTACTGTCGGTGACACTCTTGGTGACCGTGATCGCCGCGTTGGCGGGCAGGTTGCGCACCCAGGCGTAGGCCTGCGAAACGCCCGCAGTCGGTACCGTCGCCACATCGTTGACCGTAATAGTGATGTTTTCGCTGACACTGGCACCTCGACTGTCGGTGGCAGTAATCGTCACCGGATAAGCGACACCTCCTTGCACATAATTTGGCAACCAACTGAAGATGCCATAACTAAAAGTTGCACCGATCGGCAGATTCAACGCGCTATAGGTTACACTGTCGCCGTCCGGATCGCTGCCGCTGACGCTGAACACCATGTAAGTGCCTTCCGAAACACTCTTGTTACCCACAGGCGTTAAGACTGGCGCACGGTTGACGTCATTGACCGCGATAGTGATCACTTGCGATGCGCTTAGCGTACCGTCTGTTGCCGTGAAGGTCACGGTATATGAGCCTGACTGCGAGTAATTCGGCATCCAGGTGAACGTGTTCCCAGACAACTCGGCACCCGTCGGCAAACCGGTCGCCGTGATGGTCGGCGTCGTGCCGTCCGGATCGCTCGCAGCAACAGCAAAACTTAGTAACGCACCTTCACTGACAGATTTGGAGCTGATCGCGGCGATAGTCGGCGCACGATTGATGTTGGCGACCGTGATGACAACGGTTTGACTCGCACTCAAATTACCGTCCGAAGCAGTGAAAATCAACGAATAGCTTCCTGCTTGATCAAAAGTTGGTGCCCAACTGAAGTTACTATCGATAAATGTCGAGCCATAAGGTAGCCCATCGACAGTCACGGATGGCGTCGTATCATCTTGGTCTGTCGCCGAAACTGAAAACGTTAACTTATTCCCCTCACTAACATTTTGATTTGCGACTAACGTTAGCACTGGTGCGTGATTTACTCCCGTGTTAAATGTCCCAGCAAGAAACTCCACATAATTGGGAATACCGTCTCCATCTTTGTCGCCATTGACATCCAGACCATTATGTTTGTCCATACCTATGCGGTCTTCCAACACATCCGCCAATGTATCGCCATCGCTGTCAATATAGTTTGTTGGATTCAACGCCAACAACGTAACAAATATATCTTCCGCTCCCAAAGATCTACGCACGCTGGCTCCATTGGCTGAACTAAAATCTACCGAATTTTGAAATGTCCCGGCAATAAAAATTTTTGCGTCTCCATCGATGCCCAAACTAACACCCTTGTCATCGCCAACACCGCCAAAAACACGTGTCCAAACATATGTGCCATCAACAAGCATCTTTGAAAGAAACACATCTTCGCCACCCATACTGCCATGCGCGTCAACATAGGCGGTTGGGTCGAAATCATAAGCGCCCGTAAAGCTTCCTACCACATATAAATTGCCATGCATATCATAATTAAACTGCGTAGCGCCAGGGTGCGTAAACTTCACACTATTTGCTGCGCCAGACATATCCAAATGCGCCAAATAACCTTGCAGACCCGCCACCCCCTGCGTGAGTGGCGAAGTGCCCAGCGGATTAAAGTCCACAGTCGCCGAATCTTCCACGGCTCCAAGAAGATTGACCCCGGTTTCATCTGCGCGTAAATATTTAACTATCCCGTTTCCAGCGTCGTTTATCGTCCACACCCATCCAAAGGTGCCACTCGAATTCAAGCTCGCCACAAATCCATCATATGTCCTACCTATAGAAACGCGCTTTATGTTTCCAGAGGGCAACCCAAAATCTACCGAGCCTTGAAATTGGCCCGCGAAAAATACGTGGCCATCTCCACTAACAGACAACGATATCCCTTGCGCGATACCGTCGATATCCCCCGCGCGATAGGTCCACGCATAAGAACCATCCGTATTCAACCGCGAAACAAATAAATCGACTAACCCGATTTTGTCGCGCACGTCCAAGCCAGCCGTAGGGTCAAAATCGACTTGTGTGGCGTCGGTAGTGCCAACCACATAAACATTACCCAGCCTGTCCAACGACACCGCGTTAATGCGCTCCGCACCATTGCCGGAAGCATCATCGATTTGGCGCACCCATATCAGCTTCCCATTAGAATTTAGTTTAACTACGAATGCGCTTGTACCCTGCGCAGACAAGCTGACCCCGCCAAAATCGGCAGTGCCGGAAAAATATCCCACCACTATTGCGTTTCCATTAGTGTCAACCTTTATGTCCGCAGCCACTCCTAGAGAATCGCTGGCCGCAGTCCAAGACCATGCGTGCGTGCCATCGACGTTCGTTTTTGTAACAAACGCATTATTCGATTGTCCTGACACCTTAGGATCCACACCGCCGCCGCTGAAATCCACGGTATAACGGTACGTTCCAACGATAAAGAAATTTCCGGCGTTATCCACCACCGAACTCAACACCGCATCTGCACCATCCGCAACGCCATAGGCATTACCAATCGTGCGCACATACGCAAAAGAAGATCCATTAGGACCCAATGGATCGTAACTCGCAGGCGTAACCGCGACTACGGTACCAGTAGTATCACCCGTGCCGCCAGGTTTGCTCTGCGTACCTCCCACCGCAAAAAGGGAACTATCGAATATCGCCGCCAAGTTAGTTAACTGGGTCCCGTAGGGATTAAGGCTGTGTTCAATAGCATATTTGTTGGTTTTCCCATCACCATCGTAATCCGCAAGCGCATCGGTCGGGTCATACGGATTCAACCCATAACTCAACTCCAGCTTGTCAGTGATTCCATCGCCGTCGGAATCCTTGCCGCCTGCAATCGCCGCGTCATCACAAATGCCGTCGCGGTTGATATCTTTTTTGTAACTTGCCCCCGGAATAAATCCGTTTTGCACGTTAAAAGTCGCATTCAACAAATCCCGACACACTTGAAACCCTAACGCAAAAACACTGTAGTGGTTGGTATTATCCAACACCGGCCGTTCGAGCACGCCACCAGATGTGCTCACAAAGGTAAAACCACTATCGGCCAATTTGATGTCCAATGGCGTGGACGCCAAAATTGCAAGCGAATCCTTCACTCGGAAGGGAATTGTAACCAAAGGGCCAGGCGCAAAGTACCAACTGCCGCCATTGGTTTGTTCTGGCACTATGACGATACGCAAGCCAACGCTTGTGACGCTTGAAAATACTTTGAATGCGCTGCCCCCAGTAGAATCTTTGAGCGCCTGCGCAGCAACTGCGGACCCCGCCTCCACTAGATCTGCGGGAAATGTGATATCGAATTGCGCCGCTTGATAGCTGGGGGACGCGGTTGTACCGGTTATCGCCAACTGCACGGAGACATAAAAAGTCTCTTTTTTATTGTAATTCCCCGCACTATACAACACCAAATTTGCTGCCGCGTTAGCCTCCAGCGTGACGCCGAATAACATCACGCACGCCGTTAAAATCGATCTAACCCATTTTCGTTTCATTTTAAACTCCGCTCAGGCCATTATTTTACTAAATCCGAGACGCCTATTTATTTACAGCATCCATATTTTCAAAACTTTTTACGGCGACATTCATGAACCGTCCCACCATAGAGTCTTGGCATTTTCTCTGTCATACTCTTGCTAATTCTAATTGCCACCATTACCAACGAACTCGCATACACTATTGTCACATATTTACTTTCGTTAAAATATCTAACATATCTTTATCAACCGCCGCAACCACAAAGCAACTTTCCGAAAATGGAATACGAACGTACCTAACAAATTCTGCTTCCGAATCTATTTCTGCCATCAAACAGGTATCAAACGGAACTAGCGTAGTCTCCAAACATACAAAAGGGCATACTTTTTTTGAAATTTCCATGCCTACAAAACTGAGCCCGACATAGTTACTTACTCTCTGATCATAGCGAATAAGCGGAAACTTACCTCTCTCCTCCAGATTATTACTTATAATGGACGATACGAATCCCGCATATACACCTTCTGCTACAACATCCCAGTCATGATAATTTTCTGGTTCCCTCCACGGAATATTTAATTCCTCCGCATAAGATAATAATGATCGCAAAGCACTCTGAAAAATCACTAGTAGCTTATTTATATCAACCGTATTATCTATGCTTTTTTCCATATTATTTACCCCCCTTCTTAACATTTTCCCATAACTTAAGTTCTTCATTCGTGGGCACCCTTTTTGGACCAAATCCGCTACCGGGTGTCACGTCTTTGGCACGCAGGGGAGTAACATCAACCACAACATTACCGTTACTATCGGTAATCCATATAGAACTCCCGGTACTCGGAATCGCACTATTTGGCGGCCCTACCGCATCTTTGACCTTTTCACCACTTCTACCTCCTGGTTGCGGCGGATACTCGGGGAGAGGAGTTATACCTGATCCATCCTCCCCACCCTCACTATTCATAATCGTCCACAGCAACTGCCCGGGAAACGACATGA